>CADBSM010000080.1 GCA_902797315.1 uncultured Pseudomonadota bacterium | reverse complement strand
TTCGCACGATTTTGCAACTTTTTGAGAACATTTTGCATCGACAGAAACACACTTATAAAAAGCATCTTCTACACATTCTGAAGCTTCTAGCAAATTTCTATCCGCACATGTCAGGTTTTGAATCCAACATTGGCTCAGCGTATCTTTTTTACAACTATTGTTAGTTTGTAAACAATCTTCTTCAGAATCATAATATCCTTGCGCCATATCGCATTGACAAGATTGGCAATCTGCTGAAAGTGTGCGTCCCAGAGAAGCACATGCCACACAGCTGTAGCGTGTCGGAAGATTGGTGCAAACGCCATTAATCCACTCAACAGGCGAACAAGATTCACTTGTCTCATCAATATATCCGCCTGTGATCACACTCATTGCTGTAAAAGGATAAACCTCTTCAGAACACGTTTTAACAGAACAGTCCTCATCCTCACAACGAGATGAAGCTTCCGGATTGTACACGCATTTGCCATCTAAAGCATAACAAACTTGAGCATTTGACCCTAGATGATAACTTTTAATATTTATCAATTTATTTTTGTAAACATAGCGCGCGAAACCAATGCCACTATTTAGCGCACATGGGTGATCGAGTGAGAGACCGTTTTGGCACTTGCAATCTCCACCTGTATAAGAACAGCCAGAAGTATTGTTGCATTGTCTCTTATAATCAGCTAAATCACACCCAGAACCCGAAAACTCAGAATCAGAATCGCCCGTAATGAAATCTTCTGCACAACACACATTTTCTTCATCAGTATTGTCAAAATAGCCTAATGAAGATGATTGATTGTTATAAAATAGGCTGACAGCACCACTTCTCAAAGCAAAATCACGATTGGCCGTCTGGCGGCATTCAGGATACCAATAAAGCGCCCATTGTCCATTTTGATTTTGATCTCGGCATTGGTGACATAATGCTGTTGGTTGAACACCCCCGTAATAAGGGCTTTCCTCGCTTGAAAACAGTGGCTCTGTATAGCCAGAAATAGCTGCATTACAAGCAGTATCTGTTTCATACAAAGTATTGTGCGTTAAACTAGAACATATGGGTTCTTCGGTTGCCCCGAAATATGTATCATATCTTTGATAACAATAATGTCCGGCAGCATTTTTGTAACACAATACGTCTTGTCCCGGTTCCGAATGGTTATCACAATCTGCATATGGATAAACTATGTAATACTCTTTTCCTTGACCTTCATAAATATCTTCAGGAAAACTCATATAACTTGCAAATTCAGAAGACTGTGGCGGTCCGTAAGTGAAAATATCTTGCGTTGCATAAGCATACAAATCTAAAGACAATTTTTCCTTTGACCACACATAATCATCGTCACAAGTATCTGAAACACATTTGTAGCAAAAACCACCTGTTGTTGAAAAAGCAGCTACACGTGTACATATTGCACCGCTTGCTTCAGCCTCATTTTTTTGTTTTTCTGTGACAAAGTCGCCCTCACAACTATCAGGCACACAAAGATAGCACATTTCACCTACTGCATTCTCATGTGATTCCAGACAAACGTAACCTTCTTCAATTTTTTGCTGATGTTGATCATTGCTTAAAGCCTCACCTTCAGGGCATCCGTCAGGCACATAACATGTTTTGCCGCAAACTGAAACGCTCTTTCTCGTCGTAGCCGAACTTAAATATTGGTAAAGCCCCCTACCTTGTTTCCAGCGTTCTAAGCTAGATTCACCACACATACTGCTGTCGGAAATAACGCCTTCTGCATTAGCACATATTTCATTACAGTTTTTAGGGGTTACTTCAAAGCATTGAATCGTACTTTTGCCGGATTTCATCGTTTTTGAAACACAATTTTCACAGTCTGAATCGCATGCAGTTTTCCACTTATTATCCGAACATTCAGCCGGTCGACACAATCCGCTGTTTTTGTCTTTGACATAACCCTCATCACATTCATCACAATTCTTACCTTTGTAACCTTCATCACACACACACCCATCATCTACCTGATAGCCATGGTCTCCGCAACCAACAACCGGAATACAAACTCCGTTTTGTTCAACATAGTTTGCTGCGCACTCCTCACAACTTACACCGGCATAACCTGTTTTACAGTTGTGTACTCTGTAATATGTTTTTCCGCAGGCATCACACTGTGAGCACAGATCAGCATTTTCAGGGCATTGTTGCAAACCTTGACAAGTTTCGTTGACACATTCCCGATAAGAACCGTCGCAACACACTTTTCGACCTTGTCCAAGACCGATATATGCCCGCGAAGTATCTCGAAAATCATCTGTATAAGGACACTCGCTTGCTGTCACGTCACAAACACAGCTGTAGCAACCGGGATATTCTGTTGAAGGAACGGCAGTATAGCCATAACGTGTAAATGGCAGGTTGGGAAAAGGATTGGTGCAATCTGGTTTTGAAAAGAGCTGATTGCTGATATCTTCACAACGCTGTTCTACACAAATACCGCAAGCATTAGGCTTGTATTTTCCTTCACACGCTGTCGCACCCCAATATGTTTCGCCGCAAGCCGTGCAATTGACCTTATAACCTGTGGCATGTTCAATGTTCTTGACCGTAGAACCGCAGCACGAAGCTTTAACCTTACAACCTTGGTATGATACACCATCGCAACATGGTGTGACACCCTCTCCACCATCACCGACAACGACAGCCGAACTGCTGCTCTGAGTTGTTTTAAATGGACAGCTTGACGCATCGCATTGGCATTCCTTGCATGGTTTTTCTCCCATGTACAAACCAGTGTCTTGTATATAAGCACCAACCGAACTAACGTACGGACAATCTGAAATCGTCAGTTCTATTGAACCTTTTTCGCAAGTTTTGGGGATACAAACACCGCAATATAAATCGCCATAAAATTTTGTTTTATCATAATCCCACACATATCCGGTCGAATTCGGGCAATCTTCAACACTTTGATATTGCTCAGTATAACCTGCATTACACTGATTGGGCTCACACCTGCCGCAAGCCAAATCACCCGACTGCTGAGTGGACCTTTGATATGTCCATGCTTTGCTTATGCTCCAATTTTCATTAGAAAGCTTCGGACAATCTTCTATTTTTTGATAGTTTGCGCTATATGGCGCAACACACGTTAGGTTTTCGCAATAACCGCAAAGCTGATCACCTGAATAGCCTGCCGTGTGATGCTGATATCCAGCACCTGAAGGACATACCTCACCTGGCGTGTATCCAGCCTGACATTCTTTAGGAATACAGCGACCGCAAGCTTTGTCTCCGCTTCTGCCGTTTGATTCAAAATACCAACCTTCAGGGTGAGCTTTGGTATCACAATCTGTCACATTTGTTCCATACAAAATATCAGTATGTGTCACAGGTAACGGACACCCATTGGGTTCACATTTTCCATTCTTTTTAATATAACCCGCCTTACACTCAAAATCTGTCACGATTCTTTCTTCAACCCCGCAGTTGAAGCATTTTGTATACACCGGCACAACTGCTTCTCCTGAAGGAATTTGAGATGATTTATCTTGCAAATAACACTCTTTGACACATTCTGTGTATTTACCATTGGGACAAAGCTGACCTGATGGCTTGCCTTGTCCAACATTGGCAGCCGTCCACTGGCAGCGCTCTTCATCTACATCATCGCACTCATAACAAGTGTGTCCGTGATATCTGTACTTGTGGCATAGATATCCCTCTGCCCTTTTAGCAGAAACTTCATCCTCTGTATAAAGACCGCCCATGTCACAAGTATAAGTTTTGCACCAGATATATTCTGGATCAAACGGACAAATCACATATCCTTCAGGACAATAAAGATTTTTTTGATAGCCAAGCTCTTCACAATCAAGAAGTTTATCAACGCAACCCTTGCCGCAACGACTTTCCAAATGCTGCGGATCTTCTGTCTGCGCAAAAGTCGGCTTTATTGAAGAAAAAAGAATAAACGCAAAAACAAAAAATTTGATCATGAGGACCTCTAAAAAAATATTGCAATACCTTGGAAAGATTATACATTTTATTTTTGCTCTTATCAATTGTTTTTTTGTGAAATATTTGTAACAAAAAAAATACTTTGTTCTAAAAGAGATAAAAACCTTTAGAACAAAGCAGAAATGCCTGATTTTTTTTAAAAATCAACGTGTTAAAATTTTATAAATATCGTCTTTGGTTGTTGCTTTTCTGAGCTTTGCACACAAAGTTTTGTTTTGAGCTGTTTTAGACAACACGGATAAAGCCTCTAAATGGTCGGCACCACTGTTTTCAGGAGAGACAAGAGCAAAAAACAAATCAACAGGCTTTCCGTCTATTGAATCATAATCAATTGGCTCTGAAAGTTTTGTAAAATAAGCTTTAACACGTTTTGCGCCCTCTACTCTTCCATGCGGAAAAGCAATACCTGCCCCATAACCTGTTGAACCTAAGTTTTCACGCTCAAACATAGCATCTTCAACCATATGCACGTCTATATTCTCATGTCTTGCAATTTTTGCGGCCATCTCCTTAATCAGCTGTGACTTATTGGAAGCCTTTACAGACATGACTATTGTGTTTTGAGAAAGAATATCTGATAGTTTCATAACGTTCCAACCTTAATTTTAAGCTTTTGGCTCAACCCAACCGATATGTCCATCATGGCGTTTATAAACCATGCTGATATGATTGTTTGAAACATTCCGAAACATCAAAGCATTTTCACCCGAAAGATCCATATACATCACGGCTTCACTCACTGTACAAACAGGGATATTGGCATCTACTTCGGCAATTGTAATTGGGCTGTCAACATCAACATCCATTTCTTCTTCTGTTTCATGAACAGGTAAAACAGCCTGATAAGCAAGCTCAGCTAAGCTAACCTTGTTTTTTCGACTGTTCAGCTTGTTTTTGTTTCGTCTCAAACGAGTTGCAATATGTTCATTGGCATTATCGAAAGCCGAATAAGGATCTGAAGCTTCACCTGTTGCCTTTAAAACAATGTTTTTAGCTGGACGAACAGTTGCTTCTGCTAAAAACGCCTCACCTTCTTTCGAAAAAGACACACTGCAACCCAAAGGGGCATTAAAATATTTTGTTACTGTGTTTTCAATTGTCTCTTCAACATGTTTTTTTAATCTATCACCAATGTCGACTTGTTTCGAGGTCAAAGTAATATTCATTTTCTATCCTTAGTATTAAACCGAAATTGAATTGGATTATATGTTTTTTTATTTCAGATATCAACTTAAATTTTTATGACTTGTATAGGTTTTTATCAAAATCAAAGAAAAACAGGATTGTGCAATAAAAACTATCTCTGCAAACTTCACATACTTGTTTTATGTGTTCTTCCGTAGGCTTTGCCTCGGCTCCGTCATTTTTAATATATTGCGGATTAAGTGAAAAATAAATTTTTCCCGTTGTATTTTCACTCATTACACCGATATAACTCTTCGGACCCCACCATTCTTGAGGAAGAAGTTTTTCCCAGCCAACAGATAAAAAGTTTTCACAAGAAACTCTTTTGTATATATCCGTAAAATGAATGTACAAGTAGGTATAATAAAACGGATCCAAATATTCGGTATTTATCTCTATCTGTCCAAGCGGCAAAGCACAAACCTGTTTGTTTTTGTTAAAAACACTGACTTTCTCTTTGCATTCAGGTACCAAGCCATAATTAATGAGTTGCTTAGATGAATTGAGATTGAGTTTTTGTCTTATAAAACCGGGTAATTCAGTCTCATATTTTGTAAAGAAAGTACCGACTTGCTCAGCAATTTGTTCCATATAATGACGATGGAGCAATGTTGACACCCAATAAAAAACGACCCCGGCGAACAAAAAAAATAAAAACAACGCTTTAAGAACATCGTCAAAGGACGCACCTTTTTCATGGCTTCTACGCATTGTTTTCTCCCAAAAAACACTAACTCTATGATAGATTATATCATAAAAAGTTAAAAAAGTCTATATATAACCGCTTAAATGTTTTTTATGTAATTTTTGAGCTTCAAAGCACTTAAAGCCAACAGTTCACGTTCTTTGTCTGAAAGTGAAGGCATAAAAACTTGTTCAATTCCTGTTTTATTAACAATTGAAGGTAAAGACAAGCAAACATCTTCGACCCCTTCAATGTTTTGATGAAACGAAGAAACTGTTAAAACAGCATTTTCATTAGTAGATATTGCCTGACAAATACGCGCAAGAGCTCCTGCAATGCCATAAAAAGTTGCGCCTTTGCCTTCAATAATTTTGTAAGCGGCATAACGCACATGATTATCTATTTCACCCTTCACTTCTTCAGATAAACTTTTGTGGCGTTCTTGAGCAAACTCTTCAATGGAAAGTGTTCCAATATCAGCATTTGACCACACCAAAACCTCACTATCCCCATGTTCGCCCAAAACATTAGCATGTACCGATTTTGAAGAAACACCGAAATATTCACCAATTAGCGTACGAAATCTTGACGTATCTAGGATTGTACCACTTCCAAAAACCTGATTTTGAGGAAGACCTGAAAGCTTTAATGTGTGATTTGTCATAATATCAACGGGATTAGAAGCCACCAAAACAAAGGCTTTAGGCGCATATTTTAGGATATTGTCAACAATATTTTTTAAGATTGCAACATTTCTCTGCATTAAAGAAATCCGCGTCTCTTTGGGCTTTTGATTAGCCCCGGCAGCAATAATAACGACGTCAGAACCCTTTATATCTGCATAATCTCCACTATAAATTTTGCCGGCATATGCAAAAGTTGTAGCGTGTGAAATATCAAGTGCTTCAGCTGTAGCTTTTTGTTTGTTTATATCAACCAAAACGACCTCTCTTGCCACACCCCTTAAAATAAGCGCAAAAGCTGTAGCGCTTCCGACCTGTCCTGCTCCCACGATTGCAACTTTCATCTTTTCTCCTTTTTGACAATTTTGTGATATATATAAGTATTGATCAAAAGATAACAACTTATTTATGCACGTGAGCCAAGAAAAAGAAAACTCAATAAAACACCACAAAATCAAATAGTTAAAAACCAAAAGAATCTTTTTGTGGATTAACATTTAAAAAAAAGCTTGTCAAAAGAGCCTAAATTTGATAACAAAAAAACAAGACTGGTGAAAAGGTCTGAAAATTTGTTTTAATTTTATTTGAGGTTTAAATACATGACTGATACCGCAAATCGCGTTAAAAAGATCGTTGCAGAACATCTTGGCGTTGAAGAATCAAAAGTTACAGAAAGTGCTAGCTTTATTGATGATTTAGGCGCTGATAGCTTGGACACTGTTGAGCTTGTTATGGCTTTTGAAGAAGAATTCGGCTGTGAAATTCCTGATGACGCTGCTGAAAAAATCTTAACAGTGAAAGATGCGATTGATTATCTTTCAAAGAATGCGTAAGTCTTGTGGCTTAAGTTAACGTAAAAACTCGCTGTATTCAAGCGAGTTTTTTGGTACTATAGATATAATCAAGAGGTTGAATATGAGAAGAGTTGTCGTCACAGGTCTTGGAATTGTTTCGCCATTAGGTGTTGGCGTTCAACACAACTGGAAACGTTTACTTAAAGGCGATTCAGGCATCGTTAAAATTGAAGACATTGATTTAAAAGACATACCGGTCAAAATTGCGGGACGTGTTCCTTGGGGCAAAGAGAAAGGAGAATTTAATATTGATGAAGTTTTGCCCCTAAAAGATCAAAAAAAGAATGACACGTTCATTGTTTATGGCATGGCCGCCGGCATCGAGGCTATGAAAGATTGCGGTTTTGTTCCTGAAACACCTGAACAACAAGAGCGTTGTGGCGTCATGATGGGATCCGGCATTGGCGGTCTGCAAACAATTTACGAAAGCTCCCTTTCTTTCAATGAGGTTGGTATGCGTTGTGTATCGCCATTTTTCATTCCGTCTGTTTTGATTAATCTTATTTCAGGCAACTTATCAATCAAATATGGATTAAAAGGACCCAATGAAGCCTGTGTTTCAGCCTGCACCACAGGAGCTCATGCCATTGGTGAAGCTTATTGCATGATCGAACGCGGAGATGCTGACTTTATGTTGGCAGGCTCAGCTGAAGCCCCTATTAACGTTTTAGGTTTAGCCGGATTTTCACGCATGCGTGCGCTTGCTTCTGATTTTAATGATACACCTGAAAAAGCTTCTCGTCCATGGGACAAAAAGCGCAGTGGTTTTGTAATGAGTGAAGGTGCAGGAGCCCTTGTCTTGGAAGAACTTAATCATGCTCTTGCCCGCGGTGCAAAAATTTATGCAGAGGTTGCCGGATATGGTGTTTCGGGTGATGCTTATCACATTACATCACCTTCTGGCGAAGGAGCAAAGCGTTCTATGCAAATGGCCTTAAAAAAAGCTGCCGAGCACAACGTTTCTTTAGATGATATTGGTTACATTAATGCTCACGGCACATCAACAATTGTTGGCGATGTTGGTGAAGCTTTAGCCGTTAAAGAAGTTTTTGCCTCAAAAATCAAAAATGTCTCTATGTCATCAACAAAATCATCTATTGGGCATTTACTTGGAGCCGCTGGTTCTGTCGAAGCCGTTTATACAACCCTTGCCATTCAAGATCAAATATGCCCGCCAACATTAAATTTAGAAGATGTTGAAGATGAGCTGAAAGATATGGATTTAGTGCCTTTACAGCCTAAAAAACGTGAAATTAAAGCAGCTATGTCAAATTCATTTGGTTTTGGCGGCACAAATGCGACATTAATTTTGAAGAAATATGAATAGATGAAAAAACTTTTGTTATTGTTCAGTGTTGTCCTCATATTTCTTTTAGGACTTTACGCATATGTGGATATAAAGTTTTTTAAACCGCTGCCTTACGATATGCCTATTGTTTTTGAGGTTGCAAGGGGAACTTCAGCTCAAAAAGTAGCAAAACAACTGCACACTCAAAATTTAGCACCTTCACATTTGATAACACAAATCGTTATGCGAGCCTTCAAATATGACAAATCATTGAGAGCCGGTGAATATCTTTTAGAGCCCAAAATGTCATTGGCTCAAATTTTGCAAAAACTCACAACTGGCAAGGTCATAATGCATCGTTTGACGTTGGCTGAGGGCTTAACATCAAAGCAAATGCTTGCTTTGATTGAAGACAACAAATTTTTAAGCGGGAAAATAACGCAAACAGTCACCGAAGGCGACCTTTTGCCGGAGACATATACTTTTGCCAAAGGCGAAACCAGAGATGCAATTGTTAACCAGGCTAAAAAGGCTATGACCTCAACCCTTGATAAAATTTGGTCATCACGACAAAAAGATTTGCCATTAAAAAATGCGTATGAGCTTTTGATTTTAGCTTCAATTATCGAAAAAGAAACAGGAATCAATGCTGAGCGCGGCATGGTGTCATCTGTTTTTATCAATCGTTTAAATCAGAATATGCTTTTGCAAACAGATCCGACTGTTATTTATGCAATAACATTAGGGCAAAAAGAATTTGACCGCACATTAAGACGAAAAGATTTGGAAATAGACAGCCCTTATAACACGTACAGATATCAAGGATTGCCCCCAACCCCAATATGCAATCCTGGCAAAGAAGCTCTTCAAGCAGCGGCCCACCCTTCAGTCACACCTTATTTTTATTTTGTAGCTGATGGCAAGGGCGGTCATCGTTTTGCAAAAACACTAGCGGAACACCAACACAATATCAAACTATGGCTTAATCAATCTAAAAGCAATTAGGTTATGTCTTTTTTATCATCTTACGCTTGGTAAAGAAGAAGGCAGAAAAAATTTTTCTGCCTTTTTTCAACGACCTTTTTAATCAACCGGTTTGATATGCCAAATTTTTTGAGCATACTCCATAACAGCTCTGTCTGATGAAAAATAGCCGATACGAGCCACATTCAAAATCGCTTTTTTAAACCAAAGTTTACTGTCTGTATAATCTTGTTCAGCTTGGTGCATTGTGTTGTCAAAATCTTCTAAATCAGCCAACACAAAATAATAATCTCGATGCAGCAAATCTTCATAAATTGGCTTGAATAAAAGCGCGTGATCTTTTTCGCAAAAGATGTTTGAATTTAATGCATTTAAAATGCGCTTGATATAATCTGATTTTTCATAAAGATCCCGTGGATTATAGTTTGGTCTTTCTTGTCTTATTTCTTCTTCTCTTAAACCAAAGAGATAAAAGTTGTCTGTCCCAACCTTTTCCCTAATTTCGATATTCGCACCATCATATGTACCCACTGTCAAAGCCCCATTTAGCGCAAATTTCATATTTCCCGTTCCGGAAGCTTCGAAACCTGCCGTAGATACTTGCAAACTGATATCAGCGGCCGGCATCATTTTTTCGGCAATTGAAACTTTATAATCCGGAATAAAAATGACCTTAAGCGCATCATTTACTCTTGAGTCATTATTGACAACATCTGCCACATTATTAATCAGCTTAATCACCAGTTTAGCATAGCTATACGAAGGCGCCGCTTTACCAGCAAAAATATATGTTTTTTTGTTTTTTGGACGGATATTGTCTTTAATAATCGCAAAATATTCACCAATAACCTGAAGAATAGTGAGCAATTGACGTTTGTATTCATGTATGCGCTTGGCGTGAATAATGTAAACACTTTGCGGATCAACAACAACACCTGTCAGCTTAA
This sequence comes from uncultured Pseudomonadota bacterium, assembly GCA_902797315.1. GTDB lineage: Bacteria > Pseudomonadota > Alphaproteobacteria > RF32 > CAG-239 > UBA1254. Next base: position 25,015 of record CADBSM010000080.1, on the reverse strand, counting down.
AAATCTGGAAAGCCAAACGTTCTTTATTAAGTTGTTTGATATTCGCAAATTGATGCACAAATTCTTCATCTGTGGCATATGGTTCAAGTTTTGAAAGTTCATCTAATTGAGTAATCCAAGATGTTCCTATTTTATTTTCAATCAACTCTGAAAGCGCTGTATTAGCATGTAAAAGCCAGCGACGAGGCGTAATGCCATTTGTAATATTGATAAACTTTTCAGGCCACAATTCATAAAACTCAGGCACCAAAGATGTTTTAATCAGCTCTGAGTGCAATTTTGCGACACCATTAACTGAAAACGAACCGACAATTGAGAGATTGGCCATTCTAATAACCTGATGATCTCCATCTCCCGCAACAATTGAAACTTTAGAAAGTTTTTCTTCATTGCCATTAAATCGTTCACGGGCAAATTCCATAAAACGACGATTGATTTCATAAATAATTTGCAAGTGTCTTGGCAAGAGCTTATTAAAAATACGACTCGGCCATTTTTCTAAAGCTTCTGGCAGCAATGTATGGTTTGTATAAGCAAAAATTTGTGTTGTAATTTTCCACGCATCGTCCCATTCTTGCCCATATTCATCCATCAAAAGGCGCATCATTTCAGCAATTGCAAGCGCTGGATGTGTGTCATTAAGTTGAATACAAACGTAATCAGGCATTTTGTGAAAATCATTACTTTTTTCCAAAAAGCGACGAATAATATCTTGGATAGCGCAAGACACAAAGAAATATTGTTGAAGCAAGCGTAATGTCTTGCCTGATTCTAAATTATCTGATGGGTATAAAACCTTGGACACTGTTTCTGTTTGAATCTTATCTTTAACAGCCTCCATGTAGCCACCTTCATTAAAAATTTTGATATTAAGCTCATCATCTGTTTTGGCTGAAAACAACCTTAGATAGTTGACCGATTTCCCAGCATACCCCACAATAGGAAAATCATAAGGAACGCCATAGATTGTATGTGTGTCAACCCATGAAAAATATGTTCTTCCATTCGCTGCTGTATAGCTTTCAACCCTACCATTTATCGGAATAACGATTGTTCTGTCATGCCTTGGAAATTGCCATGGAGATTCTTCACAGAGCCACGTATCAGCCTGTTCTAGCTGCCAACCATGATCAAACTTTTGTTTAAATAACCCAAATTGATAATTGATACCATAACCAAACCCTGCCAATCCAAGCGAAGCCATAGAATCAAGATAACACGCCGCTAATCTGCCCAAACCACCATTACCTAAAGCAGGATCATACTCTGCATCATAAATATCACTCATCGACAAATTCGGCATTCCTTCAATATGAATGTCTTTAATAAGTTTGAACAAATCCAAATTATGTAGATTATTTTCAAGAGATCTACCTATTAAATATTCAATTGAAAGATAATATACTCGCTTAGAGCCGACGGCATTATAGCGTGAAATAGTAGCATACATTTTATCAAGAGCAAATTCTCTGACTGCAAGCGAAATTGCTTGCAAAGCCTCTTCTTTTGTGAGCTCCATAGGGCGCTTGCCAATAAAATATTTAATATAATGCTCTATTGACAGTTTCAATCGAGCTTTATCAATTTCATTAATCTCTGTTTTATCTTGATTTTTCACTTCGTTAATCCTTTAAGAAAATGGATGATTGGATATAATATAGGTTTTATTTATTTAAATTCGGTTACACCCTTAAAAAAATTCAAAACAATTCCTGTTGCATATTATGATTGAGCTGATACATCGCTTCTTTAACTATTGGCACAGAAACAGCGCGTTTGTACGAAAGAGAGATAGCATCTGCTACGGCAACAAGCTTTTGCGCATAAGTAAATGAGCGTTCCATATTTTGAAGAATATAATTTAAAACATCTGTTGTGATTGTAATTTGTCTATCTGAAAAAAGTTTAATAATTAAGGCCTCAAGCATTTCGTCATCAGGTTCGCTGATAGGTACGCGCGGTACAATATTAAGCCTTGAACTTAGATCTTGCAGTTTAAAATTAATGCGTGCAAATGGAAATTGCGAAGTCATTAAAATAAAACCTCCTTCATTTTGATACATATTAAATAGATGAAACATCGCCTTTTCATCAATCTGTGCACTGACATTTTCAACAACCAAGCAAGGATTATCTTTATGAATTAATGCCACTTTTTCGGTCTTAATTTCTTTAGCTTCAATAAACCTAATCGGAAATACTTTTCTAGAAACCTTACAAACATGATTGGCAAAAATGTGCGCCAAATGTGTTTTCCCACAACCGTGCGGACCAAAAATCAGCAGAGCAAAGAATGGCCACTGAGGCCAAAGCTCAATAGCCTTCAACGCTTGAAAATTGCATTTTGAAACCATAAAATCTTGACGGCTATACTGATTTTGAGGCATAAACTCAAGCGGAATTTGTTTGTTTTGCTGTTTCATTTTTTATCCATTCAATACTTCAAAAACTTTTTTTGTTAAATCGCCTAAGCTATAGGGTTTTGAAATAAATGTAAAATCCTGTTTATCGCCCAGCTCTTTTCGAGCCATTTCTTCTGAATAACCCGAGGCCAAAATAATCTTAATTTCTGGCTGGCGTTTTTTGATTTCTTTAGCAAGCTCTGCTCCTGACATACCAGGCATGACCATGTCGGTAATCATCAAATCAAACGTTCCCTCTTGCTCCAACGCACTTTCAGCTGAACTGCAGGCTGTTACTTGAAAACCTTTTTTTGACAATGCTCTTACACCAAACGCTCTCACAGAATCTTCATCTTCAACAAACAAAATTTTAACCTCTGAAAGATTTGAAAAACTTTTAACCTGATGATCTGTTTTGGTAACATTTAAACCAAAGATGAGCTTTGTAGAATTTTGAGCAGCTCCATTTAAAACCGGTGTAATGGGAATGCTATCCATGACCTTACTGACAGTCTTTTCACTGTCTTCCCTATCAAAACGAGGTAGATAAATTTTAAAGATTGTTCCCCTACCCTCTACACTGTCAACTTTAATTAGACCTTTGCTTTGGCTGACAATACCATAAACAGTTGCTAGCCCAAGACCTGTCCCTGATCCTGTTCCCGCAGCATTTTGTTTTGTTGAAAAGAACGGATCAAAAATTCGAGATAAGTTTTCTTTCTTGATACCACAACCCGTATCTGCTACATTCAAAACGACATAATCACCTGCGGCGACAACATCTGCGCCAAAATTTTCAGGTTTAAGCAGTGTTTCGACACGTGTCGAAATCTCAAGTTTTCCTTTACCATTCATTGCATCTTTAGCATTAACACACAAATTCATAATAACCTGCGTAAAATGAACGGGATCTATTCTGATAAACCCTAAATCCGAATCGTGATGAAAACTTAAGGCAATTTGTTCTCCCATAATACGTTTTAAAAATTGACTTAAATCAGTCAAACTTTCAACAACATCGATATATTTCGGGTGGGTTGGTTGTTGTTTAGAATAAACCAGCAATTGCCTCACAAGAGCGGCTGCCCGAATAGCATTTTGTTTAATTTCATTTAAATCAGCAAATGAAGGATCTCCTATTCTATGTCGTTGCAAAAGCAAATCACAAAAACCAATCATTGCTGTTAAAAGGTTGTTAAAATCATGGGCAATTCCGCCAGCAAACTGTCCCATTGCCTGCATTTTTTGAGCCTGAGCAAATTGCTCCTCCAAATTTTTCCGCTCAGTTGTATCTAATACGTATACAAAAACACCACCGAAACCGGCTTGAGTTAAATACTTTTTCCAATAAGGCGTTATTGTCAATAAAACAGCTTTTCCTGATTTTAAAGTCGTCTCAAGCTTAACAGGAGCATCTATTGGCGAACCTTGCTCATATTTTGCATATATTTTCTTAAAACGAACTCGATCTTCATCATTCAAAAAATCAGGAAATTGTTTTAATGTTAAATCGGATTGAAAAATATCGACACTGCGTTGATTAAAAGTCTGAATTGTACCGTTTGCAGCAACTGACAATATTCCTATCGGCATAGTTTCAAACAAAAGATTACAATATGAAACAGATTGGTTTAATTTTTCATTTAGCAATTTATCCGTGGGTAAATCTTTTAATGTTAAACCTCTTGTTTTTAAGAGTTCTCCTTCATTATAGCGATTTTGTGATACAAAAAGTTGAAAATTATTTTTATTTTCATTTTCAAAAAATACTTGTGCAGTATAATCTACTTTGTCAATATTAAGAATTTCGCTTTCTTGACCTTGAAGATAATCTTCAAAATTTTTTCCTATTAAGTTTTCTTTCGAAGTTTGTAGTTGTTTAGCAAAAGTAGCATTAACATATTCAAAATGATTCTTTGAATCAAGTACATAAAGACCAAGAGGCATATCTTCAATAAAGCGGTGCATTTTTTGCCGTTCTTGCTCTAAAATTCGATCCATATTTTGCAACGCTGTGACATCTTTAATTTTCCACAGAAAATACGTTTCTTTCTGAATTTTTTCGATGGAAAAATCTGATTGAAAAATGTCATTTTTTTTCAAATAAATCGGTTTAAGCGCCACTTGATACCACCTACAAGATCCTTCTTCTACCGTTTCAATCAGAACATTTTCTTCTTTTAGAGTTTGCAAAGCCTTACTCAAACGGTCAAGATTTAAAAGATTCGACTGTTCGTCAACTAAACGCTTCCGAAAGTAATTTAAAATCTGATGCTCTTGAAAGAGCTTAAAAGCCTTTTGGTTTTCAATAACAGGTTCAAAATTGGCATTATCTATGCGTGCAATCAACTCTTTATCTTCCAAAATAACATTTGCAAATTCACCATATGTTAATGCTGTTTCGCTCTCAGAAATCAGCATAATAGCAATTAAAATTGCAAATACTGTCATAAAAAGAGTTAGCCCTAAAAACACCAACGAATATTGAGGAAAAACAAACAACATCAGAATGCTCAAAGCCATAGAAATTAAAGCATAAACAAGACCAATCAGCATTGTTTCAAGCTGTTTGTCCGGTCTTGCATATGATTTTCCTTTAAGCATTAAAAATCCCTTTATTGTATCTTATCAGGTTGTCAAATCTGGTTTGTCTTTTCCCGTGCGCTCTTTAATTTGAGCCAATTGACTTGCGACAAGCAACAAAGTTTTTAATTTTTGGACAGGATCTTCATCGAAATTTTCTTTTTCATATGCCTCAATATAAACACGCAATGTAGCACCGTTTGTACCCGTCCCGGACAACCTATAACAAATGCGTGCACCACCGTCAAAATAAACTAGAAGTCCGTTTTTTGTCTGCAACCCATCAACCGGATCTTTATAAATGAAAGGATATGCCGAACAAACATTATACCCTTCATAGCTTTGTCCTACAAATGAACTCAATTTTTTTTCTAAATCAGACATTAACAAATCAGCTGTCGAAGGATCTATCGCATCAAAATCAAATCTAAGATAATACGTTCGACCATATTTCGCCCAAAATTCGCGTGTAATTTGTTCAACAGATTGGCCTGTTTTTGCAATAATATTAAGCCAGAAAAGGACAGCCCATATGCCGTCTTTCTCACGAATATGCGACGAGCCTGTTCCAAAACTTTCCTCACCACAAAACGTAATTCTGTTTGAATCCATCAAATTGCAAAAATTTTTCCAACCTGTTGGCACTTCATAGCAATCAATTTTAAGCTTTTGTGCAACACGACACACTGCGGTTGAAGTTGCTGCTGATTTAGCTACGCCGAAAATACCGTTCTGATAGCCTGGAATATCGTGATAATGATCCGTCAAAATAGCCAAACTGTCACTTGGACTTACGAAAAACTTACGTCCTAAAATCATATTTCGGTCACCATCACCATCGTTAGCCGCAGCAAAATCAGGCGCCTCGTCTGAAGCCATTAAATCAACCAAATGCTTTGCATAAACGAGGTTTGGATCTGGGTGCAATCCCCCAAAATCTGGCATTGGAACAGCTTGCAGAACAGAGCCTTTTGGGGCACCTAAAACCTCTTCAAAAATTCTCACAGCATAAGGTCCTGTTACTGCGTTCATCGCATCAAAAACAAAGCGAAAACCGCTTGCAAAAAGCTTTTTAATCGCATCAAAATCAAAAATTTGAGCCATTAATTTTTCATAATCTTTGATTGGATCAATAACCTCTATTTCCATATTCCCAAGCATTTGTCGTCCAAGTTTTGACAAGTCGATATCTGGTGTTTGCATCATCTGATAAGAGGATATCATTTTTGTTTGTTCATAAATCCGTGCACTAATAACTGATGAACACTGTCCTCCTGATTTTGTTGCATATTTAATACCAAAATCACCATGAGGTCCACCGGGGTTATGTGAAGCCGAAAGCACCAAACCACCATCGGCATGATTTTTGAGTAAAATGTGTGAAGATGCCGGTGTCGAAAGCATTCCGTTTTGTCCGATAATTAATTTTTTCATACCATTTGCAGCTGCCATTTTAATAATTTTTTGCAATGCGATATCATTATAGTAGCGTCCATCCCCCCCTAAAACAAAAACTTGATCTTTAACGCCACCGATTGCATTAAACAAACTTTGAACAAAATTCTCGAGATAATTTTTTTGTTCAACAACATGAACTTTTTGCCTAATGCCGGCTGTGCCCATTTTTTGGTTTTCATAAGGGGTTGTAGGAATAGATACAATCATTAATTTTCTCCTTTATCATCACTTTTTTAGTTTGCCTTATTTTACCACCAAGGTAAAGAAAAAAATTATTTATCAGACAAGATAAATTCAACAACCTTTTTCAAATTCCTTCGAGCAAAAAAATCCTCAATACCAAAAGATTTCTCTAGAAACGGCAAATTTTTATCCACAATCGTCACTCCTGTTCTAATCCCCTGAAGGTATGCTTCATTAGACTGAAGTTCGGGTGCAACACGAAAACCCACAAATTGAGCATTTTTTTTGAGCAGTACATTATTGTCATCATTTAAGTTCTCAGACGGTACTACAACAAATTTAAAGGTACTTTTGCCTTTTGATGCTCGCTTTTTTTTGACATTCCAAATTTCATTTAAAAAAGCGCTGTTTCTATGGATAAGCTCCCCAACAGCATCATTCGAGAGCAACAAAACAAACAAATCAGCTTGATCAAGAGCTTGTAATTGAAACGTATCCACAACAATAAAATCAAATTGAGTCGAAATTTCCTCAAAAAGATTCTTGCGATAGCTCAGATACTGAGGAATGTTTAGTCCGATGTTTTTTTCCATATTCAAAAGATAGCGTTTAGCCACAAAATCTTGCAAAACCTGGTTCTGCATTTTGCCATCAACAAGCGCTGTTCGATATTTTTCAGCTAAAATGATGGCCAAATGTGCTGCAAAAAGTGTTTGACCTTTTTTTGACCCTAATTCCGAGATCAAAATCGTTTGTGTCATAAAGAGCCCTCGGCAAACATTGTTTTTGGTTTAATATTTGTTGCAACGCAATCTTGTCTTTTATTTTTCATCGCCTGACAAAGTTTAGAAGCATCTAATTTATTAAGCCCGGCAAATTGTGCACGGTACATCGTTTTGCCGTTTCTGTTTAGTTTTTCGATATAAATGTTTTGCTCATTGAGTTTAGCTGAAAACTGTTTTTGAACATTTTTAGCATGGCTCATCGCTTTATCGTAGCTTGAAAAAGCGCCAATTTGTATTCCGAAATCAGCAGTCGGTTTATGGCTTATCGTTTGACTAGCTATCATTTGATACGCGTAATCTGTTTTTTTCTGTCCGCCATGAGGCTTTTCAATTTCAGCCTTGAGTATCTCGATATCAATCTTTGATTTTTTTTCAAGATTTTGAAAAACCTTGTCCATCATCAGAGCCACTGTCTGATCGCGATCTTCGACTTTTTTATGTCCCATTGTCACAGCAAAAATTCGATGACCATTTCTTTTGGCTGAAGTCACGATATTAAAGCCAGCTGTTGCAGTATATCCTGTTTTCAGACCATCGGCCCCTTCAAATGACGACAGAATATTGTTGTGGCCTTTAATGATTTTCCCTTCATATTCAAATTCAGTCAAAGAAAAAAGATGATAGTATTTGGGAAAATGATGATAGATTGCCAAACCTAAAATCGCCATATCGCGAGCTGTTGATTTTTGTTCAGAATGGTTCAAACCGGAAGCATTTTTGAAAACCGTGTTTTTCATGCCAAGCTCTTGGGCTGTTTTCGTCATCATTTTTGCAAATTCTCGCTCACTGCCTCCGCCCAAAGCCTCACCCAAAACTGTTGCACAATCATTTGCTGATTTAACAATTGAAGCCAAAATGCAAGTTTTAACATCAACTGTTTGACCGGCATTCAGTCCCAATCTTGAAGGCGAACGACCGGCAGCCGTATGTGAAACTTTTAACTTGTCATCCATTGAAAGCTTACCATTTTCAATAGCGTTAAACGTAATATAAAGCGTCATCAATTTCGCAAGTGAAGCTGGATATTTTTGTTCATCAGCATTCAATGCATAAAGCACATCTCCTGAACTTGCGTCAACCATAATAGAAGAAATTGAAGCGTTTGCTTTTGTAATGTGAGCAAAAAGGATTAAAACTGAGAGCAGACAAACAATTCTTTTCATTGATTTTTCCTAACTTTTTATGACAAATTGTGATGACAGATTAAGGATAAAAATCAAACAAAGAGTTAATTTTGAAAAATAATTTAAATTAAAAAAATTTTTATGTTGACTTTTAAAAAGATTAACGTTAAAAGACATTCACAGATGGCGGACGTAGCTCAGTTGGTAGAGCCCCGGTTTGTGGTACCGGTTGTCGTCGGTTCGAGCCCGATCGTCCGCCCCATTATCCGTTTTCTTTACAAACGGATTTTTTTATTGACGATCGGTCTCTTCGAGCCCGGTCTTGCTCATAAGATTTTCTTATTCGCTTCGGTCAAGTTATCGTAACATTTGCTTTTTGCTTCTCTCAAAAAGCAAATTAACGACAACTGATGCCCTATGGCAAAAACAATTCCCCAAATTGTTTTTGCTCCTACGGCCGTCCGCCCCATTATCCGTTTTCTTTACAAACGGATTTTTTTTATTGAACAAACCAAAAAAGATATTGTATTTTTAAAAATAAACCCCATACTTGAGTAACAGGAATCTAGGGAGAAAAATACAATGAAAAAAGCTCAAAACCTTAAAGAATTCGTTGAACGAATTGATGCCTCTAAAAAGGTCAACCCAAAGGATTTATCTTCAGATCAGGATTTGACTATTGCAATTATGAACCTTATTTCCATTGAAGAACACTTGGTTTTTTCAGGTGCGAAAACGGGCAAAACATCATTTTACGATTTAATTGAAGAAGTCAGAGAAACAAGAAAACGTTTAATGCAAAAAATTATTCCCTCTTATGAAGGTGAAGTTTGGTGCATTTCAAAACATTTGCTTGCAACCTCGATGCGTTTGATGGAAGTGGGAACTAAGCAACAAAGTCTTGGCAACAAAGAACAAGCATATGATTTGTTCAACAAGGCATATGATATGTATTGCTTGTTTTGGGGCTTAAACATGAATATGCTTTCTATTGAAAACGCCAAATGGGTTGAAGACAGCGTTGAAGATGTCAAAAAAATTGCTGAAAAAATCAACGATTCTGTTAGCATGAAAGAAGATGCCAATAAAGATAAGCCACAAGGCGCTCTCTCAAAAATGAAAGCTTTTGTCAGAAAAGCAGTGGATTGTTGCATTGAATAAGGGCTCTTTAACAACGATGTTTTTGCAATTTTTCAGAGTATTTATTTTGAGCTTTGCTTTAAGCTTGTCCGCCTGCGCTGAAAAGAACGAACAAGACCAAGTTGTATTACATGAACTTGATGCACATCAAATTTACTTTTTTTATCAACATGGTTGCACTCATTGTCACCACGCCGCCGCATACGTTAAAGGTAAATATCCTTATCTAGATATGCGTTATTTAGATGTTCGCCAAAAGCAAAATTATCAATTATTTATGGCTTGCGTCAAAAAATTCAACCTAAATCAGAATTCGCTTGGGACACCCCTGTTTTGCATGGGCGACCACTATATTATGGGCTGGTCAGAACGTGATGCCAAAAAGTTTGACATGTATGTTCAAAAATTTAAATAAGGAAAGAATTTCATGACAGAAGATGTAGTGTTTGTTGAAAAGTTATATAAAGCGCTTTCTTTTGCGCTTCATCATCACGGCAAGGTTAATCAAACTCGAAAATCAAGCAAAATTCCTTACATCATTCATCCTGTCGGCGTCATGGAAATTCTGATGCGTTACACTGATGATGTTGAAATTATTCAGGCTGGAATTTTGCACGATATTTTAGAAGATACACAAGGCACCGCTCAAGAACTTGAAGACACCTTTGGGCTGCGCGTTAAAAACCTTGTTATCGGCGCTTCAGAACCTGAACATGAAACTCTTGATTGGCAATCAAGAAAAGAACATACAATCAAAGACGTTCAAACAAATGCCAATATGGACACTCTTTATGTGATTTGTGCCGACAAACTCCACAATTTTAAGACCATTATTGATGACTATGCCATTTTAGGTGAAGATTTATGGAAAAAATTTCATCGCGGCAAAGATAAACAACTTTGGTATTATGAACAAATGGCTGAAGCTATTTTAAGCCGAGATGAAAACAACAAACTCTTTCAAGAATTTTATAACACCGTTCAAAAATTTAAGAAGAGTTTATAACTCTTCTTTATTTTTCTTGACAAAACAGCTTTTCAGATTTATAATATGAACTCTTATTTGTATTTTTGTTTCATTTTATAAATTTGACGATTATGAGTTATGATGTTTTTTGCTTAATTTTAGGCATGGTTTTTTTTGTTCATCTGCTTTTTAATTTCGCCTCCCATAATTTGCGATTTTATGTGAACACGAACCTTTTAAACGCAATTTGCCTCACTGAGGCCATCATTTTAGGGTGTCTGATTGTACATATAAATCTGATTTTTCCGCCCGGGAAAGACTGGATTTTAAGAATCTTGGTTTATGGTATTGTTTATTTTACCATTTATCGTACTTGGCTTTTAATGGGGCCCAATACTCTAAAAAAGGATAAAATCTATGAGATGCAATCATGTTATCTCACAACCCAAAGACGCGGCTTGTACTTTGTGCAGGATATTGCTGTGGGAAAGATTAAAGAAGGATGCCGAACCTTTTTAGTCAAGTTGGATTGTGTCGGTGATGAAAGGCGATTTACAAAAGGGTTGACCTTAAAAGTAAAAGTGATTTACATTAAACACCATGGGTATTATAAAGTTTCGGTCATGGAAGTCGATAAAAACGACCAGACTAAAGACTGTTAACAAAACCCCTTCGAACAAATGTTCGAAGGGGTTTTGTTAATTGCTAGAAAATGCGTTTACCATCGCGGAGAGCATTCAACTTTCCATACTTTCTCACGGCCTCCAGCGCTTCATCTTCAACTTTAACCGCATACAGCGGCATTCGAAAGTTTTGCACCTGGCGGCGAGAACTGCCTGAGTTGTTCGATGATGCAACAAAAAACAACCCCATAACAGCTACTACACAAAAAATAACTCTTTCCATACCCCAATAATTTTAAGTAGTGAAACTATTCGACTTCAACGGCCTTTCTTGCCGCTTTGTCTGACTTCGGGAATACCGGCTTATAGCGAGGCATTCCGTTGATTGTATCCTCGAGAACGTACTTTACTTTATCAATTTCAAAGCTTTCTCCGACGCTTTTAGAAGAAGAGATAGCCCCTCCTTCAATGAGCGCGAATTTTTTGCGCTTGATGAAAAAGACAGCCTGTTTTCCTTCTTCACATTCAACAACAGCCGCAATGAAAGGTATATTGACCGGAAAGTGATGAATTTTTTGCGACAAAGTCATTCGAACAATACGGCACTTATCACTAAGCGCTTTAACTTTAGACTCTTTGATAAATTCACCGAGCTTTTCGGTTAAAACCATTGCGTTGACATTTTCGAGTGCACTTGCTTTTACCATAATCTTTTCTCTTTTTTATAGTTGAACAAAAATTCTAAATCAGTACCTATTAGAACACATTTTTATTTTATTTGCAAGCAAAAAAGATAAAAACATATCCTCAAAAGACCTGCTTTGTTTCAAACAGGTCTTTTGTACTCAGTATCTACTTAGAAACCCATACCACCAGGCATACCACCCATAGCGCCGCCATCTCCATGACCGCAGTGACATTCTTTTTGAGGTGTTTCTGTCACCATAGCTTCTGTTGTAATCAGCAAAGCTGCAACAGATGCGGCATCTTGAAGCGCAGTCCTAACAACTTTAGTAGGATCGACAATACCTGATTTAACAAGATCTGTATACTCACCGGTTTGAGCATTATAGCCAAAGTTAATATCTTTGCTTTCAAGGAGTTTTCCAACGACAACAGCTCCATCGACACCAGCATTTTCAGCAATTTGACGAATCGGAGCCTGCAAAGCTTTCCGAATAATGTTGATGCCAACTTTTTGATCATCATTTTGAGGTTTTAATGCGTCTAAAACTTTTGTTGCATACAAAAGCGCTGCACCACCGCCAGCAACAACACCCTCTTTGACAGCTGCTCGAGTTGCATTCAACGCATCATCAATACGATCTTTTTTCTCTTTTACTTCAACCTCAGAAGCCCCGCCAACACGAAGCACTGCAACGCCGCCCGAAAGTTTACCTAGGCGTTCTTGCAATTTTTCTCTGTCATAGTCAGATTTTGTAGCTTCAATTTCACTCTTAATTTGAGCTGTTCTGGCCTCAATATCTTTTTTATTGCCAGCACCATCAATAATTGTTGTGTCATCTTTTGTTATTTCAACACGTTTAGCGCTACCCAGCATATCAAGTGTCACATTTTCAATTTTCATACCAAGTTCTTCTGAAACAACTTGTCCACCTGTTAAGACGGCCATATCTTTGAGCATTTCTTTTCTTCTGTCACCAAAGCCAGGTGCTTTAACAGCACAAACCTTTAAACCGCCTCTGATACGATTAACAACTAATGTTGCCAAAGCCTCACCTTCTATATCCTCAGCCACAATCAAAAGCGGACGTCCTGACTGAACAACAGCCTCTAAAACGGGCAGCATCGGTTGCAGGCTAGATATTTTTTGATCATAGAATAAGATGTAAGGATTATCGTATTCACAGTTCATTTTTTCAGCATTTGTCATAAAATAAGGCGATAAATAACCTCTATCAAATTGCATACCTTCAACAACATCAAGCTCTGTTTCCAAACCTTTAGCATCTTCAACTGTAATCACACCATCATTGCCAACTTTTTCCATTGCACGGGCTAAATACTCTCCGATAGAAGTATCACCATTTGCTGAAATTGTGCCAACTTGCGCAATTTCTTCCGATGTTTTAATTTCTTTTGAGCGTGATTTAACATCTTCGACAACAGCCATAACTGCCATATCAATACCCCGTTTTAAGTCCATCGGATTCATCCCGGCAGCAACAGCTTTAGCTCCTTCTGTAATAATCGCTTCAGCCAAAACAGTTGCTGTTGTCGTACCATCTCCTGCCTTGTCTGCTGTTTTTTGTGCCACTTCTTTCACAAGCTGTGCGCCCATATTTTCAAACTTATCAGCAAGTTCAATTTCTTTAGCAACAGAAACTCCATCTTTTGTAATTTTTGGAGCGCCATATGATTTATCAAGCATCACATTGCGACCTTTAGGGCCTAATGTTACTTTCACTGTTTTTGCAAGTTTTTCAACACCCTTAAGCATTTTAGCGCGGGCTTCATTTCCAAATTCTATATCTTTTGCAGCCATTTTTTTATCCTTTCCTTATTCAACAATTGCTAAAATATCTTCTTCTCTGATAATCAATCTCGGTTCACCATCAAGTTTAACCTCTGTTCCGGCATACTTACCAAAAAGAACTTTATCACCGACTTTCACTGTCATTGGAGCAAGTTTGCCCTCCGGTGTTAAGCGGCCTTGTCCAACGGCTTCAACAACACCTTCAGAAGGTTTTTCTTTTGCCGTATCCGGAATAATAATTCCGCCGGCTGTTTTTTGCATATCTTCAATACGCTTGATCAAAACACGATCATGTAATGGTTTAATATTCATTTCAATCATTCCTTTTTATTAAAAATTTTGAACTAATGTTTAGGTAGTGTTTCAAAAATCTGTTGTCAAGAGCCGTACCGATTTTTTATCAAAATATGTGTTGACTTTTTTTTCTTTTCGTCTAAAATTCAAATGCTTTAATATTTTTTATCTTATTATTTATGTGTCACTTTTTAATACTTGCAATGTTTATCATTGCCCTGTTTCTCTCCTATATGGAGGGTCGGGAAAGTGTCGACTCTTTTGGCACTTTTTGCTATCGAAACAAGACTGTTCAATTTGCGGTGCGACTTATGTTCGTTATCCTTATCTTATTATGGGTTGTCACCTCTTTGATTGCCATTCCGACTCCATTTGCATTTTTTGGTGAAATTCCACCTAATAAAAGCTGGTCGGTTGTGATCAATTTGATATTTGGACCTGTTCTTGTATGCTGTGGGGTTGCTTTTTTTTGGCTTTGCGTATTGCTTGCCGCAAAAATTGCTGACCTCATGAAAACTTTTTTGGGCTGGCTTTTGCATGGAGACAGCAGTTTTTATCACAACTAATTTTTATTCATATTATGGCAGATATTATACTCATCACCGTAGCAAGCATCCTAACCTTTGTCGCCTGTTGCCAAGTTTTTTTTGCAACAAATTCCTATGCCTGTTCGTTGGAATTGAAAATGCAAAACATCTGGCTTCAAAGAATTTGCCGTATCGGTATAGTTTTATGCCCGATATTGTTGCTTATTGCAGTCATCACAAGCCCCGCTGAAACTTTTGGGGGAAATGTCGTATTATTCCTTGGTTGTTTGTCAATCTGCGTATTTTGGATGTTTACAGTACAACTAGTGCTATTATGCCTAGACTTTCTGGTGCGCCGAATTTCAAAAATCCGGACAACTAAAATCCAAAATCCATTTCGTAAGATTCCAACACTGTTCAAAAGAATCATCTCTTGGCTTTGGTATGAATAATAAAGAACCGCTGAATGAAAATTCAGCGGTTCTTTATTTTATCAAAATAGCCTATTTATACAAAGCACGTTTTGTATATTTTGTATGTAAAAGATGATGTGCTTTTTCATCGCCAGGTTTACCAAGATAATTCTCATAAAGCTTTTGAATTGATTCATTTTTATGAGACAATCTGTTTTGAGCGCAGGCATCTTCACAATTCAAGCCGCATGAACGGAGCTTTCTAATTTCATCATTAATACCCCAAGGCTTTTCAAAACGTTGCCCCATAACGCGCGGTTGTCCGCCGCCCGCAATACAGCCGCCTGGACAAGCCATGACTTCAACAAAGTGATAAGGAAGCTCTAAACCATTTAAAATCGCTTGATTAATTTGCTCCATCACTGGTTCGACATTGCCGACACCATTGACGACTGCAATACGTACTTTCGTCCCTTTGATATCAATTTCTGCAACTTTAACAGCCTCCAAACCTTCAATGGCTTCAAAATTAAACGCACCTAATTCCTCGCCTGTAATGTAGAAGTATGCTGTTCTTAAAGCTGCGGTCATCACGCCGCCGGTCACACCAAAAATTGTTGCCGCACCGGAATATTCTCCAAGTGGATTGTCTGCTTCTTCCTCTTTTAAGTTCTTAAAATCAATACCAGCACGTTTAATCATTTTAGCAAGCTCTCGAGTGGTAATCACCTCATCAACATCTTGATATCCTGAAGAACTCATTGTCTCGTCTCTGGAAATTTCCCATTTTTTAGCTGTACAGGGCATAACAGACACAACTTTGACTTTAGACGAATCTACCCCTGCTTTTTCTGCCCAATAAGTCTTTGCCATGGCACCAACCATTTCATGAGGCGATTTACAAGATGACAAGTTTGGAATATTCTCCGGATAATATTTTTCTAAATAGTCAACCCACGCTGGGCAGCAAGACGTAAACATTGGCAGATGATCGTTTTGGGTAAAACGTTTCACAAACTCTGAAGCCTCTTCAATGATAGTCAAATCTGCACCGAAATTGGTATCGAAAACTTTTGAAAAACCAAGTCTACGTAAAGCAGCATAAATTTTACCCGTTAAATTGCTTCCAAAATCAAAACCGAACTCTTCACCTAAAGCCACACGCACAGCCGGTGCAATTTGCACAACCGTTATGTAGTCTTTGTTTGCCAAAAGTTCAAACACTTTATCTGTGTTATCATAATCAGTAATTGCACCGACAGGGCAATGGGCCGCACATTGACCGCATTTAATGCAAGGAGAATCGCCAAGTTTTGTATCGTTAGCGCCTGTTACTTTGGTCACAAATCCCCTGTTCAAATAGCTTAAAGCCCAAACGTTTTGAACATTCTGGCAAATGTTAACACATCTACCGCAGACAATACATTTTGAAGGATCAAGAACAATTGCTTTAGTTGTATCGTCTTTAGGTTCTTGCGAAAGCATTTTGATAATTTCATTTTGATCAATGCCCATTTGAGCTGTCATATCTTGCAATTCACAGCTACCGCTTCGAGAACAATTCAAGCAATCATTCGGGTGGTTGCTCAAAATCAGCTTTAAAACGGTTTTTCTAATTTGCTGCAATTCCTCGTCTTCTGTCACAATTTGCATACCATCAGAAACGGGTGTACAACAAGAACGCATAATACGTCCGCCGACTTTGACAATACACAGACCGCAACCTGCCGAAGGATCAACATCTGGGTGTTTACACAGTGTTGGAATATGAACTGCAGCCAGACGTGCAGCATCTAAAATGCTTGACCCATCTTTTGCTTCAACTTCTATACCATTAATTGTTACTTTAACCATTTTCTATTTCTCCTCTTTTGGGGTATCAAGCAATTTGTTTGTATATTCTTTTTCATAGAACCTTAGGGTTGAGAGCACCGGATTCGGAGCCGTCTGACCAAGTCCGCACAGAGAAGCCTTTTGCATAGCAAATGCGATTTGCTTTAAAAGCTCCAAATCTTTCTTTTTGCCTCGGCCTCGATTAATTTTATCAAGCAAAGTCAGCATTTGTTTGCCGCCTATACGGCATGGCGCACATTTGCCGCACGATTCATCAACTGTAAAATCGAGGTAGAATTTAGCCAGTGAAACCATGTCCGAGCTGTCATCAATCACTATCATACCACCCGAACCCATGATTGAGCCAAGCTTTTTAAGTTCTTCATAACAGACTGGCATATCCATATATTCTGCAGGTATAACACCGCCTGATGGGCCACCTGTTTGCACGGCCTTTAAGGTTTTTCCCATTGGTACGCCGCCTCCGATTTCATTAACAATTTCATTAATTGTTGTCCCCATCGGAACTTCAATCAAGCCAGAGTGTTCAACCTGACCTGTTAAGGCAAACACCTTTGTTCCTTTAGATGTTTCTGTTCCAAAAGATGCAAACCAATCAGCGCCTTTCAAAAGAATTTTAGAAACATTTGCTAAGGTTTCCACATTGTTAACACATGATGGTTTTTCCCATAAACCTTTGTTAGTTGGATAAGGCGGTCGTGGACGAGGCGTACCTCTTGCACCTTCAATTGAATGAATAAGTGCCGTTTCTTCACCGCAAACAAAAGCTCCTGCGCCAAGCCTAATATCAACATTAAAACAAAAATCTGTGCCCATAATATTGTTGCCAAGAAGCCTATTCTTTTTACAAGCTTTAATCGCTTTTTCAAGCCTCTCAACAGCAAGCGGATATTCGGCACGAACATAGAACCAGCCAGAGGTTGCCCCAATTGCATAGGCTGCAATCATCATACCTTCAATCACGGCATGAGGATCCCCTTCCAAAATAGAGCGGTCCATATATGCCCCCGGGTCTCCTTCATCACCATTACAGATAATAAATTTTTCATCAACAGTTGGCACAGCTGCCGCTAGCTCCCATTTCATACCTGTCGAAAAACCGCCACCGCCTCGGCCTCTTAAGCCTGATTTTTTAATCTCATCAACAACTTCTTTGGGGCTCATCGTTTTCAATGCTTTTTCTAAAGCCAAATAACCACCATGAGCCATATATTCAGTAATGTCTTCTGGATCCAAATGCCCAGCATTTTGCAACACAACTTTTTCTTGTTTTTTAAAGAAAGGCAAATCAAGCGACAAAACATAGCGTTCAAGATTAGCAGGAAGAACAGCCTGCCCTTTTGCCTCAATGGCAGGAACAACATATTGGCGCATAATATCTGCTGTTGCATCCAAATCAACACGTTTAAAAAGCAAATCTTTTTGCCCTTTGATTTCAACTCTGATAAGAGGTCCTTGAGCACAAAGACCCATACACCCTGTAGCAACGACACGAATTTTTTCGTTTAACCCGTTCTCCTCAACAATTTGAGAAATGAGAGCAATGATCTCATCGCTTCCTGAAGATTTACAGCCAGTTGAATGACAGCAATAAATCGTACAAATATATTTTTCAATTTCTGCAAGCTTGTTTTTTGCAATTTCATGAATGTCAAATCTTTTATTAATTTCAGCCATATCAACCATTTTAGTTCTCCTTAAACGCTTCGCGCCATTCATCTAAAATTGCAGGCACTTGTTCTGGCGTCATACGTCCGTATGTTTTACCGTTAACAACGCAAACCGGCGCTAAACCACAGCAACCGACACAACGCACACATTGCAAATGGAATAAGCCATCTGCTGTACTTTCACCCTCTTTAATTTTGAGCTCAGATTTGAACTTATCGAGTACTTTATCATTGCCTTTTAAGTAACAAGCCGTACCCGTACACACTGAAATAACAGCTTTTCCAGGGGCTACAAGTTTAAAAAAGTTATAAAATGTCAAAACTTCATAGATACGCGCCAAAGGGATATTCATACGTTCAGACAAATCCATAGCATCTTTAAATTCGACATAACCTTTAATTCCTTGAATTTCATGTAAAGCCATAATCAGCGAGCCGCGTTTTTTACGCCACTTATCGGCAACCTGACAGGCTTGAGAAGTCTCTTCTGACATTTTATACTCCTTAAAAATAGATATAAACTCCGCCGATATTATAAAAATTATCTGCGAATATGCAAGCAAATTTTAACATATTTTCAAGAATATTTGAGCTATCTTTTAGATTATGAAATAAAGGGAAAAATGAGCATGCAAATAGACATACAAACAATCACGCAAATTTTAAACACACATACAAATTTGAGCAACCAAAATATTAAGAACATTTCAACAGACAGCCGCACAATTGATAAAGGAGATATTTTTATTGCTATTAAAGGCGATTTATTTGACGGTCACCACTATGTGAAAGATGTTTTTGAAAAAGGCGCTGTTTTAGCTATTGTTGAGCATTTGATTGAAGATGCTGATCCAAACAAACAAATTGTTGTCCGAGACAGCCTTGATGCCTATGGCAAAATAGGCTCTTACATCCGCCAACAATTTAAAGGCACCGTCATCGGCTTAACCGGTAGCGCCGGCAAAACAACAACCAAAGAAGAAATTAAATTTATTTTATCGCAATTTGGTAAAGTTTATGCGACAAAAGGCAATCACAACAACTTTGTCGGCGTTCCAGAAAGTTTGTGCCAGCTTGATATGAGCGCCGATTTTGCTGTTATTGAAATGGGAATGAGCGCCAAAGGTGAAATTTTACGCCTGAGCTCTTATGTTAAACCAGATATTGCCTTAATTACAAATGTTTACCCAATGCATATTGAATTTTTCGAAAGCCTGAAGGATATTGCTTGCGCAAAGGCAGAAATTTTCGAAGGTCTCAAAAAAAACGGCACAGCCATTATCAATTCTGACACAAATTTTGCTGATATTTTAATAGACAAAGCCAAAGAAAAAACAAACCATATTCTCTTGTTTGGTCAAACGCATCAGCCCAATGTCTTTTTTGAGACACAAGATACAGGTTTACATCATCTGTACAACGCCTGGGCGACTTTAAGGGTTGTTCAAGCTTTAGGTCTAGATGCTTCAAAGGCAGCTTCCTACATCAAAGATTTTGGCGCATTAGATGGCCGAGGAAAAAAACACACCCTTAACCTTAGCCCAAAGGAAACATATACT
Source organism: uncultured Pseudomonadota bacterium (assembly GCA_902797315.1). GTDB lineage: Bacteria > Pseudomonadota > Alphaproteobacteria > RF32 > CAG-239 > UBA1254. The sequence continues at coordinate 4,936 of CADBSM010000080.1, read as the reverse complement.
TTGATTGATGACAGCTATTCTGGACAGCCAGAAGCAATGAAACTTGCAATTGAATCTCTTAATAAGATGCCTTCTAAAGGTCGCAAAATTGCTCTTTTAGGTAAAATGGCTGAACTTGGTAATTTATCAAAACAAAAACACCTTGAAATCGGCCAGATTTTATCTCAAACAAACATTGATATTGTTATCGGCGTTTGTCCTGAAATGAAAGATATGCTCGCCTGTTTACCAAAACATATCCGTCAGTATTATTTTGAAACTTATGAGGGTGTTTGTGATTTTTTATTAAATCAACTCTTGCAAAATGAAGATATTTTGCTTATAAAAGGGGCAAGATATTCATCAAAACTTTACAAAGTAGCAGAAGAACTGATAAAAAAAGGAAACTAAAAAACATGAAGTGCCCGTTTTGCGGATTTGATGATACAATTGTCAAAGATTCGCGCAACAGTGATGACAACACATCGATACGTCGCCGAAGAGAATGTCCAGAATGCGGCTCTCGCTTTACGACCTTTGAACGCGTCCAACTAAGAGAATTAATGGTGGTCAAAAAAAATGGCGAGCGCACACCTTTTGAACGCGAAAAGCTCTATCGCTCAATTGAAATCGCTTTAAGAAAGCGTCCTGTTTCACAACAAAGAGTGGAAAAAGTTGTCAATTCGCTTATCAGATCTTTTGAAAGCAGCGGAGAAGGAGAAATATCCACAACCGCTATTGGACAAGCTGTGATGGATTGCTTGGCTCGTCTTGACCACATTGCCTACATTCGCTTTGCTTCAGTTTATAAGGATTTTAAGGAAGTCAAGGATTTTGAAGATTTCGTCAAAACAATTGACGAGCTTGTCAAACCTTCCACAGAAAAGAAAGGAGATTAGACTAATATGCCAAAGTTTGTTTCTGAAAAAATTAGAAAAAAATCAGGCGCGCGTTTGGCTGCTGTTCAAGCCACATACATGGCTGCGTTTTCAGATTTACCTATAGACGAGGTTATTAAAGATTTTGTAGACGGCAAAATCGGACGCTTTGTTATTGATGAAAATGGTTTAAACCATACAGAAGAACTCGTGGAGATTTCGCCGATTGATACGGTTTATTTTGAAAATTTAGTGAGGGGAGTTCATCAAAAAAAAGAACATCTCGAAAAATCTTTAGCTCTTTATTTGAAAGAAAAATGGGACTTTGAGAAAATGGATGGCACCATGCAATCCTTGCTTTTATGTGCTGTTTTTGAGCTCACCACTAACACACAAATCGACACAAAAGTTTTGATTCAGGAGTATGTTGATTTAGCTTATGCCTTTTTTGCAAAAAACGAACCCAAAATGGTTAACGCATTACTTGATCAAATTGCCCATTCTGTTCGAGAGGCATAGAGATGTCTATCTTAAAACTTTTTGAATATCCTGATCCGATTTTAACACAAAAATCTTTGCCGGTTGAAAAATTCGATAATGAGCTGAAAAGATTTTTAGCTGATATGCTAGAGACCATGTATACCGATCATGGCGTTGGGCTAGCTGCACCTCAAGTTGGTGTTTTAAAGCGCATCATTGTGATTGATGCTTTTCAGCAAGATGATGAAGAAGGAAACTTAAAAAAAGGGCAGCCGATGTTTTTAGTTAACCCCGAAATTATTTATCGCTCCGAAGAAATGATTTTGTTTTGTGAAGGTTGCTTATCTATTCCTGAGCAAAGAGCTGAAGTGGAAAGACATCAAAAAATCAAGGTCCGTTATTTTGATGAAAATGGCAAAGAATACTTGATTGAAGCCACTGACTATTTAGCCGTTGTTTTGCAACATGAGATTGACCACCTTGACGGTATTTTATATATTGATCATTTAAGCCGATTAAAACGCAATATGTTATTAAAAAAGCTTCAAAAATTACGCGAACAAAAAAACAACATTTGAACATAAAAGGATTTTAACCATGAAGAAAACAACAATACTTTCAGCAGCATTTGGTCTTATCAGCTCTGTTGCTGGAGCCTTTGAACCGATCCAATTGCCAGAGCCTAAAATTGACACTCAAGCAAGCTTATATCAAGCCCTCAAAACTCGAAAATCTGTACGCCGTTTTGAAAACAAAAAAATAGAGCCGCAAATGATGAGCAATGTTTTGTGGGTAGCTTATGGCGCAAACAGAGCAGATGGGCGACGCACAATTCCGACAGCGCGCAACGAAAAAGACTTGTCTGTTTATGTTGCCCAAAAAGATGGTGTGTTTTTATATGACGGCGAGGCAAATACTTTAACAAAAGTTCTTGATCAAAACATTTTAGACTTGTTTGCTACCCAGCCTTTTATGGAAAATGTCCCCGCTGTTTTAATTTATACCGGTAGCACTGATGAAAAACACTATTCGATTATGCACGCAGGGTCTGCTTATCAAAATGTCGAGCTTTATGCTGCCACAAATAATTTAGGATCTGTTGTCCGTGCTTTGTTTGATAAAAATGTTGTAGCTAAAACCTTAAAGCTTCCTGAAAACGAACAAGTCATTGTTTCACAAGCCATTGGTTATGAGGAAGACTAAAGCCGAAGAAACCTATTTTCACAAATTTGATAAATATCTTTGGGCTTCCATCGCGGCCATTGCTCCCGAACCAGCTGCGATAACCGCTTGTTGATAAGCATTGTCTTTTACATCACCTGCAGCAAAGACACCTTCAATATTTGTTTGTGAACTGTTAGGCTGTGTCACAATAAAACCATCTTGATCTAGTGTCAGATATTTTTTGAAAATATCTGTATTAGGTTGATGCCCGATAGCCAAAAAAACACCGGAAACTTCCAGCTTCTTTTTCTCATCAGTTAAAACATTTTTAAGCACAAGAGATGTAATTGATTTTTCACCCAATATTTCAGCAATCACACTGTTCCACTGAATTTCTATTTTGGGATTTTTTAAAAGTCTGTCTTGTAATATTTGATCAGCACGCAAAGTATCTCGCCGATGAACAATAACAACCTTAGAAGCAAAATTAGTTAAATAGAGAGCTTCTTCTGCCGCAGCATTACCACCTCCGACCACAGCAACAACTTTGTTTTTATACAAAAATCCGTCACATGTCGCACAAGTTGAAAGTCCATAACCTATATATTTTTTATGCAAATCATAATTCAACCATTTGGCGCTTGCTCCTGTTGCTATAATCAAACTTTCTGTTTTAAAGCAGTTACCATTTTCAGAACTTAAGACAAATGGGCGCTCCGACAGATCGACTTCATTGATTTTATCGTTAACGATTGTCACACCAACATTGAGTGCTTGTTGGTGCATTTTTTCCATCAATTCTGAACCGGAAATACTTAAAGGAAAACCCGGAAAGTTTTCGATACTTGCTGTCATTGTAAGCTGACCACCAACATCAAAGCCTGAGATCAGACAAGGATTGAGGCCAGCACGTGCAGCATAAATTGCCGCCGTATATCCTGCAGGCCCTGAACCAAGAATAATGATTTTCGCAATATACTGTGCCATTTTTTTCTCCTTTGAGAGATATATTGTCAACATAAAAAAAAACAACCCCGACTTTTAAAGGGGTTGTTTTTTCATGCTTAGCAGAATGTTTGACTGATCAAAACATAACCTTTGCCTTTAATGGCATAAATGTCCTTCATATTTCTGAAGGCAGGCTCATCTCTTTGCAAATCCTCACGAGGTGCCATGCGAAGGACTTTGAGCGCGTACTCGTGAGTCACCTTGCCGCTTTCATGGTCGATTTCATAGCGCGAATCCGGCTTTGTTCTGAAGAGTAAGTGAATGTTTTCACAAAAAGCAAAAACGCTTTCCGTAGATTTTTCATTCAGTGCCACAACGACGACTCCTTCAGGAACTTGAGTAAGCGAGACAAAATTGCCGACTCTGCTCAAACTGTCCTTATCAAATCTGAGCAACAAATCGCCGACAACAAGCAACAGGTAATTGTTATTGAGATAAAGGATATCTACCTCAACCGGCTCAAAAACCTTCTTTTTCTTGTTGAAGACAAAAAGAAATTTTTGATAGGCAAAAGCCGGCGTCAACACTGTACCCAAATTATCGGCAACTTCTTCAATGCCGGCATCATCGTCGGCAAAAAGATGACAGACCCCGTTGACAATTGCCACCTTGAAGTTGGCATTCAGTTCGGAAAGCTCTTTGGCAGAAGGCTGCCTAAAACTTTGAAGAAACTTGGCCACCAAGGGGTGCTTTTTTTCGTCCTGGGTCAAACCGCAAAGATTTTTCCCAACAAAGCGAAATATTCCTTTTCGCTCACATTCTGTCTTGCCAAACGCAAACTTACAAATGGCTAGACCCTCTTGATTTTCAATAATTCTTTCCATAAAAACATATGTATTAAGGGTAAACAATAAGACTTTTCTGGCGACCAATATACAAACCATTAAAATTTTGTCAACAAAAAAACTTTAAAAAAAATAAAATATTTTATTGACAAGCAAAAATCTTTCATATATACACTGTTTTGAAATTGAGCCGACATAGCTCAGTTGGTAGAGCAACTGATTTGTAATCAGTGGGTCGGGAGTTCAAGTCTCTCTGTCGGCACCAATAAAAAAGCCACCCTTTACGGGTGGTTTTTTTATTGGTATCAAAAGAGCGGTTTGAGCGAGCAGGTGCATTAAAGGCGTGTCGCCATTAATATCAACAGCATTAACATCTGCCCCGTGTGCAATCAACACTTCCAAAGCATCAAAAAAACTTCTTCTGTTTGCCATTATATGAAGCGGTGTTTCTTTATTGATTGTTGTTTGTGTCACACTGCCACCATGCTTGATTGCCCATTCAATAACATCGGGCGAAATATGTTCCTTGCATATTTTTAGAAAAGGCGTGTATCCGCCTTCATTGTCGTATGGCGTATTTAATGATGCCCCTTTTTTGATAGCATCTTCCATGCCTTTGAAGTCATCGGCAAATAATGCTTT
>CADBSM010000079.1 GCA_902797315.1 uncultured Pseudomonadota bacterium | reverse complement strand
CGTTGGCAGAGTGGTAATGCAGCGGATTGCTAATCCGTCATCCCCTTAAAAGGATGCATAGGTTCGAGTCCTATACGTTCCGCCAAATTGAACAAGTCGCTTAAAATAGCGACTTTTTCTTTTATTTTCAATATGTTAAGCTGGTTCGATTGTTAAGCAGGAAAAATAGGCATACTTTGTCCATCAATCGAACCGCAGATGCGATAAATACTTGATTTTATTACATTTCACATTTTTGACGCTGTTTGGAACCCTTACTGACACTCGAATTTTTTTTTCTTGACTTTTAGAACAAATAGTGATACAATCACGCACATGAAAACGCAATTTACATTTTGTTCTTTCATTTGGTGGCTGTAATTACAGCCGGTGTTTTCATATATTCTATTTTTATTTTTTAAACCACATTTGATTTTATTTAAAACAAAGGATCTTTATCATGAAAGAACAAGAAAAAGTTATGCTAACTGGTGTACGTCCCAGTGGAAATATTACATTAGGCAATTACTTGGGCGCCATCAAAAATTTTGTAGTGCGGCAAAGTTTATACAAAAGTTATATCTTTGTAGCTGATTTACATGCTATTACTTCACCTCGAAATCCAGAAGAATTGCGTAATGCTGTGAATGACTGCATGGCAATGTATTTGGCTTGTGGTGTTGACCCAAACCAAACGATTATTTTTAGACAGAGTGATGTTTTAGAACATGGTGTTTTAGGTTTTATAATGACTTTTCAGACGCATATGGGCGAATTATCAAGGATGACCCAATTCAAATTGAAATCTCAAACATGTGGTAAGCACGGGATAGATACCGGATTATTTGTATATCCACCGCTTATGTCTGCAGATATCTTATTATACAATACGAGTATTGTACCTGTTGGTTTGGATCAACAGCAACATGTGGAACTGACACGTGATTTGGCTCAGCGCTTTAACAGACGGTATGGGGATACATTTAAGGAACCTGATGTCTATATTGCTCCAGTGGGCAATAAAATTTTAAATTTACAAAATCCAACAGAAAAAATGAATAAATCAGACGGGCAAAATATGGGAACAATATTCCTTATGGATGATTTAAAGTTGGTGCGCAAGAAAATTATGGCAGCTGTTACTGATAGTGAAACAGTCATCCATTTTGACGAAGAACAAAAGCCAGGTATTTCTAATTTGATAAGTATTTTGTCTGCGATTACAGGCGAAGATATTCCAAGTATAGAAAAACGTTTTGAAGGGCGTGGGTATGGTGATTTTAAAAGAGAGGTGGCGGATGTTGTTTGCCATTTACTTGAGAAGATTCAAGCAAATTATCAAAAATTTAAAAATCCGGAAATTCTGGATGATATCTTGAATGATGGTGCAAAAAAAGCACGAATAGTTGCATCAGAAACATTGGAACGAGCAAAACTCGCCTTGGGTCTGAAGTAATCTAATGAGCTGAAATCAGTTCTCATTATGCACAGTATTGCCCGCCATAATTTCAAACATCGGTTGAAACCGATGTTTTTTTATGAAGAAAACTCCAAGTTTATAAACCTTCGCAAATAATCTTATCAAAAGTTTTATTTAAAAGTCAAAAATTGAAAATATTTCTTTTATTGTCTTGATTAAATTTGGAGGAAAGATGAGAATACAAACATATTTTTTATCAGCTGCCTTGATTTCTATAACCGCATTATCCACCAACAATGCTTATGCTCAAAGCGACACAGTTTTTAATCAAAAATCAATCATACTAGCAGAAAACACCAATGCTTCAGGTGGTGTTTGGGATAAAACAAAAGATGTGACTTCTGATGTTTGGGAGGGTACGAAAGATGTAGCTTCAGACGTTTGGGACGGCACAAAAAAAGTAACATCTGATGTCTGGGATGGAACAAAAGAGGTTGGTTCAGATATTAAAGAGGGTGTAACAGGCGATGATAGCGCTACTACTCATCACAGTAGCACTCCGGCGTCAAGCTCTTCCAACTAAAAAAAGCGGTGAATGTCACCGCTTTTTTTTAACATCAACTCTTTAATAATCATGGATTATTGATTTTGTAATATCATCATAAGCTTTCAGCTCTGATAAAACGCGTTCCATATCAGAAAGAGCAATTGTATTTGGACCGTCTGACAAGGCTTTGTCTGGATTATCATGCGTCTCGATAAACACCCCAGCAACACCAACCGCAATAGCCGCACGTGCTAAAACAGGTGCAAATTCACGTTGTCCTCCGGTTGAGGCGCCTTTTCCACCGGGCTGTTGGACGCTGTGCGTTGCATCCATAATCACTGGGCAACCTGTATCTTTAGCCATTTGCGGGAAGCCTCTCATGTCAACGACAAGCGTGTTATAGCCAAAGCTGGTTCCTCGTTCTGTGATTAAAACATTAGAATTTCCCGAATCAACAGATTTCTGGACCAAGTTTTTAACATCCCAAGGAGCCAAGAACTGTCCTTTTTTTATATTAACAACTTTCCCTGTTTTAGCCGCAGCAACAACAAGATCCGTTTGGCGACACAAAAAAGCAGGGATTTGAAGCATATCAACATGCTGTGCGACTTCTGCACACTGCCAAACTTCATGAACATCTGTCACAATCGGCAAATCCGGATAAAGTTTTTTGATTTCATCAAATGTTTTCATGCCTTCATCTAAACCTACACCACGCGCACCATTAATAGAGGTGCGATTAGCTTTGTCGAAAGAAGCTTTAAAGACATAAGGAATGCCGAGTTTGCTAGTTATTTCACGCATTACAGATGCAATCATAACAGCATGTGCCCGACTTTCAATTTGGCAAGGACCGCAAATTAATGCAAAAGGAAGCTTGTTTGAAAAGCTGACTTTTCCGACTTTAACGATTTTTTGTTCCATTTTAACCTCTAAACTAGTTATCAATACCCTCAGACTAATCAAAAATACATTAAATATCAACAAAATTAAAAATTTTTATTCACATCTTGAAACTGCAAACAAAAAGAGTGTTTCTTGTTAGAGAAAACACTCTTTTTGTTGTTTTGGTTTAAAGACACGCAACAACACCTTTTTGAGGCGTCTGAGAATCTTCATCTTCTTCCCAATACTTCTTTCTAACGCGTTCCGAAATAAAAAACGCTCGGGGCATAGAATCAAAATCCCCTTCCATTTCTCTGGGTTTTAACATACGGCAAAAAAATTAAACTATGATCAAAAAATACATACTGTTTTTTTAAGCTAACATAACAAAAAAAAATGTCAACAAAAAAAACAAAAAAACTCTTGACGATAGCTTTTTTTTCATATATACGAATATCACTTTCATTTGGAAAGGTGGCAGAGCGGTTTAATGCAGCGGTCTTGAAAACCGTCGAGGGTGCGAGCCCTCCCAGAGTTCG
>CADBSM010000078.1 GCA_902797315.1 uncultured Pseudomonadota bacterium | reverse complement strand
GTTAATCAAAAAATGCGATGAGCATTTTTAATTGCTTGACGCTTAAAACGAAAACCTTTCAGAAATAAACTGAAAGGTTTTTTTGTGCCTTAAAATTAATTAGAAAAAACTTACCTTTCCAAACCAATGGTCTTCATTACTTTTTTCATCAATGTTGAAAAGGCATAATTAGAAAGTTTTTTTTCTTCCACAAAAAAACCATCAACTGCAAAATCTTCTGCTTTTAAATAACATATTTTTAAATTCATATGAATGTGCGTAAAAATATGTGATACAGTCTTTTGTGTCATTTCTGCATCCGGAAAAATATTTTTTTCAGACCAAGGAAATTCATACAAACCGTGCAAAAGTCCTTTTTCTGAGCGTTTTCGAATAAAGACATCGCCATTTTTATTTCGGATAATATAAACATATCCTTCCATATGCTTTTTTTCGATTTTTTTTCGAATCGGAATTTGATCCACATCGTCTGAATTTTTTGATAAACAATAAACAGCAATAGGACATTGTTCACACAATGGTTTTTTAGGAGTACAAATTGTTGCACCTAAATCCATAATGGCAGAAGCGTAGTCTGCTGAATTTTCTTTATCGGTCAGCTTCTCTGCTTTGTGGAAAATCTCAGAGATTATCTCATCTGTGGGCTTGGTCATATGATACAGACGTGCCATGATTCTAATCACATTACCATCAACCACAGTTTCAGGCTGATTGAACGCCAACGCCAAAAAACTTGCAACTGTGTAGGGCCCTAAACCTTTTAGCTTTAGGACATCTTCTTTTCGACAAGGAAAACAACCGTGAAAGTCATTAACTATCATTTTAGCGCTTTGATGCAGTGAGCGTGCGCGTGTATAATAACCCAAACCTTGCCAGTACAAATAAACCTCCTCTATTGAGGCTGATGCCAAGCTTTCAACATTAGGAAAACGCGCTATAAATTTATCAAAATAGGATAAAACCGTTTTAACTGTTGTTTGCTGCAACATTAATTCAGAAACCAAAACAACATATGGATCAGGGTGTGCCCCACCCTTATATCGCCAAGGCAAATCCCTACCCTTTAGGGCATACCATTTAAGCAGCAATTGAGAAAATGTTTCAGACATGATTCATCTATATTATATTTTTGTTCAATGTCAACCAAAAAGAAAGACCCTTATGTATGACATAAGAGCCTTGTTCTGGTTTATTTAAGTACTTAGACATTTCCAAAAGGATTAACGTCCTCAGCTCTTTTCTCTTGTGTTTTTCTTAAATCAAAAACATTCAAGAAAACGCAAGAAATATAAATCGAAGAATAAGTCCCGATAATAACACCAAATAAAATCACAAACGAAAAACTCTTCAGTGCATCACCTCCGAAAATAAAAAGAGCAACTGCTGCACATAAGGTCGTTAAACCTGTTAAAATGGTGCGTGAAAAAATATCATTGATACTCTTATTAATCAAATCATATTGGCTCATTTTCTTAAACTTGCGCAGATTTTCTCTGATTCGGTCATAGTTAACAACAGTATCATTAATCGAATAACCTGCCAAGGTTAAAATAGCAGCAACAGTGGTTAAACTGATGTCAAAATCAAACAAAGATAAGCAACCAACAGTCACAATAATGTCATGGAAAAGACCTAAAAGAGCACCCAATGCAAATTGCCATTCAAATCTAAACCACACATAAGCACAAATAGCCAAAATAGCAATAATTGACGAGACAACCCCTGCCCGTTTCAGTTCGTCACCAACTTGTGGACCGACGGATTCAACGCGGCGATATTCATACCCATCACCTAAAATTTCTTTAATTTTAACGATGGCAATACGCTGACTTTCTTCATTAGCATTATCAGCTTGAGTACGAATCATCAACTCATTACCTTCCTCACCTAAACTCTGCAGAGTTAACTCATCTAAATTTAAGACTGAAAGCTTTTGCCTAATTTCTTCGACATTAATTTTGTTTTCGCTTTTGATTTCCATCAGCACGCCGCCTGAAAAATCAATACCATAATTAAAACCATGGAACAACATCAACCAAATTGAGGCTAAAACCAAACAGGCCGAAAAGAGATAGGTCGCTTTTCTAGGTTTTAGAAAATCAATATTTGTGTCTTTTGTAATCCAACTGAATATTTTCATTTTTCTTTTTCCTTTTTTTCATTAAATCGGTAATTTTGTGGGCTTAAAACGATTAAGCCAATAAGTAATCATCAGACGTGTCACTGTGACCGATGTAAACATAGAGGTTGCAATACCAATAGACAATGTCACGGCAAATCCTCTGACCGGTCCTGTGCCGAACCAGAAAAGAACAGCAGCTGCGACCAGCGTTGTTAAGTTTGAATCGACAATGGTTGACCAAGCTTCCGTAAAACCAGCATCTGCAGCATCACGCGTCGAACGTCCTGCCTTAACTTCTTCTCTCATACGTTCAAAAATCAACACATTAGCGTCAACAGCCATACCAATCGTTAAAATGATACCAGCAATACCAGGAAGTGTTAAAGTTGTTCCGATAAAGCTCATAGCTCCAAGCATTAAGACAAGATTTATCAAAACAGTAACTGTTGTAAAAAGACCAAACAACCCATAGGCTGCAATCATAAAGACAACAACGGCTATCAAACCAATAATAGAGGCAAAAACGCCGTCCTTAATAGAATCTGCACCAAGACCCGCACCAACTGTGCGTTCTTCTAAAATTTCGAGCGGTGCAGGCAAAGCTCCTGAACGAAGCAACATGGCTAAATTGTTCGCATCTTCTGCTGTGAAATTACCTGTAATAACACCACTACCTCCCAAAATAGCAGATTGAATAGTCGGTGCTGAAATAACTTCATTGTCCAACACAATAGCCAATCGTTCACCAATATTGTTTTTTG
>CADBSM010000077.1 GCA_902797315.1 uncultured Pseudomonadota bacterium | reverse complement strand
TTTTTTTTAAAGAAGGGAATCGAACCCGAAAGGGCGCGAGGATAAAAACAACCTCAAAATGTTGTTTTTACCGCAAGCGGAGCATCAATCATCAAAGAGCAAAGGAGCGAGAAGCGACTGAAGCGAATGATAGATTGATGCTTTCGAGCTGTGACACAGCGCATCCCCGTTATCTGCTCCAATAAAAAAGCACCTTTTAAGGTGTTTTTTTTATAAAAAATGGAAGGAGGTTTTTTGTGCAACCAAAAAAGACAAAAAATCAATAATATGAGCATTTAGAGAAAGAAAAAAGTGAAAAATCTGAGCTGCCTTAAAATTTTCACTTTTTTAGCTTCTGTAAAGCCTGAAAATAGGGCTTGACATTTTGAAAATTTTAACGTACGATAGAATTTATCAAAAAATCATTTTGTTAGCCGCTTATATGAAAGGAGTTTGCCATGAAAAAGACTCATATTTTAATGCTTTTTTTAACAACTTTTTGTTTCACTCTGTTTCTAACATTTCAAGTCAAGGCACAACAATATGTCCCTCAAGGAACTGGTTCCGGATTGGCGGTCGGACAAGGTTCTTCAGCATCCAGCTTAAACGCAATAGCGGTCGGACAAGATTCTTTAGCATCCGGTCAGTATGCAATGGCGGTCGGACAAGGTTCTTCAGCATCCAGCTTAAACGCAATAGCGGTCGGACGAGGTTCTTCAGCATCCGGCGAGAGCTCCATAGCAGTCGGAAGAAACGCCATAGCGAATTCTAAATTTGATATTGCTTTAGGTTACTATTCTAAAACAAGCTCTGAAAAATCAGATTCAACGGCGGGCGTTGGTATTTATAGAGCTTCTATTGTTGTTGACGGCAGAGAATATGTCAACAACTATGCCGATAGATCCTTCGAAAGCGGCGGTGTTGTGTCGATTGGCGCAGAAGTGCCTCAACGTACCGGAGAAGTGGGAGTATTTACTCGCCGTTTACAAGGTGTTTCAGCCGGTCTTGTCGGCGAAAAATCTACAGATGCGATTAATGGTTCACAGCTTTATCAAGCATATGTTGACCTCAAACCCACAGAGGTTTTGGAAGGCGAAGGTATTAGGGTCGAAAAAACAGAAGATGGCACGCGTGTTTCACTCAATGATGAAACCTTGCAAGTTTTGAACATTCAAAAAACAAAAATCGACGGTGAAGGTGTCAGTGTTGAAGGCGGACCAACTTTTACGCGATCAGATGTTAATATGGCTGACAACAGGATTAAAAATGTTGCTGACGCCGTACATTCGAGCGACGCAGTAACGCTAAGACAACTCGATTCTGTTTCGGCTGATCTTAATCAAAAGATTCAATCCTTAAAAAGCGATATTAGACATTTGCGAAAAAGAAACGATGCAGGTACGGCAGCAGCTATGGCTATGGCAAGTTTGCCTCAAGCATATGTTCCTGGTAAAAGTATGATTGCAATGAGTGGGGGTACATTCCAGGGCCAAAATGCTATGGCTATCGGCATATCGACAGTCTCAAAAAGCGGCTCTTGGGTTTTCAAACTTCAGGGCTCAACCACCGCCCAAAACCAACAAGGTTTTTCTGCCGGCGTCGGTTATCAGTTCTAATTACAAAAACACCTTAAGTTTCTTAAAACCACTAGCTGCGCAGGTGTTTTGGCGAAGCTTGCTGTCAGAGATTCAATAAAAAAAGCGTTTTTTAATAGAATGCCTGTAGGTGTCTTAATCTTTTTTTTGCCAAGAGATACAAATTTTGGCACACTCTTTTTCTTGCGCTGGGACTAAAATAGAATGGCTTGTTTTGAAGTTTTCTATCAATGTTTTTACCTCAACTTTTTCGCCTAACAAACATTCTTTTTTGAATGTAATTTCAATTTCTTGTGGAAAGTATTGCTCGTGAAATTTTTCAGGCAAAGTTTCTACGGCCCATAGCGGGTATATTGCATTATTAACGTGCGAATTTAAATCGATGTCATCAAAACGTGCTTCAAATTCTTTCGATAAAGTATAGTGATCTAAATCAGGTAATTTTGAAAAGAGCGGTGATATAACGTGTTCATCAATATACATATAGTTTGGCAAATAATTGTTCAAAGAGACAGGGCGCTTTTTTGCAAAATCAATCAAAAGCCACTGACTGGTGGCTTTGATGATAGTGTCTCCAGTTTTATCCAAAACAGCAAAATCACGGAGAGCCATAAATTTGTTTTCACCAGATGGCCATGTTTGTACAGAAATAATATCGTGTACTTGGGGTAGTTTGAAAACTTGAATGTGATAGTTTGTGCCAACCCAAGCAAGTTTGTTTTCGATGCAAAAATCAAATCCAAAACCGAGTGTCGTGGCGCTTAAATCAGCGGCATCTTGCAAAATATTCATTAAAGTTAAAATTCTGAGCAAACCAAAACGGTCACATTCGTAAGAACGAATCTGATATTTTTTTTCAAATTTTTGCATTTAATTTTCCTCTTAGAAAAGTGAAATGTCTTGATGATAATCTAAGAAAGCCACTTTCATTTCGTTAAAACGCTTCAAAAGCTTAGTCTGATATTTTTGCGCATGTTTTTGGACTTTAGAGTGATACATCAAGGCGGCAGCCTTCCAGCTTCCGGTTTTTTGATAAAGTTTATTTAAAAATTGAGCGCTATAGGCCACATTTGTGTCTGGATCAAAAGCTTCTTCAATGCTTTTAAATGAATCGCCGTGAAACTTGAGGCTTATCTGCATGCAACCGACGTCGATACTTGTGTATCCTTGTTTTTGAAGTTTTTTAACCGCTGCTACAGCCTCGTCTTTTGATGCGAATCGATATCCTTTGCCATTGACATTAACAGACCACGGCCAAGAGACAAACTTTTTCTTGTTGTAGTCCCATAAGCCTGTTTCGACACTGGCAATTGTTTCGAGAAGATGATCTTTGATACCGTATTTCTTTTCCATTCTTGCAACAGAGATGGCACAAATCTCTGAATTGCCTGGTTCAATGTTTGTTGGTGCACTAGGCTTAAAATCTTTCTGAGCCTTAATCGGATGTGCAATCACAAGTGAAATAACAAGCACAAAAATGATTTTTCTAAACACTTACAAATATCCTTTTTTCCACATTCTAAAGCAAAAGACTTCCCTTAAAACAACATGTTTAATTTCCGTCCGGCAGTTGAAAATTGCTTTCAAAGGCCTTAAAATATGGCGTTAAAACAGATTAACCTTCTATTTAATATTCTTAACAAAAGATTAATTTTGAGGTATAGATAACACACTTTTTTTTAAAAATCTACAAAAAAATGCATTGAGGCGTTCTGAAGAGTCTCTTTTGCCTCAAAACAAAGGGCTGTACGTGTTTTTCGTACAGCCCTTTGGCTAAAAGTTGAGACCCAATCCGGTTAAAAGGGTTAAATTTTGAAGATGTTGCTGTTCGGGAGTGCTTTTTGTTGGAATCAGATAAACGGCGCCGATGTTCCAAAAGAAAAAATCATTTATTCTGATGTCGAATCCGCCTTCAAATTTGCAGTGCCACGAATTGAGAGAATAAACCAATCTGTCATTTTTGGAAATAGCCGATATCCAAGGAGTTGCGCCAACCAAAAAATATTTTGTAACATATTCACCCCAAGAAACACCGATTGCAGGTGAAACATATAAGGGCATTGATACATCATACTTCTTTTTGAGTTGCACCATCCCTATTTCAATCTGAAACCGAAAAAAGGCAAAATCACCAAAAAAGGCGACATTGGCGGTTGGGATTTTTTCTAAAAAGTTGTAACCGCCGCGCAAAACAACACTGCTGTATGCATCGCATGTCTGAGCCTGAACTTTGGATGGGAATATGCCCAACACAGCAATCAAAGCTGCTAAAAATAATAACTTTTTCATAAATATTGAATTTTGAATTGAACCATAAGAATAAACTTTGCCTAAATGCTACAAAATTTTACAAAATTTGTCAATTGATATTTTTTTGAAAGAGATTAAATTTTTAGTTGCTCTGCAAATTCTAAAATACTGCTTGAAAGGTTTTTTTGAAGTTTCTCGAAATTAGTGTTAAGAGATAACGTTTTTTCATCAGCATAAAGGGCGCGATTAACTTCAAGCTGTAAGGTGTATATGTTTTTTCTTGGTTGGCAGTAGTTGAACGTTGTATATGCTCCTGAATATGGAATGTTTTTGACAACCTGGTAGCCCTTTTGGCGAAGCGCCTCAATTAAAACATCACTTTTTTGAATAGGACAGCTTTGAGAGAATAAATCACCGATACAAATATCAATTTTCGAGTCGTCTTGCATAATTGAACAAATTTTAGAAGGCATAGAGTGGCAATCAAGCAAATAACAAAAGCCAAATTTTTGAACGCATCTATTGATCAAAAAATTAAGGCGTTTATGATAAATATCATAAATATTTTTGATGCGCTGTTGCACCTCTTGGTATGAAAGCAAGTCTTTGTATATGGGTTTGCTTTGAGCGTTGACGCGATGTATGAGACCGAATCCAGAGCGACAACGACTATTTTCAAAAACGATTTTATCAGCGGGGTAGTCTTCAAACATTTTTTCATCTAATTCTATTTTATCGCGATTGACGTCTATAAAAGCGCGAGCAATATTAAGCGAAATGATTGATAGACCCTTTTCGGCTAAGGGGAAAAGCATTTCATCTACAAAAAGATCTTCTGTGCTTCGCAGTTCTTGAATGTTCAAAGGAGAGGCTTGTAAAAATTCATGTGGGAAAATTTTGCCGGCATGTGGAATTGAGATAATCAAGGGCCACGATAGATTGTTTTCGTTTGCTTGAGTGTAGACCGAGAGGCCAGAGTAATCAATATTTTGAATTGCTGTCAAAGTTTTCCCTTTCATAAGATGGCACTCACAAAGTGTAACGATTAAGTCTTAAAGATTTATAAAAATATAAAAAAGTTTGAAAAATGAAAAAAAAGGGCTTGCCAAGAAAAAGATATTGTGATATCTGAGATTTTACTTTTGGGTGTGTAGCTCAGGTGGTTAGAGCGCTACGTTGACATCGTAGAGGTCACAAGTTC
>CADBSM010000076.1 GCA_902797315.1 uncultured Pseudomonadota bacterium | reverse complement strand
TTGTTCAGCAGCTGAACTTAAATCATTTTGAAGTTGTTGAAAAGAAAATAGAGTATACATGTCTGTCTGGTCTGCCGAATTTTATTCGTGGCACGACTTTGATAGGTTTGACAAGTCGTTCTAAAAAAGAAATTGTGGCGCCTTTCCCTGATATGGTGTTGTCTATTAGCCGCCGCACGGTTCCTGTTGCAAGATATATCAAGAAAAAAAGCCCTAAAACGAAGCTTATTCAAATTATGCACCCCGGACAAACGGGTTTAGATGAATTTTCACTTGTTTTGCTTCCTGAACACGACAAAGATAAACCACATCGAAAAACCTTCAGATATTTAGTCGGAGCACCTCATCGCGTAACCCCTGAAGTTTTAAATGAGGCAAAACAAAAGTGGGCCAAAACGTTTGAGCAATTGCCTAAACCAATTACTGCGGTTATTGTTGGTGGCTCGATTAAAAAACGTGCCTTTTCAAAAGAAAATGCAGCTCTTTTAGCAAAAAAAATATGTGATTTTAAGAAAAAGACCGGAGGCTCTATTTTAATAACAACTTCACGCCGAACAGGGTTAGAAGCTCAAAATTTGATTATGTCGGCCATTAAAGATATTCCGATGCACACTTATTTGTGGGGCGATAAAAACGAAAACCCATATTTGGGTTATTTAGCTGTTGCTGACAACATTATCGTCACGGGAGATTCTGTCTCAATGGCATCTGAAGCTTGTGGAACAAATAAACCAGTTTTTATTTTTGAAGGGCAAGGCTGGCTAACCAAAAAACATTATCGTTTTATTCATGCTTTATATGAAAATCGTTATGCTGTGCCGCTTGATTTAAGGTATTTACGCTTTAATCCAAACGCTCCTTTGAATGCGGCTATCGATGCTGCACGTGAAATTGAAAGACTTTAAGCTTTTTATCTTGAGTGTTTTCTTGTTCAATAAAAAACCCCGCTCTGATTTGCGGGGTTTACTCAAATATAGATATCCTTAAATTTCGCCGATATACATACCCAAAATTTGAGCTGCTTTAATGTAAGGATTGGTGAGCTGGACGGTAGAAGTGCCTGCGGCTACAACTTCTTTAAGAGGATGGGCAACAAGTTGACCGTTTGTTAAGCCAACCATAACATTAGTGTGTCCCTCTGCCAAAAGTTCAACAGCCTTAGCAGCAAAAACAGAGGCTAAAATTCTGTCTGAAAAAATTGGATGTCCAGAACGCTGAGTATGACCTAAGCGTGTGCTTCTGATTTGAAAACCTGTATAATTGTTGTTTAAAAGATTTGTTAGGTATTCACCAATGCCGCCGTGTACCTTTTCACCTACCATATTTTTGGCTGAAGACAAAATTTCGCCTTTTTCTGTTTTAATGCCCTCTGAAACGACAATCACCGCATGTGAACGCCCTGTAGCCTTAACTTGTTCAAGTTTGTTAATAATACCATCAAGAGTGTATGGAATTTCAGGAATAAGGCAAACATCTGCATAACCTGCTATTGCCGATTGAAGAGCCAAGTGACCGGCATCTCTGCCCATAACCTCAACAATCATTGCACGGTGATGAGAGCGTGCAGTGGTTTCAATGTTGTCAATGGCTTCCATGCAAACTTGGCACGCCGTGCGAAAACCAATAGAAAGATCTGTAAGGGGTGTGTCATTGTCAATCGTTTTGGGAATACCTATCATTTTGATGTCGGCTTTTTCACAGTAATATTGTAACACACTCATACTTCCGTCGCCGCCCAAAACAATCACAGCATCAAGTTTGAGGGCACGTACACCATTGCCGAATCTTTGAGCAGTTTCATCCATCAAATCAGGATTAACGCCTTTGTTGAGCGAACCTAAATAAGAACCAGCCGTTTTTGCCCATGGTGTGTCTGAAAAATTGCGCAACGTTAAAACCTCATAAGACAATTTTTCTTTTGTTAAACCTTCAGTGCCGTCGTGAATACCATAAACTTCCCAGCCTTTAGCTGTGGCCGCTCTGACGACACCCGAAATAGCAACATTTAAACCAGAACAGTCTCCGCCACTTGTTAAAATACCGATTCTCTTGATTTCACCCATAGTTTCTTGTCCTTTATTCTAAAATTTAAAACTAGTTCTTGTCTTTTTCATAAAATGATGTATACTACATACAAATTTTTGTAGTGTATTTCTACTAAAAAATTTATTTTTTTTGTAACTTTGTTTATAAAAATAGGACGAAATAACCCAATGCAATATGAAAATTTGAAAAAACTTCAGCAACAATTGTGTGAATTGAAGCTTGAAGAACGCCGTTTGAAAACGGATATTAAAACTTTAGTTGGTCAAAGCAAAACCATCGATTTTTATCAAGCTCAGAAACTAAATGCTTTAAAAAGCGGTTTGAGCCGAAAAATTAAAAAAGTTGAGGCAGGAATTACCCCGAATATTATTGCATAAAAAAAACAATATCATAACAAAGTGTCGATTGAACAACTTTAAAAACCAAGGGCGGAAAGAATTATCTTTCCGCCCTTTGATAAACACCTGAGCCTGCCATGAAATACATATTTTAACCCTTAAAATAAAAGCCTAAGGTGCTTATTTTCTACCAAGCATATGAGAGGCCGATGGTTCCGGTAAAGCTTTCATAATGTGCGCCATAGGTGTAATATGTGCTGGCATAGCCATTAACCTTCTCGGTAATGCTATATTTACCGCCAAGCTCAATGCGT
>CADBSM010000075.1 GCA_902797315.1 uncultured Pseudomonadota bacterium | reverse complement strand
TCTACCGCTTTTAAAAAATAATTCGAAGATCCCTTGATTTTTGCTAACGCAAAAAAGGGATGACATTTAATTTTGGGAAATTTTACGAACTTGTTACAGCAAAATACTGTTTTAAACGTCAAAATATAAACAAGCATGAAAAACTATTGGCTTCTGAATAATGTTTTTTTCAATAGGCAAAAGCGTTGGTATAGCGTGTCTTCTTTCCCTTGGGGATTGTAATGGTGATAATTTTTTTGTGTTCCTTTAGTGTCTAATTGATAACACTCTTCCATTTTACCATTTTCATAAAATTTAAATTTAGCTATTTTTTTATCGGCATTGTCATAAACAGTAACTTCTTTAGGTTTCATCTGGTGAATGCTGAGACATCCGTTTGAAAGACGTGACGCTTGCTTGTATTGATTGACAATTGCATATTCTGCTTCTTCGAGCTTTGTAAAGCGACTTCCAGCAGAACGCATCACTTTTATCTTGTTTGGCTCAATTTGTTCAGCAATTAATTTTTCCTGTTTATCATAAATTTTTGCCAATCCGGTTTTCTTATCTGAAACTTCATATCCAATATAATCCGTTAATCTTAATCCATGCAGATGTTCATATGAATGAAAGCGAGCCCTATATATCTTACTATGGTCCTCTCTCTTAGTTTCAAGTAAAGAATCTGAATCGTAAAAAATCTTCACCCCATCGTTTGTTTCTCTACTTTTAAAAATGGGCATAATTTTACCACCACTGAGATATTTAGCCCCAAGTCCCACAAGCTTTTTGGTGTCACCCACAAGCTCAATAGACTGCATATATCGTTCATCAGTTGTATGTTCTGCACCCCATTGCCACACTGGGTGTGTTAAATCTACCACAGCAATTTTTTTATCTTTAATAGAAATTGTAGCAACATTATTATCAATCTCTATTGCTAGATGTTCTGGATGATATGGCATGTTGTTTCCTTTTATTGATGTTTTAGAATATGTATCAATTATATGATTTTGACTACTGAAAGTAAATAGTTTTTTGCATGGTTTTATTTGAATTTATAATTTGCGAGCTAAAACATCATCAATATAACCAGCCAGCTGTAAAGCTGTTGTTTTTTTATATCTTTGTATATATATCGAAAGAATTGTTGAATTTCATTTTAAAATCAAATAAAATGACTCTCAGATAGTATGTATCTACTATTTTAATTGACTAATTCGTTTGCAAAAGGATTAAAAAAATGAAAAAAATTAATCAAAATGGACGTTCAATGGTCGAGATGCTCGGCGTTTTGGCTATTATTGGTGTTTTATCTGCCGGAGGTTTGGCTGGTTACTCCAAAGCAATGTTCAAACACAAATTAAACTCTACAATGGATCAAATTACGATGCTTGTCACAAACATTCGCACTGTTTATGGCGCTCAAGCTAATTATGAAGGCCTTGCGGATGATGCTATCAGCTTAGGTATCGTTCCATCAGTTATGGGCAACGCAATGGATGCATTGACCAGCCCATTTAAGGGAACTGTGACGATTAATACATCATCTACAGGTGGTGATGCTGCCGACAATACAGCCTTCACTTTAACTTATGCAGGCTTACCGACAGAAGCTTGTATTGCTCTTGCAACAGCTGATTTTGGTTCAGGTGCGGGCTCTGGCTTCATTGGCGTTACTATTGGTGAAGAAGCAAAAGGCGCTGCAGTTGGCCAGGGCATTGGTGATCGTAATGAAGGAACAGCTTATAAAGTCACAGATGCTATTGGCGAATGTTCTGCTGAAGCACAAAGAGATGCTGCAACTGTTTCTTGGAAATTCTATTAATTAGATTTTTATTCAAACAAAAGATACCCCGCGCGAAACGCGGGGTTTTTTGGCTAAAAGGCGGGTGAGATGCACTTCTTCCCATCGGTTGATGTTTAAAATGCAAAATCAATTTTAATGAGAAGATAGAAAATAATCTTTCGTATTTTTTTTGAAAATTTTACTTGCTTTTTAAAGTAAATTGGTGTATTTAACGCGCGAGTTTATTTATTATTGTCGTGAATGGTTCGGAGTTGGGTGCAAAACCCGGTGGTGCCAACTGTTCTAAAAAAACGTTTTTTTTGACAACCTTCTGTTGACGGGGTTTTGAGCTTAAAAGGTCGCTCCTTTTTCTGAAGCTTGGCGGTATGGTCGCAGAATTTTAATTTGAAATGAAGGAATAAAATCACATGAAAGAATCTTATACGAGCAAAAAGCGTGTAAGGAAAAACTTTGGCCGAATCGATGCAGTTATTGATATGCCAAGTTTGATCGAGGTCCAAACTGGTTCATATTCAAGCTTCATCAACAATGTTGATGCGCGCGGTGAACACTGTGAATTCGGTTTGGAAGAAGTTTTCAAATCTGTTTTCCCAATTAAAGATTTTTCTGAAAATGGCGAATTAGAGTTTGTTAAATATGAACTTGAAGAACCAAAATACGATGTTGATGAATGTTTGCGCAGAGATATGACTTATGCGGCACCCGTTAAGGCAACACTACGTTTGGTTGTTTGGGATACAGATGAAGCCACAGGCGCTAAATCTATTCACGATATTAAAGAACAAGATGTTTATATGGGTGATTTGCCGCTGATGACGGATAGAGGTACCTTTATTTTTAACGGTACAGAACGTGTTGTTGTCTCGCAAATGCACAGATCTCCGGGCGTATTTTTTGACAGTGATCAGGGCAAAACCACAAATACAGGTAAGTTTTTGTTTGCTGCACGCATTATTCCATATCGTGGATCTTGGCTTGATTTCGAATTTGATGCCAAAGATTTGCTTTATGCTCGCATTGATCGTCGGCGCAAGCTTCCTTTGACTTCTATTTTGTATTCTTTGTATTCAAAAGAAACAATGGATCGCATTGAAAAAGGCGAAGATGTTCCTTTTGATGAAATCAAAGGTATGGATAAAGAAGAAATTTTGAGCTATTTTTACGAGGCAGACACGTATACGGCTGTGAAGAAAGGCTGGAAAGTTACATTCAATCCTGAACGCATGAAAGGTGTTCGTTTCGACTTTGACCTTGTTGATGCTAAAACAAACAAAGTTATGTGGGAACAAGGTAAAAAATTAACTCCGAGAAGTGCTAAAAAACTTTTTGAAGACGGTTTGGAGAGTTATCTTGTTTCTGACGAACAACTCTATGGCAAGTTTTTAGCAAAGGCTGTTTCAGATAAAAAGACAGGCGAGATAGTGGCAGATGCCGGCGCTGAAATCAATGAAGAATTGCTGACTAAAATCAAAGATGCTAAAATTTCTGAGCTAAGCGTCCTTTATATTGATGGAGTTAATGTCGGTCCGTATATCAGAAATACTTTAGAAATTGATAAAAATCATTGCCGCGAAGAAGCTTTGCTTGATATTTATCGCGTGATGCGTCCCGGTGAACCGGCAACATTAGAAGCTTCACACCAGCTCTTTAAGCACCTTTTCTTCGACAATGAACGCTATGATCTTTCATCTGTTGGTCGTGTCAAAATTAATCATGCTTTAGATATTGATTTTAAAGATGCGCCTGACACACATTGCATTTTGAGAAAAGATGATATTTTGCGTATTGTCAAACACTTAATAGACCTTCGTGATGGAAGAGGCGAACCTGATGATATTGACCACCTTGGCAACCGCCGTGTCAGATCTGTCGGTGAGTTGATGGAAAATCAATATCGTACGGGTTTACTCAGAATGGAACGTGCTATCAGAGAAAAAATGAGCGCTGAAGTTTTGAATAATGTTAAACCTCAGGATTTGGTTAATGCAAAGCCTATTGCTGCCGTCATTAGAGAGTTTTTCGGTTCTTCTCAGCTTTCGCAATTTATGGATCAAAACAACCCTCTGTCTGAAATTACCCACAAACGCCGTTTATCAGCTTTAGGCCCTGGTGGTTTGTCTCGTGAACGTGCCGGTATTGAGGTTCGTGACGTCCATCCGACACACTATGGTCGTATTTGTCCGATTGAAACACCTGAAGGTCCGAACATCGGTTTGATTAACTCGCTTGCGACTTATGCACGTATTAATAAATATGGTTTTATTGAATGTCCATATAGAAAAGTTGTTGACGGCATTGTGACTTCAGATGTTGTTTATCTTTCTGCTGATGAAGAAGGAAAAGTAATCATCGCTGAAGCCAATGCAAAAGTTAAAGATGACGGACATTTTGAAAACGATATGATTACGTGTCGCAAAAATGGCGAAGTTCTGTTTGCAAGACCTGAAGAAATTAACTATATTGACGTTTCGCCAAAACAACTCGTCTCGGTTGCCACAGCTCTTATTCCGTTTTTGGAAAACGACGATGCTAACCGTGCTTTGATGGGTTCAAACATGCAGCGTCAAGGTGTGCCGCTTTTAAGAAACGAGGCACCTCTTGTCGGAACAGGTATTGAGGCGACTGTTGCTAAAGATTCTGGTGCAACTTTGGTCGCAAAATATGATGGTATTGTTGATTCTGTTGACGCTAATCGTATTGTGATAAGATCTGACAACAAACATGCAACAAATGTCGGTGTTGAAATTTACAGACTTCAAAAATTCCGCCGTTCAAACCAAAACACATGTATCAACCAAGTTCCGCTTGTTAAGGTCGGTGATAAAATTAAAGCCGGCGATATTATTGCAGACGGTCCTTGTACAGATATGGGCGAGTTGGCTCTTGGTAAAAACCTTCTTGTAGCCTTTATGCCTTGGAATGGTTTGAACTATGAAGATGCTATTTTGCTTTCAGAGCGTATTTCTCGTGATGATGTTTTGACCTCTCTTCATATCGAAGAATTTGAGGTTATGGCTCGTGACACAAAACTCGGTGCTGAGGAGATCACACGTGATATTCCAAACGTTGGTGAAGAAGCTTTGAGAAACCTTGATGAAGCTGGTATCGTTTATATCGGAGCTGAGGTTAAAGCTGGTGATATTTTGGTTGGCAAGGTCACACCTAAGGGTGAATCGCCTGTTACGCCTGAAGAAAAATTGCTTCGAGCCATTTTTGGTGAAAAGGCTTCAGATGTTCGTGATACATCTCTTCGTGTACAGCCAGGTATTGAGGGTGTTGTTGTTGATGTTCAAATTTTCTCACGCCGTGGTATTGAAAAAGATGAGCGTGCTCTGTCAATTGAACAACAAGAAATTACAGCACTTGCCAAAGACCGAGACGATGAAATTGCTATTATTCGCCGCAGTTTTAATGCTCGTCTGAAAGATATGCTTATTGGTCAAACAACAGTTAATGCACCAAAAGAAATCGGCAAAAAAGTTGAACTGACAGCTGAAATTTTGGATTCTGTTCCAAGCGCAATGTGGCGTAAAATTGTTATTAAAGACGAAAAAATGATGCGCGAAATTGAAGAATTTTCTGCTTCATTTGATGCCAGAATTGCTAAAGTCCATGCCCATTTTGAAAACAAAGTTGAAAAAGTTCAAAGAGGTGATGACTTGTTGCCCGGTGTTATGAAGATGGTCAAAGTCTTTATTGCAACTAAACGCAAAATGCAAACTGGTGATAAAATGGCTGGTCGACATGGTAACAAAGGTACTGTTTCACGCGTTTTGCCATTGCAAGATATGCCTTACATGGAAGATGGAACGCCTGTCGACATCGTTTTAAACCCTCTAGGTGTGCCATCACGTATGAATGTTGGTCAAATTTTAGAAACACACCTCGGATGGGCTGCCAAAGAACTTGGAAAACAGTTAAATGAAATGTGCGAACAGTACAAAAAAGGTGAAAAAACCATTGATGATCTGAATACACGCTTGAAAGAGATTTATGGTCAGAAACAGTACAAAGCACAAATCGAACCTTTAAATAAATCTGAAAAAATGGATTTAATTGAGCATTTGAAAGATGGTATACCTATGGCAACACCTGTTTTTGATGGTGCTACGGGTGAAGATATCAATCATATGCTTGAAATGGCTGGCTTGCCAACCTCAGGACAAATTGATTTGTATGATGGCCGAACCGGCGAAAAATTTGATCGTAAAGTGACCGTTGGTATCATTTATATGATTAAACTTCACCATATTGTTGATGAAAAAATGCATGCCCGTTCTGTCGGTCCATACAGTTTGGTGACTCAACAACCTTTGGGTGGTAAAGCTCAATTTGGTGGTCAACGTTTTGGTGAAATGGAAGTTTGGGCATTGCAGGCATATGGTGCAGCCTATACTTTGCAAGAAATGCTCACCGTTAAATCTGATGATGTCACTGGACGTACGAAGGTTTATGAAGCCATTGTCCGTGGTGAAGACACATTTAACACAGGTGTTCCTGAGTCATTTAACGTTTTGGTCAAAGAAATTAAGTCTTTGTGCTTGAATGTTGAAATGTTGAACGAAGAAGTATAAGGATAAAAGGAGAATTTACTTATGAATGATGTTATGAAATTTTTTGCTCAGCAAGTGCAATCGGAAGAAGAATCTTTTGATGAAATCAAGATTTCGATTGCTTCTCCTGAACAGATTCGTTCGTGGTCATACGGCGAAGTAAAAAAGCCAGAAACAATTAACTATCGTACATTCAAGCCTGAAAGAGACGGTTTGTTCTGTGCACGCATTTTTGGTCCTGTCAAAGATTATGAATGCTTGTGCGGAAAATATAAACGTATGAAATATCGCGGTATCGTGTGCGAAAAGTGTGGTGTGGAAGTCACGCTTTCAAAAGTGCGCCGTGAAAGAATGGGTCACATTGAATTGGCTGCACCTGTTGCACATATATGGTTTTTAAAATCTCTTCCAAGCCGTATCGCAACTTTGACAGACATTTCAGTTAAAGCTTTGGAACGCGTTTTGTATTTTGAAAGTTATATTGTTATTGAGCCAGGTTTAACAGACTTGCAAATCAATCAACTTTTAAGCGAAGAAGAATACCAAGATGCTATCGATAAATATGGCGAAGATTCGTTTAGAGCAGGCATTGGTGCTGAGGCTTTGCGCGAAATTTTAGCTAATATCGACTTGGAAACAGAACGCGCTGTTATGCGAGCCGACTTGAAAGAGACAACCTCTGAAGCAAAACGCAAAAAACTGGTTAAGCGTTTGAAAATTGTTGAATCTTTCATTGAATCAAACACAAAACCGGAATGGATGGTATTGACAGTTCTTCCTGTTATTCCGCCAGAGCTTAGACCTTTGGTTCCTCTTGATGGTGGTCGCTTTGCAACATCAGATTTAAATGATTTGTATCGTCGCGTTATCAATCGTAACAACAGATTAAAGAGACTTTTGGAATTACATGCTCCTGAAATCATTGTCCGAAATGAAAAACGTATGCTTCAAGAATCAGTTGATGCATTGTTTGACAATGGTCGCAGATCTCGTGCAATTACAGGTGCAAGCAAACGTCCGTTGAAATCTTTATCTGATATGCTTAAAGGAAAGCAAGGTCGTTTCCGTCAAAACTTGCTTGGTAAACGTGTTGACTATTCAGGTCGTTCAGTGATTACAGTTGGTCCTGAACTTAAACTTCAGCAATGCGGGTTGCCTAAGAAAATGGCTTTGGAATTGTTCAAACCTTTTGTTTATTCTAAACTCGAGCTTTATGGACATGCAACAACAATCAAAGCTGCTAAGCGTATGGTTGAAAAAGAACGCCCTGAAGTTTGGGATATATTAGAAGAAGTTATCAGAGAACATCCAGTGTTGTTAAACCGTGCACCAACGTTGCACCGCTTAGGTGTTCAAGCTTTTGAGCCTGTTTTGGTTGAAGGTAAAGCCATTCACTTGCACCCACTTGTTTGTGCAGCATTTAATGCTGACTTTGACGGTGACCAAATGGCTGTCCACGTTCCCTTGTCTATAGAGGCTCAACTAGAAGCTCGTGTTTTAATGATGTCAACAAACAACATTTTATCACCTGCTTCAGGCAAACCAATTATTGTACCTTCTCAAGACATGGTATTAGGTATCTATTATTTGTCTTACGAAGCAGAAGGTATGATTGGTGAAGGCAGCATTTATGCTGATAAAGAAGAATGCATGCTCGCTCTTGATTCAAAAGCTGTCGACTTGCACGCTAAAGTTAAATGCCGCATGGAATACGTAGATGACAACGGTCAAACAAAATATGGATTGGTTGACACAACACCTGGCAGAATCATTGTTTCTGACATTTTACCAAAAAATCCGAATATTCCTTTTTCACTTGTCAACAGACTTTTGAAGAAAAAAGAAATTTCGGAAATTATCGATACAGTTTATCGTCACTGTGGTCAAAAAGAAACATGTATCATGGTTGATAAGATTATGACACTTGGTTTCACAAACGCTTGTAAAGCCGGTATTTCTTTCGGTAAAGATGACTTAATTGTACCGGACACCAAGAAAGATTTGATTGAAGAGACAAAAGCTCAAGTTAAAGAATTTGAGACTCAATATCAAAACGGTTTGATTACCAAAGGTGAAAAATACAATAAAGTCGTCGATATATGGTCAGCTTGTACAGATAAAATTGCCGATGAAATGATGAAAAATATTTCGAAAACGGAACATGGCTATATCAACTCTGTTTACATGATGGCTCACTCCGGAGCTCGTGGTAGCGCTGCTCAAATGAGACAGCTCGCTGGTATGCGTGGTCTGATGGCAAAACCATCAGGTGAGATTATTGAGCAACCGATTATCTCAAACTTTAAAGAAGGTTTGACGGTGTCTGAGTATTTCAACTCAACCCACGGTGCTCGTAAAGGTTTAGCTGATACGGCTTTAAAAACGGCAAACGCTGGTTATTTGACAAGACGTTTGGTTGATGTGGCACAAGATGTTGTTATTACGGAAACAAATTGCGGTACAGAACGAGGCATTATTGTTCGTCCGGTCGTAGATGGTGGCAATGTCATTGTCTCAATTGGTGAGCGTATCTTAGGTCGTACGGTTCAAGAAGATGTTTTGCATCCTGAAACAGGTGAAATCATTGTTAAACGAGGAACTTTGGTTGATGAAAATACAGCTGAAGCTGTTCAGCAGGCAGGCGTTGAACAAGTTAAGATTAGATCTGTTTTAACTTGTGAATCTGAACATGGTGTTTGCGCGGCTTGTTATGGGCGCGATTTAGCAAGGGGAACTCCTGTCAACGTAGGTGAGGCTGTTGGTGTGATTGCTGCACAATCAATCGGTGAGCCTGGTACACAGTTAACTCTTCGAACCTTCCACATCGGTGGAGCTGCTTCACAATCTGCCGAGCAAGCAAGTGTTGAAATTCCGTTTGCAGGAACCTTAAAACTCGAAAATGCTCATACTGTCACCAACTCAGAAGGACATTTGATTGTTTTGTCTCGAAACTGCGATTTAGTGATTGTTGATTCACAAAACCGTGAAAAGTCACGTCATCATGTTCCTTACGGTACAAAAGTCTTAGTCAAAGAAGACTCTAAAGTGAAGAAGGGACAGAAAGTTGCAGAGTGGGATCCGTTTACAATTCCTGTTATTTCTGAAAAAGCTGGTATTGCAAATCTTGTTGACTTAATCAACAACGTTTCAGTCAAAGAAAATATGGATGAAACGACTGGTATTGTTTCGAAAATTGTGATTGATTGGAGATCAGGAACTTCTGCGAATGCAAGCTTAAAACCAAGCATTGTGTTGAAAGATGCTAAAGGTAAGGCCATTAATTTTGATAATGGCAAGGAGGCTCGTTATTATCTGTCTGTTGATGCTGTCTTGAATGTCGATAACGGATCTGAGGTTAAAGTCGGTGATGTTATTGCTCGTATTCCGAGAGAAAGCACCAAAACAAAAGATATTACAGGTGGTTTGCCACGAGTTGCTGAGCTGTTTGAAGCCAGACGTCCAAAGGAACAAGCCATTATTTCAGACATTGATGGTCAGGTTGAATTTGGCAAAGACTACAAAGCTAAACAACGTGTTGTTATTAAACCATCTAAGGGAGAAGCCATTGAATATCTTATTCCAAAGGGCAAACATCTTGTTGTGCAAGATGGCGATATCGTCAAGAAGGGTGATCTCATTGTCGAGGGTACTCCTGCTCCGCATGATATTTTGCGCGTTTTGGGCGTTGAAAAGTTGGCTGAATACTTGGTTAAAGAAGTTCAAGATGTTTATCGTCTGCAAGGTGTTAAAATTAATGACAAGCACATTGAGGTTATTGTCTCTCAAATGTTGAAGAAAGTCGAGATTTTGACCCCTGGTGATACAACTTTCTTGGTTGGTGAACAAGTCGATCGTGATGTTTTTGAAGAAGAGAATATGAAGGTTGTTAAAGACGGTGGAACACCTGCTACAGCTGATCCTGTTCTTTTAGGTATCACAAAGGCATCTTTACAAACCAAATCGTTTATTTCGGCCGCTTCATTCCAAGAAACAACAAGAGTCTTAACAGAAGCTGCTGTTTCTGGAAAAGTTGACAAACTTTACGGTTTGAAAGAGAACGTTATTGTAGGTCGCTTAATTCCTGCAGGAACCGGAACGGTCTTACGTTCGCTGAAACGTGTTGCGGCGCAAAATGATAAAGAAATTTTGGCCGAACGCGAAGCTGCTGCGCTTGAAAATCAAACGCAAGAAGCTTAAAAAAACACAAAAAAGCTTTTAAAAAGCACTGCTTTTGGGCAGTGCTTTTTTTGTTATGGAATCCTTCTTTCCACTTGCTGATAAAACTAAGTTTTGATACAAGAGATAAAAAGTATATCTTTGACTTGATGTTGCTATTTAAAGGGATGCTATGATTAAACGCAATTTAGTGTTATTTAAGGCAGATAATTTTTTCAACGGTTTATGGCCTCTTTGTGCTGTTGCTGTGATTTATTTTGAAAGCATTACCCATTCATACACTTTGGCAATGTTGACGTTTTCAATGATTAACCTTGCTCAAAGTGTCGCAGAAGTTCCAACGGGAATTGTTTCAGATAAACTCGGACGCAAAAAAAGTATGATAACGGGCACTTTTTTAATCTTAATCGGGTATGTTATGTGGGCTTTGGCAGGAGCTTATCAGGCTAAATTTTTGCTCTATATCGGCGCAATGTTTGTTGGTGGTGGTAAAGCTTTTTTGTCGGGAACAGATGATGCACTTGCTTTTGAAACAATCAATCAAATGAATAAAAAAGGCGAATTTGATAAGGTTTTTGCCGATAATCGTAGTTTTGATGAACTGGGAATTGCGGTCGGTGCAACATTTGCTGCGATTATTTGCTTTTATACATCAATTGAAATTTTGGCATATGTTGCTATTTTACCAGCTTTTTTGCGTTTTTTAATAGCTTGTTTTTATGTTGAACCGAATTATATTAAACGTAGTCATAAATCATTTGTCACTCATATGTTTTCTTCCTTAAAAGCAGTGATAAAAAATCCAAAACTCTTAAAGTTTGCCCTTGTTAAAAGCTTTAACGACTCACTCAATGCTGTCAATTGGCGGTTTGTTGGGGCATATTATGAGACAATCATTTCTCCTTTTATGATTAATGTGGTACGTATTTTTCAAGAAATAATGGGATATATCAGCTATCGTTTGGTTCAGCTTGTCCGACAAAAAGATGTGAGAAATACTTTGTTTTTATCTATTTTTTTTAATGCTTTGATTAAATTATGTGGTGCTGTGATTAATACTGTTATCAGCCCTTTTATTATGGCTTCTTCAACATTGCTTTACGGTATTTCTACGACATTTGAAAACAATTTTTTGCAACAACAATTAACCAATCAGGAACGAGCTACGATGAGCTCAATTATTGCTTTATGGACGTCATTTTTAAATGTTTTGATTTTTTTAGGAATAGGCTTTATTGCAGAT
This sequence comes from uncultured Pseudomonadota bacterium, assembly GCA_902797315.1. GTDB lineage: Bacteria > Pseudomonadota > Alphaproteobacteria > RF32 > CAG-239 > UBA1254. The sequence goes on along the minus strand of CADBSM010000075.1, from coordinate 2,893 downwards.
GCTTCAAGTGCGCGTGTGGCTATTTTTGTCGTTTTATTTGGCCGGATACTTGTCAGTTTCTTCTATCGCAAAATTTTAAGGTAATGTTTTAATGGTGTCAGATTAATGGCTAGCTTAAATGCAATGGGGTGTTATTGTTCATTTAAGTTTATGGTGTGTCCATGACTTTTATGTTAAAGTATATCCATCAGCCTTGATGGATATAAGCTTACGCTTTTAGTCTGGAATTCAGATATATAGAAATTACAAAAATTGATGTCAATTTTTATAAAAGGTTGCTTATTTTTTGAGCAATTTCTTCATAAGCCTTGGTTGTCGGACTGTCAGGGAGCTTTGCAATGATGGGGGTTCCTTCATCGGCATTTTGCCGAACGTTGATATCTATCGGAATGTCTCCCAAAAATTTAACCCCCATTTGAGCTGCTGTATTTTTTGCACCGTTTTCGCCGAAAAGATAAGCCTTTTCATTGCAATGAGGGCAAATATAATAACTCATATTTTGAATAAGCCCTAAAATTTTAATGCCCATTTTTGCAAACATATTGATTCCTTTAATAGCATCAATTAAGGCAATGTCTTGAGGCGTTGAAACAATGGCGATGCCGTCAAATTTAAGCTTTTGGGCAAGGGTAATTTGAATATCTCCTGTTCCCGGCGGCATATCAATAACCATAGTGTCAACATCAGACCAGTTTGTTTGTGTTAAAAGTTGTTCAATCGCAGAGCATGCTTTGCTGCCACGCCAAATAAGAGCTGTGTTTTGATCGATTAAAGAGCCTATTGACATTGCCTTAATTCCAAAATTTTCAAAAGGCTCAAATGTTTTGCCGTCATAAGATACCGGCGGCGTGTTTTCAAAAGAAAGCATCGTCGGAATCGATGGACCATAAATATCAGCGTCAAATAAGGCTACTTTTTGACCTAAATTAGCAAGAGCTAAAGCCAAATTAACGGCGGTGGTCGATTTGCCGACGCCGCCTTTGCCGGAAGCAACTCCGATGATTTTTTTGACCCCTTTGATTTGCCATTTGTCAAATAAAGGATTTTGGCGTTGTTTTGTAAAAATGATACTAACCCTTTCAGTATTCGGAAGCTGCAGAAGCTCATTTTTGAGCTGATCAGCTTTTTCTTGTTTTTCTGTTGTGACCGATAAAGTGACTATCAGATGAGAATGCATGTTCTGAACACTTTGTATTTCTTCTTTTGAAAAATAGCGGGCAACGATGTCTTCGTATGTTTCCATTTTTTTCTCCTCAAATGTGGATATCAAATTGAGTAACTTGTCTTTGAGATATATTTATATTATTTTGTTTTTGATGGTCAATAAATTTTTTTAGGATGTAGAGATGGTAAAAAAAGACAATCCTTGGGAGACAGATCTTCCGCCAGAACCATGGGAAACAGGAGAAACAGCAACTCAAAAAATGAAGGTTGTCTCACCTTTTAAAATTGCGCAGATGAATGGTTCTAAAAATGATTTTCGTTTTCATGCTAAATTGATTTTTGGTGCTTTGCTGCTTTTTTGGCTTGCTTCAGGCTTTTATCAGGTTCAGCCAAGTGAACAAGGCGTTGTGCTTCGTTTCGGAAAATATGTTGAGACAACAGATGCAGGTTTGCACTACCATCTGCCTTATCCTATTGAAAGTGTTATTAAAGTCAATGTGACTCAAGAGCGCAGTATTAATTTAGGTGTTACCGAGGCATCATCGTCAAATAAATATATGACCAACAATCGATCAAGTGTGGCATTGAATTCATTTACAGAAAGCCATATGCTGACAGGTGATGAAAATATTGTCGATATTAATTTGACCGTTGTGTGGAAGATTAAAGATGCTAAAGATTATTTGTTTAATGTGAAAAGCCCAGATGTCACAGTTCGTGTTGCAGCCCAATCCGTTTTGCGTGAAATTGTCGGTCAGTCTCAAATGCAGCCTATTATAACCGGTGACAGAGGCAAAGTAGAAGAAGAAACCAAAACAGAACTTCAAAAGCTGATGGATGATTTTGGTGCGGGTATTTTGATTGTACGTGTCAAACTTCAAAAAGCAGATCCACCCAAGCAAGTTGTTGATGCTTTTAATGAAGTTCAAAGAGCAAAAGCTGATCAGGAAAGATTTAAAAATGAGGCGGAAGCTTATCGCAACGAAGTTTTACCAAAAGCTAAAGGTGAGGCTGTAAAAAGGCTTCAAGAAGCAGAAGCTTATAAACAGGCCGTGATTAATAAGGCAAAAGGTGATGCTGAACGATTTATCTCTGTCTATAAGGCTTATAAAGAAGGAAAAGACGTCACATCAACGAGACTCTATCTTGAGACAATGGAAGATGTTCTTTCAAAGTCAGATACAACATTGATAGACCCTTCAGCCAAGGGTTCGAATGTTTTGCCTGTTTTACCTATTAAATAAAGGGGAATAGAAATGAAAAATCAAATCAAATACATATGGCTTTTCGCTGGTTTGTTTGTATTGTTTGTTGTGATGCAATCGGTTTATATTGTTAATCAGGTTGAGCAAGCTATCGTTTTTCAGTTTGGTGAACCCATTCGTGTGGTTAAAGATGCTGGACTGAAGATGAAAATCCCTTTTATTCAAAATGTGGTTTATTATGATACGCGGCTTTTGAATTTAGATCCGCCGGCTCAAGAAATTGTTTTAGGCGACAAAAAACGTTTAGATGTAGATAGTTTTACACGCTATCAAATTGTTGATCCTTTAAGATTCTATCAGACTGTTCGAACAGAATTTCAGGCTCAAAGCAAACTGGAAGAAATTGTGAACTCGTCAGTCAGAAACGTTTTAGGTCGTATCACCTTGCAAGAATTGTTGTCAGAAAAACGTTCGCAGATTATGTCAGATATCAGTCAGGCTGTTAAAAATGACGCAGCACAGAT
>CADBSM010000074.1 GCA_902797315.1 uncultured Pseudomonadota bacterium | reverse complement strand
TTCAAAGCCGGAACTTTGTTTCTCTTCACTTTTGGTGTTCGTGAGTTACGAATTAACTGATTAATTGTAGGCATCACAAATTTCCTTAAAAGTTTATAAATTAACACAAATACTCACTTGAGAGCCTTGAAAAAAGACTCTCAAGCAAGTGTGGGCATACTAACGCAATGTTTTTTAAAGTCAAGAGCTTTTTTTGCTTGTTGAAATAAAAGACTCTAAAATATCTTTGAACCCTTTGATTTTTCATCATAAGACCAATCTTTTTCAAAATTTTTGAAATCTTCTTCTCATTCTTCTTCGCCTTGGTAGTTCTGATATTCTTGTCTCATGTCTGTTTCCCTTCAAGTTTCTTCCTGTGTTAACAAAAAAATAAAGCCTGTCAACACTAAAACAAAGTGACAGGCAAAAGCTTTTCAAAATATGTTGTCAAACGACACATTTGTTTTAAAGGTTATTTTTTATGCCAAATCGGAATTTCAAACAAAGATATTTTTTTGCCGCCTTTTTGACGGTTTTTTTTGATTTTTAAAACAGGCAAGCCAAAAACAAAAAATCTTTTAACCTTTTTATCTTGGTTTGATGTTTGCTTCTTTTTAAATAAGGGCATACCGAGCACTTTGAAAATGTATTTGTTAGGCGTAACTATCCACCCGATAATCGGCAACGACAGTTCATGTGTGCTTGTCAAAAATTGCTTGAGTTTTGAAGGATATTTCGGTTTATAATATGTCCCTGTATCCAAGTTATAAGCCATTTTTGGAAGCTTGATCATTTTACCAAGTCTCAAATCTTCTGATTTTGGGTTAAACTTACCAGAGCCGGACATTGAAGTAAAAGTCATTTCGCCAAAAAGTATTTTATCATTTATATCATAAAAATCGACTCTGACAGTGCTAAAACCAGTAGAAAGCTTTTCAGCAAGTTCAATCATTTTATCAAGATTCTTTGGCTTAGGTATGTTCTCTTCTATTCTTGGCCATTTAACGGTGACCAAACGCTCACTCCAATCAGGATCATAAATTTTGCGCTGATGATTTGGTGTTCCAGAATAAATATCCAGCCAAATTTGTTTTACTTTTCCATCAAAACAAAAGAACCGATAATCATACAGAGCCGAGCTGATTTCTTCAATATATTTTTCGATGATAATTTTAGGTGAAATGTCTCTGTAATGCAATTCGCAGCCGTATTTCAAAGCAAAGTTCTCATTCATCCAACAGTTGATTTGCTTTTGAGTCTCTTTGAGGTTAAGTTGCGATTTGTCTTTGACAATAATGTTATAACCTGATCCATGATTGCATTTTATCACAAATTGATTGGGGAGTTTTTCAAAATCGATATCATCAAATTTGTCATACACGCCTATAAGCGGAATTAAATATTCCTCACCGATTTTGTCTTTAATCCAATCGCGGACAGCATATTTGTCGGCGAGTTTTGTTTTGATAGGTGTTGAATCATAAAGTTTGAGCCATTGAATCTTTTCGTTATATGTTTTAGGGTGTGCTAGGTTTAAATCCTCATGCATCGTATGTTTGTACCAATCTAAAAGATTTTCGGTATAACGTTTCAGATTGCGCTCTACCATATATTCAGCCGGATTTTTGATGATTTTTTTGATATCTTTAATTGTGCCTTTGTTAAAGAAAGGTTCTTTAATCCAGCCTTCTTGATAAGCCGCTTTAAAATCTTGTTGAAAACGAGACATAAAAGCAGGCTTTTCATGGTCATTAACTTGGTCGAGTTGAAAAAGATAATTATGAAAAGTCTTAAACCAAAACAAAGAATATATGTTAGGCGGGAAATCAGTCTGATGTTCATCTAAAAACTCTTTAATCCAAGCCATTTCGTTGCACATTAAAAAGGCTTTGTCTTTAGAATAAACGCTTGAGTTGGGGTTGTCGCGCCTGAGCTGATAAAAATCTTCATTCATAATCCACAAACGCTTAGCTAAAGCATACGTTTTGAAAAAGAAGCCGTTATCCTGAAATGAGGCGCCCGGAGATTCGTGAAAACGAATGTTGTTCTGATCAATAAATGAACGTTTATATAAGCCTGTCCAAATCATAACTTCAAGCTGTTTGCCGATATTTAAATCAGCAAGAGGCTCTAAAAGTTTGTCATAATAAGAGTGGTCGTTGATAATGTTTCGATAAACAAATTGGCGGTCAAAAGGTTCGCCGTAAAAAACTCTAAAATCAGCTTTCAAAACTTCAATATCTTTCGATTGAGCTAAAGCATATTGTTTTTCAAACATATTAGAACGAATAATATCGTCGCTTTCAACAATGGCAATATATTCACCTGTTGCGGTGTTTAGTCCGACATTCATTGTGGCGCCATAACCAGAGTTTTGTTTGTGCACAACTTTAACACGCTTGTCTTTGAGCGCATAAGCATCTGAGATTTCGCCTGATTTGTCTTTTGAGCCGTCATCAAGCAAAATCACCTCAATGTCTTTGAGTGTTGAGGCTAAAATACTGTCTACACATTCGCTTAAATATTGCTCCACATTATATATTGGAACGAGTACACTGATTTTAGGTTTGTTTTGTGTCATGATTTACATCCTATTTCATAGCATTTTTATATTTTTGTTTGTATTTTTGGCGCATTTTTCCAAGTGAAAGCTTGTAAATCAATTTATATTTCCAAGCATCGCGCCGTTCAAGCTCTTTTTCAATTGATTGTTTGAGCGCATTGGTGTTTTTATTGAATGACTGAGTGCTCAGCTGACATACAAAAGATTCATAAAATCCTGTCTTTCGCGCATAAAACCACCATAAATCGCCGCCGCGTTGTTCGCCCTTTACATCAACCCAAGGTTTGATGTTGTGCCAGCCCGTAAAATGTAAAACTTTGATGTCGCTAATATCCATCTCTGGAAACAGTTGCGGAAAAATATTGTATGATTTATCTACAAGCATCAATAAATGAGGATTATGCTTTGTAAAATATTGATATAAAAGATATTGGTCGCAAAAACGAGCCCGCGGCAGCTTTTCGCCAAAGTCTACCAATTGTTTAAGAGTGTTTTCCTGACGCCATAATTTTAAGTTTAAAAAGACAAAACCCGAATTAGAAACATCATCGCCCATCTCCTCTTGTCCGCGAGGTGCGCCCATAGCTAAAAGATGATTGCCAAAATCAATATTGTAGACTTCAGACAAGTCGCAATTGACAATCATGTCCGTGTCGAGATAAATAGCTTTGTCTACGTCTAAAACATTCGGAGCTAAAAGATACATATAATGCGTTAAAGAAATTTCCTTGCCCCACATACCTATATTTTGACCATCAAACAAATGTATTTGATCAGAGACGTCATAAAAAGAGATCGTAGCACCTAAAGACTCAATACTGCGTTTTGCCCTTTCAAAAAAATTATTGCGCATATTCTCAGAAATAGGCTTAACAATATCGGCGTACAAAAAATGGATGTGCGCTTTTGTTTTTGGCTTGAGATGATCAATGGCCGAAAGGGCTGTTACTGTTGCTTGAGGTAAAAAATCAGATGTTGCAGCAAATAAAATATGAACCGTATCACTCATTTACTTTTCCTTTTTTAAATTAAGTCTAACCCAAGCTTCAAGCTCCGGAAATTTTCCGTAAGAAATTTGAACACCTAAAAGTTGAAGACAAAAGATTCCTTTTCTTGTTTTTAAATTAAAGAAAAAGCGCCTTTGACACCAAGGATATTTCGCGCGAAAAAGTGTGCGAAGCGGGTGCTTGAGTAAAGCTTTATAAAACTTCTTTTCTGCAAGCGCAATAACATGGCTATTTAAAACGATATTTCTGTCCATTTGTTGAACAAGAGGTTGTATCCTCTCCTTGGCTTGAGAAAGTTCTTTGAAAGGTGCAACCTGAGCAACTAGGCGAAAATAACCTAATATTTTTTTATAATAACAACCCCAAAGATTTTTATCTTGAATTTCTTGAGAGTTCAGCCAAGCATTCATCTCTTCTATTCTGTCTAAAGGAGTATTGTAGTTTTTAAGTTCATCTGCGCTGCGGTGTGAACGGCGGCGGTAATGATAAACACTATCTGAAATATAACTCATTGAACGAGCAAGCAAAAATGTTTGCAGCTGAAACAAATTATCTGTCCAAGCAGCCCCTGAGACTTCCGTCATTTTGATGTTGTTATTAAATAAGAGCTCTTTGCGGTAAAGGCAAGTCCAAATGCTCGGATGAAAACGCACAAAATCAGGGCATTCAGACCAGTGAAAAGCACCAACAGGTATATGGCAATAATTGCGGCAATCATGAACTTTAACAATGCCGTCCGGAAAAAACTCAGCGTATCCGGCTTTCACAAAATCAGCGTTTGTTTTAATCATTTCATTGTAAAGCAGTTCATACATTTTCGGCTCAATATAATCATCGGGTTCAACAATGCCGATATATGGCGCCTTTGCGACCTCAAGCCCATGATTGACTGCACGGCTATAACCGCCATTTGGTTGGTGAATAACGACAATTCTGTTGTCTTTTGAAGCATATTCATCACAAATTTGTGGGCAATTGTCTTTCGAACCGTCATCGACTAAAATAACTTCTATATCTTGAAATGTTTGAGCTAAAATGCTATCAACGCATTCCTTTAAATATGCCTCTACGCCATAAATCGGAACAACGATTGATATTTTAGGTTGCAACATATAGTATTCCTCCTTATTTTGTTGATATGAGGGTGCATGGCCGTACGTACTAAAGTTGTCGAATGCTATTTGATTTTTTATGATATTTCAAGTATTAAATTGACTTTATCACCTACAACTTAAGAAATTGATTTTTAATCTATACATTTTGTTTTTTTTGCGTTATAGTTGTGATTGCTTATCATCTAAGGGAACGATCATGACTAATTTTTTTAAAAAATACCCTTTTCAAATCTTTCTTTTCTTGCATTTTGCTCTTTGGAGTTTTATACCGCTCTTGCGTAAAAGCTTGCCGATGGATAGTATAGAGGCTATTTCTTGGGGAAAGTTTTGCGATTTTGGAACAAACAAACATCCGCCTTTGTCTGGTTGGCTGGCAGGCTTTTTTTATCAAGTGCTTGGTTTTGAGACGCCTTTTTCTATTTACGTATTAAACCAGCTGTGTGTGATTGTTGGTTTGATTTATGTTTATCGTTTAGCATATTGCTTTGTCTCAAAAGAAAAAGCAATTTTGTCAGCAATGCTTTTAGAAGGTGTGATATATTATGGCTTTAGTTCGCTCGAATATAATGTCAATGTTGTTTCACTGGCTCTTTGGCCGATGTGTGCTTATTATTTTTATCAAGCTCTTCATAAACAAAAACTTTCAGATTGGATTCTTTTCGGGCTTTTGGCAGGACTTAATCTTTTAAACAAATATACCAGTGCTATTTTGCTTTTTTCAATGGGGCTTTATTTGATTTTTGATGGGCGAGCACGTGCAAGCCTTAAAAATTATAAGCTTTATTTGTCTGTATTGGTCGGTGTTCTTGTTGTCGCACCGCATCTTTGGTGGCTTTATCAACATGACTTTTTCGTGTTAAATTATTTTGTGGGCAGATCCTCGCAATCTGTTTTTGACAATATACCTTTTTTAAACCACGTTGTTTATCCCTTAAAGTTTATTGGCGCTCAAGTTCTGTTTGCGCTGGGAACTTTGTTGGTTTATTTTATATCCTCAATCAAAGAAACCAAGGTCTCAACACCTCATGGTAAAGAAGATATCAATTTTTTGATTTATCTCGGGGTGTTGCCTGTTGTGCTGATGTTTTGTATTAGTTTGGTTTTTGGAATGAAACTTAAAAGCATGTGGGGTTTTCCGACACTTTATCTTTTAGGGCTTCTTTTAATGGTTTTTCGCCCATACGCAATGACTGAAAAATTTAAGAAAAAAATTGTTTTGGGTGTTTATATTGTCATGATTTTATTTGCTTCGGCGCAAGCTCTTGTGATTTGCCTCAATAAAAGCGATAAATTTCAGCTTGATACAAAAGAATATGGTAAAATGGTTGAAACTCTTTGGCGGCAAAATTCAGACAAGCCCTTTGCATATGTTGCAGGTGATGTGTGGTGGGCAAATAATGCCGCCCTTTTTGCACCCTCGAAACCCAAACCTATTATTTGGGGAGATGTCAACCAAAATCCTTGGTTTGAACTTAAAGATATTCAAGATAAAGGCGCTCTTGTTTTAACATCTGATGAATTTGAATATTTTGAAATGCAAAAAAAACTGGGTTTTGATGATGAACCGAAAGTTCTTGGCATAACAGTTAAAAACAGGCTTTCCAAAACAAAAGAAAAGACAATTTATTATGGTTTTTACCACAACTAAAGGAGTAAAATGTATGAAAACAGTCAGTATCGTCATTTCAGCCTATAATGAAGAAGGTAACATTGAAAAGCTTTATGAGGAGCTTGAAAAAGAGTTATCAAAGGTTTCAAATGTTGCTTTCGAAATTTTATTTGTTAATGATGGCTCTAAAGACCAAACCTTTCAAAAAATTGAAAAACTCATAGAAAAGGATAGCCGCGTTAAAATGGTTAATTTGAAACGCAATTTCGGTCATGAAATTGCCATGACGGCAGGTATGGATTATGCTAAAGGAGATGCTGTGATTTTTATGGATGCTGATTTGCAGCATCCTCCGGTTTATATTCCGGAAATGGTTAAAAGTTGGCAAGAAGGCTATGAAATTGTTTTAACCAAGCGCGTAGATAATGTTGCAACATCTTGGTTTTATAAGCTTTGCGCTAAAACTTTTTATTGGCTTTTGAATTTGCTTTCAGAAACAAAAATTCCTGAAAGTATGCCTGATTTTAGGTTAATTGATCGTCGATATGTTGACTTTTTAAAAGGTTTTAATGAACAAGACAGGTTGTTTAGAGGCTTGCTGAGTTGGATTATGCCAAATGATAAGGTTAAAGTTATCGATTTTGTGGCGCCTGTTCGTTTTAGCGGTACAACGAAATATAGCTTTATTAAAAGTTTGCAATTGGCTATTAGCAGTATTACACAATTTTCTGTTCGCCCGCTTCGTCTAGCAACTTATTTAGGATTTGCCGGCGCGGCATGCTCTGTGCTGTTGGGGTTATATGTTATTTTTGAACATTTTATTCAGCATAATCCGACCCCTGGTTATGCAACCATCGTTTCTGTTGTCGGTTTTGTCGGTGCACTGCAGCTGATTACGCTTGGCATTGTCGGAGAATATATCGGCAAAATTCATATGGAGGTTAAAAAACGTCCACTTTATCTTGCTGATTTGATTGAACAAAATCAAAAGGATGACCATTTTGAAAAATAAAGTTATTTTTAATGCTGATGATTTTGGTATGACCCGTGGCGTCAATATGGCGATCAAAAAAGCATTTGATGAAGGCATTTTGAATGCGGCAAGTTTGATGGTTAATCAACAATATGCGCTTGAGGCCGTTGAAATTGCTAAACAACGCCCTGAGTTGGATTTGGGTCTGCATGTTAATTTAACAAATGAATATCCAACGCTTAATGCAAAAAAATTGCCTCTTTTGACGGGGATAGACGGCAAGTTTAAAAATGGTTTTGTGAAACTTTTGTGGCTTTCATTAACTCATGCGAAAGAACTCAAAAAAGAAGTTAGGGCTGAAATAGAGGCTCAAATTCTGAAAGCCCAAAGTATGGGGGTTTGCTGTAAACATATCGACAGTCACAGGCATGTTCATATGATACCATTAATTTTTAAGGTTATGTTAGAATTGAAAGAAAAATATCAAATTGAACGTATTCGAGTGATAAATGAATCAGCCGTCCAAACGATAAGAACCAATCAGAGCAAGAGCTATTTGTTTGACGGAGGGCTTATTAAATATTTTTTGCTTAAATTCTTTGCTGTTTTAAATGGTTATCGTTCAAAAATTTATTTTTATACAATGCTCTATACTTGCAAGCTTTCCAAAGATCATTTTAAAAAAATTTTGGTTCCATCAGGCTATGATGAAGTGGAGGTGATGATTCATCCCTCAGTTATAGAAATTGATCAACATCACAAAGAAGATATATTTGATTTAAATGTACTTTCTGATTGGCGAACAAAAGAGCTCAATACGCTTTATGATAAATCTATTTTAAATAATTTTGTTTTTGATGCTCAATATCCGTTTTTGTTTGAGCTTTATTTTAAGATTGAAAAATTTTGGTTTGAACGTTTGTCTGAAAAAATAAGGTTTTTGCTGGTTGGGGGCTTTAATACGGTTTTTGCTTATGGGGTTTACGCCCTGTTGCTTATAGTGTTTAGAATGCCTTATTTGTTGGCTTTGATTGTGCAATATTTCATCACAATCAATGTCTCTATTGCGACTATGCGCTATTATGTTTTTCAAAGCAAAGGAGATATTGTTGCCGAATTTGTTAAGGCTTGGGGCGTTTATATCGGTCTTTTTGTTGCCAATACAATCGGTCTTTCTTTTTTAATCGAAGCTTTAAAAGTTGATGCGCTTTGGGCTCAGGGGTTTTATCTTGTCTTTTCAACGATTGTGACCTATCTGTTACATAAATATTTTTCTTTTCGAAAGGCATTAAAGAAAAATAAAGACTCTGTAAAATAGAATATCAGCAAGCTTTTTGTTTGTGGAAGAAAAATATGAAACCTATTGTACCAATTGTCGGAATTTCTAAAATCATTAACGCTTATGATGGGGTTATATGTGGATTTGACGGTGTTCTGACAAAGGGATCGGGTGTGTTGGACGAAGCCCTTGAAGCACTTCAAAAAATAGCTGATTCAAAAAAAGAAATTGTAATTCTTTCGAATTCTGCCTTAAGGGTTCGTCAAATAGCAGATATTCTTCAATGTTCTGGTTTAAATTTGGGACTTTTGAAAGCAATCATTACAGCAGGTGAAATCTTGCATTACAAACTTAAACATACAAATCGGTTTGGTTTGAAATATTATGACATCGGTCAATCTCAGACTCAAAGTATTTTTGATAATACAGATTATAAATCTGTACCAGATTTGTCTCAG
>CADBSM010000073.1 GCA_902797315.1 uncultured Pseudomonadota bacterium | reverse complement strand
TTTTTAGTTGTGAGATGAAAAAATAAATGATATAAAAGAGTATATTATTTATATAGAAAAGAAGGATTTAAGACGTTGTATTCTCAGAAGAAATCTACAAATTTAGGTCAACTGCATGAAGGATTTAATGCTAAAAAGCGTCTTAATGTTTTTTCGGCTCATGCAGACAGGCTTTTAAAAAGCATTCAAAGAGCTGGAGCAGAAGCGTGTTACGGACGAAAAGATTGGCCTTTGATTGAGCATATTGATGCTTGGATGCTTTCTGCTGAAACAGCGACTTTTATGAAGTGGGGTGGTTTGGGTATGGTTGCTTCAGAACTTCCCGAAAATTTTAACAAAACTTTTGAACATTTACATCATAAAATTTCATTAGTTACGCCGATTTATGAAGGCAATACGGGTAAAAAAACGGCAAGGTTTGAAAACAACCTTTATACAGGTTCTGAAAAAAACAGTTTGAATTTGGAGCGTTTAAAACAAATCAAGGTTTTGTTTGCAGATTCATTAGGCTCTTTGAAAGAATATTCTGTGGGCGTTTATAAAGGTAGGTTCAATGATGTTGACTACATTTTTTTACAAAATAAGCGATTTTTTTCAATTAATCCTTCTCAGAATAATCCTTCAACTCAGGACGGGTGTTATGTCTTAAATGAAAATGGGGTCAATGAGGTTGAGCGTTTTGCATTTTTTTCTAAAGCAATTTATACATTAATAATTGAATGTTTGGAAGGACGTATTCGTGGATTGAAAACACCGAACATTATTCTTGCAAATGATTGGCACAGTGGTGCAATGGGCGGCCTGATTAAGTATTTGACGCCAATGAAAGAAAATGCCGGTTTGGTTTCTAAAGAAGCACAATCAAAACTTTCGAACATACCTTTGATACACATTGCTCATCATTTAGGCTATCAAGGGTGGGATTATCAAAATACGGCGCGTATTCTCAACGGTTTGTATGAAGATTTTGCTTTAGATGTGTTTAAAAACGCTAAAGCTGTCAAAAACAGCAATCCGAGAACGTCAAATACGCTTATTGTTTACGACTGCTACAATCAAGCAGCTTCAAATTTTCATTTAGCTGATCGTGTGATAACGGTTTCTAAAAACTATATGGAAGAGGTTTCAAAAGAACTCGGTTTCGGACTTGATTTTAGGGATATTCTCAAAATTCGAAAAAATCACCGAACTTTTTTTGGCATTGTTAATGGATATGATAAAAAGCTGATTTCGCCGAATAAACAAAAAATCGAACATATTAACTCTTATTTTGAGGGTTTTGATTTTAAGGTTTATGATGAAGATCATATTCAAAATAAAACACATAATAAAAAAGAATGTTTGCGCTTGCTTTCAAAAATTGCCCAAGACCCGAATTTTAAGAAAAAAGTGATTCCACTGCTTGAGATCGATGCTTTTTGGGATTTATCTGATTTTATTTCAAAAGCCTCCAAAATTCCGTTCATGTGTGCGACAAGCCGATTAGTTGAACAAAAGGGCTATGATATTGCAAGTGAGGCTATACTGCAAGTTGTTGAAAAAATTAAAAATATCAAGGGTGAGTATCCGGTGATTGTTATGGGTGGGGCAGGTGATGAGGTTCAGTACCAGCTTTTAAAAAAATTCAGAAAGACGCTGGAGAATTTAAATCACAAGGCAGCAGAGCGAATTTATATTTTCAGAGGATATAATGATGAATTTGCTTATGCGCTGCAGCTTGCAGCTGATTTTTATTTGATGCCCTCTCGATTTGAGCCTTGCGGGTTAACGCAGATGGAAGCTATGGCAAAGGGGGCATTACCTGTTGCAACATCAACCGGCGGTTTGGTGGATACAATTGAAAATGGGGTTGATGGGTTCAGGACAGATGTCTTTTTTGCAGGAAATGTCAAGGTGTATGGTTCTAACACAAAGGCGCAAAAACTTAAAAACAATGTTAACGCATATGCCGACACGCTTTATAAGGCTTTAGGCTGTTTCTATCACAGACCGGAGACAATCAAAGCCATGAAAATTAATGCCATGAAAAAAGATTTTGGCTGGAACGTTTCAGAAGGGTCGGTTTATAAATATTATAAACTGTTTAAGATGGGCACATTATAAGACTAGATACAAAAAAACTACCACATGGGCAGGCTTTTTTTGTGTCTGGCCCTTTTGACTGGACTTGAACCAGCTCTTGCGTCGCGCAAGCGCTCGCTTCGGTCACTTGTTTTGTAACATTTGCGGCACTTTGCTGTCGCTCGTTTGCAGATTAACAAAACTGCGCCATTTTCGTTAAAAACAACATTTTGAGGTTGTTTTTAACTCAATGCCTCTTCGAGGTCGCCGGTTCAAAGCCACAACTCAATATAAACACAAAAAAAAGCCTACCGCAGGGGCAGGCTTTTTTTGTGTCTGGCCCCTTTGACTGGACTTGAACCAGCTCTTGCGTCGCGCAAGCGCTCGCTTCGGTCACTTGTTTTGTAACATTTACAAACTTCGCTTGCACGCTTGTTTGTAAATTAACAAAACTGCGCCATTTTCGTTAAAAACAACATTTTGAGGTTGTTTTTAACTCAATGCCTCTTCGAGGTCGCCGGTTCAAGAAATTCATTGATTTCGACCACTAAAAAACCACCCATAAAGGGTGGCTATTTAGTGGTCGGATTGACTGGACTTGAACCAGCGACCTCTTCGTCCCGAACGAAGCGTTCTACCAGGCTGAACTACAATCCGTTTCTTGATGTGACATACTCTTACACCATTATTTTTTTTCTCGCAAGTCTTTTTTTGATAAATACTTTAAAAATCTTTGTATTTGCGTTTAATTGAGCTATAACATTGGCAATGTGCTATCGTTATGTAACATATAAAACACCCTTCGGCAATCTCTATCTGATTGAAAAGAAATCAGTTTTGGTTGAAATTTCTTTTAAATGTCCTCAGAATTTGATTCAACTTTCAACACCATTTCTTAAAAAAGTTTCTTGTCAATTAGATGAATATTTTTTGTTAAAGCGTCGACACTTTGATTTTCCTTTCGAATTAAGTGGTACACCCTTCCAGCAAAAAGTTTGGAAGGCATTGCTTGGAATTGCTTATGGAGAAACGGTATCATATCAGTATATCGCCTGTCAAATCGGCAATCCTAAAGCGGCACGAGCCGTTGGTCAGGCTTGTCATCAAAACAAACTTCCCTTTATTGTGCCTTGTCACAGAGTTGTCTCTACAACAGGCAAATTGACAGGATATGCCGGAGGTCTAAATGTTAAACAATATCTTTTAAGTTTAGAAAGGAAACAATAAATGCTTGTTATCGGTTCGCATCTTTCATCTTCTAAGGGTTTTGAGGCTATGGCAAAAAACGCTCTTCAAATAGGGGCAAATACATTTCAGTTTTTTACGCGTAATCCTCAAGGAGGACGCGCCAAAGACATTGATCCAACAGATGTTGAAAAATTTTTAAGTTTGGCTCAAAAATACAATTTTCAAAAATTTGTGGCACACGCACCATATA
>CADBSM010000072.1 GCA_902797315.1 uncultured Pseudomonadota bacterium | reverse complement strand
TTCTGTTAAAGATAAATGTAGAGATTGTCATGGGAAAGGTGTCCAACCTATTGAAAAAACGATTAAAGTTAAAATTCCTGCCGGCATTGAAGATAATGTGCGTATGCGTGTTTCCGGAGAAGGTGAGGCTGGTTTAAGAGGTGGTCCTAACGGCGATTTATACATTTATATTTCTGTAAAAGAACACAAGCTTTATGAACGACAAGGAGCAAATTTGTATACAGCTGTCCCTGTCTCAATGGTTTGTGCAACGCTAGGAGGGCAGGTGACTATTCCGGGTATTGATGGTCAAAAGGTTGAAATTAAAATTGAGGAAGGAACACAAACAGGTGCTCAAATACGCTTAAAAGGTGAGGGAATGCCTATTGTTGATCGTTCAAAAAGAGGCGATATGTTTGTGATGATTAAAGTTGAAACCCCAACACATCTTAATAAAAAACAAAAAGAACTTTTGGAGGAATTTCGTGCACAAAGTGATAATGAAAGTTGTCAACCTGAAACAAAAAGTTTTTTCGATAAAATCAAAGATTTGTTCAGCTAAAAGGAGCTTATGAAAAGATGTTTTTTTCAAAATTTGAACGAATGATTGCAGGAAGATATCTGCGAGCTAAAAGAAAAGAAGGCTTTATCTCAGTTATCAGTGGTTTTGCTTTAACAGGGATTGCCTTGGGTGTTGCAACACTGATTATTGTTATGAGTGTAATGAATGGTTTTAAAAGCGAGCTTTTATCTCGTATTTTAGGTCTAAATGGACATATTATGCTTGTGTCAACCCCTGGATACCCTTTTACAGATTACCAAAATGCTGTTCAGAGTTTGGAAAAAATGGACGGCGTTCAAATTGCCGTTCCAATGATTGAAAAGCAGCTTCTTGTTTCAACGGGCTCTACGGCAGAAGGTGCAGTTGTTCGAGCTATTTCTAAAGAAGATATCTTAAAAAAAGATGTGATGCGCAGTGGATTGAAAAACGTTAATATCGAAGCATTTGAAGATGAATATGTGATTTTGGGCGAAAGATTAGCTGATAGGCTTGGTGTGATGGTTGGCGATGAAATTACACTTATCTCTCCTAATGGTAAAGTGACAGCCTTTGGAACTGTTCCAAGAATGAAATCATATATTATTTTAGGAACCTTTAATGTTGGTATGTATGAATATGATTCAAACTTTATTTTTATGCCCATTCCTGCAGCTCAGAAGTTTTTCTCACTTTATGGCGCTGTCACCCAAATTGATGTGACCTTAAATGATGGAGACGATTTGAAAAAAATGCGTCAAAGTATTGAAAACAGTGTTGGTCTAGATGCTTATGTTTACGATTGGAAACAAACAAATGCGGCATTTTTTAATGCCATAGATGTTGAACGCAATGTGATGTTTTTAATTTTGACACTGATTATTTTAGTGGCTGCTTTTAATATTATCACAGCTTTGATTATGTTAGTTAAAGATAAAGGTCGAGACATTGAAGTGTTGCGCACGATGGGGGCAACGAAGTCTGTGATTATGCGCATTTTTATGATGGATGGCGCTTACATCGGAATTGTTGGAACAACAATCGGGTTATTCTTGGGTATACTTTTTTGCGAAAATATTGAACGTATTCGTCGCTTGCTTGAAAAATTGTCTGGTAAAGACTTATTTTCAGCTGAAATTTATTTTCTATCGCAATTGCCTGCTGAAATTGATTGGTATGAAGTTTCTGTTGTAGCAATTGTAGCTTTAGCTTTGTCTTTTCTTGCAACAATATATCCGGCATATCGCGCGGCAAAATATGATCCTGTGGAGGCTTTAAGATATGAATAAAACACCAACCCTTCAGCTTTTAGATATTTCAAAACACTTTTATCAAGGGGGACAAAAACTTGACGTTTTGAAAAATCTTAATTTAGAAATCCATCAGAAAGAAATTGTTGCATTAGTTGGACCATCGGGCTCCGGAAAATCAACGCTTTTGCAAGTTGCCGGTCTTCTCGAGAAACCATCGTCTGGAAAAGTTTTTTTAGATGGCATAGATTGTTCGGAAGCTTCAGATGCCTTGAGAACATCTCTCAGACGAGATTATTTGGGTTTTGTGTACCAGTATCACAATTTGCTTGCAGATTTTGATGCTTTGGAAAATGTTGTTTTGCCTCAATTGATTGCCGGAAAAAAGTATCAAGAGGCATTAGAAAAGGCTGAATGGCTTTTGGTGAGACTCGGTTTAAAGGATCGCCTACATCACAGACCGGCTGAACTTTCGGGCGGTGAGCAACAACGCGTGGCGATAGCCCGTGCACTTGCTAATACGCCGAAGGTTTTGCTGGCAGATGAGCCGACAGGTAATCTTGATCCAAACACTTCTGATAATGTCTTTTTGGAACTTTTAAATATTGTGAAAGAGACGGGACTTTCCGCGCTTATCGCAACACATAATATGGATTTAGCATCCAAAATGGATAGGGAAGTCATACTTAAAAACAACACTTTAGTTGAACTAAAGAAAGCCGTTAAAATTGAAGATGGCAAAAATTTTTACTGATAGTTAGTTGTTAAAGGCTTCCCTGAAACAAAGTTTCAGTATGAGGCTTTGCCATTTTTTCGAGGAATTTATTTAAGTCTTCATTTTGGGGTAATTGCCCTGTTGTTTGAAAACTTTTTAAATCAGAAACATACAACGCATATCTGTTTTTATATGCGGGCAAGGACGGATCAAGTTGATCACTGGGAGCATCAATTGAATCTTTTTCTTTAGCCATAGGTTCTTTTGTTGTAACCAGAGGTGCAGTTTCGGCCAATAAAGCCTCTTCAGCTGTTTGCGTATTTTTAAGAGGCTGAGGTAGGACTGCATTGTTTTCAGGCAAAGACGGAGTTGAAAGTGAAGGTTGCTCGGTTGGAATTTCAGGTTTTTCATCTTCTAAGGCCATAACCCTGCCATCAACAATAACATAACGCCGTTGTTGATAATTCAGAGCCTGTTGATTGAGTTCTTCTGGCAAAGGTTCAATACGATCATAAACTTGTCGGACAGCCCCATCAGGAACAAAAAAATCCTGCGTCAAAGCAACCTGTGGCAAAGCGATGAAAAACATTGCAAAAATAAAATATTTCATTTATACTAAACTTCACTGTTGTTAATATACTAAGCATATTATACATGAAAAACTTTTTTTATACATTACTTTTTTTTAGTTTTGCATTTTTTTCAACCGCGAAGGCTGAAAGTGATTTAAATTTGCGATGCCAGCCATTTATGCCGAAACCAAATATTGAATTTGGTTTTGAAATAGATCCATTAAAATATGATCACACAAAAGTTTCACGAACACTCGGGCGTTTGCATCAAAAGGAATATGGTGGAAATATGCACCTTGGTTATCAGGTGACGGGGTTGGCGACATATCAGCTTGGTACAGAGCTTGAATTTCAAATTGCAAAGAAAACTTTTAATGACGGCGTGACCTGTTTTGCACCGACAAAAATTTTTTTAAGGATTGTGATGAAAGAGCCGACAATTTATATTGCACGTTCCTTAAAGACGGGAACATGCGCTTATAATATTGCTTTAAGACACGAACAAACGCACCAACAAATCAATCTTGAAGTGATTGAGCATTTTTTGCCGGTTCTTAAAGATCGATTTATTGAAGCTGTAAAAAAATATTCGCTTGCAAGTCGACCTCAAGATGATATTTCAATTGAGCAGGCACAAAATAGCTTACAAAAAAAATACTTAGAAGTCATTAATCCTGTTTTAGACGAGATAAAAGAAGAAATAAAAAAAGAACAGCTCAAATTGGATACACTTGAACATTATCAATATGAACAAAGTCTTTGTTTGTAGTTGTTATACAGCTTTGTCAGATGCCTCTAAAGCAAGAGCATTAATGCATTCTTCAACACCTTTGAATGCGGCATCAATGTATGGTTTATCACTTGCAGAGTTGTTCTGGTAATAAATCCGAATGGTTGTCATTCCTGTTTGTTTGGCAAATTCAAGGTTGGAATAGCTATCATCAACAAAAATGCATTCCTCAGGCTTATAGCCAATTTTGTTGCAGTAAGCGTGATAGACATCGGCGTTTTCGTTTTTTTGTAAACACCAAAATCTTCAACACTATAGAAACGATCCTTGAACATATCATACAAGCCGATGTGCCTTAAGATTCGTTCAGAAGCATGTCTGTTGCTGGCTGTAAAAACATATTGTTCAAGGGGAATTTTCTTGAGCTTTGAAGCTAAATCAGCGTATGGTTCAATCAAGTGAACAGGGTTGCGTTTGTGATAACAAAAAGATAAATCTTTTGGAGAGATGTTATAATTGTGGTAGAAATATTCTCCGCCGTCACGGTATATTTTATAAGATTCTTTAACCAGTGCCTTGCATTCATCAAAGCTCAAAGGCACACCTAAATCTTCAATTAAAGCGACAGCCATGGTCTCATCTAAAGTGTCCGCAAAATCAGGCGTAATACGATAAAGTGTATTATCCAAATCCCAAATCACAACTTTTTTATTTTTAAACACAAACAGTCTCCAAAGAGTATTATTTTTAAAAGCAATACAGGATATCATACAAGAAAAAAACGTCAAGAAGTATTTGCAAAATTAAGGTGGATTATTCTTCCGTTTCTTGAAGCAAAACGTCAAGTTCAGATTTTATGGTTAAATATTTTTGATAATCGCTATCTGTTGCTTGGGGTTTAGTTAAAAGAGTTTTGACCTCATTAAGCTCATATCTTAACTGCTTCATTTGAACACCTGTAATCAAATCTTTAATTTGCTTATTAATTTGTACAATATCTGTTTTTTGCGTTTTAATCATATTGATTTCCCACAAATTTTGGATGTCTTTACTAAAGCCTGAATTGTATAAATATTCAGTTATATCTAAATTTTTAGGGCATTCGTGAGAGCTCTCCAATACATGGTTTAAAAGTTTTGCAAATTGAAATTTTGAAAAATCAAACATCATTAATTTTTCTTGCCATTCGTCGATTAATTGTGGAAAGACAAGCAAAGCCGCGAGAATAAATCTTAAATCAATATCGTTTAAAGGTACGAGGTTTTTAGTTGTCTTAGGATAAGGCTGATGAGCTTTTTTAGATACATTGAAACCGTAAGTTTCGCTTATCCGTTTTTTCATTTCCTGCGCATAGAAAAGCCGAACATTTGAATCAGCTATTTTTAATATTTCTTCTTTAATGTTCTTTTCAATTAATGCTTTGCGTTCAGGCGTATCAGACGGCTGATTGTCGGTATTTTTGTGCCACAATAAATCGATAAGAGGTGTCGTATTTGAAAACATTTTTTCAAAAGCATCGGCACCTTTAGATTTTAAGAATTCATCAGGATCCATTTTTTCGGGTAAAAACATAAATTGGAGAGAATATCCGGGTTTTAAAATCGGCAAAGCTCTATCAATAGAGCGTAAGGCAGCTTTAATGCCAGCATTGTCTCCATCAAAACAAAGTATAGGTTCGTTCACAAGTTTCCAAGCCTTAGTAATTTGATCTTCAGTTAAGGCTGTCCCCATGGGGGCTGCAGCATAAGAAAAACCAAACTTGTCTAGAGCAATAACGTCCATATAGCCTTCACAGATAATAAGGCGCTTGTTTTGATAAGCAGCATCACGTGCAAAATTATAATTATAAAGCATTTTTCGCTTATTAAATAAAGGGGTCTCCGGTGAATTTAAATATTTTGGCTGTCCATCATCTAAAATACGTCCACCAAAAGCGATAACACGGTTCTGATTGTCTAAAATAGGTATCATGACACGATTTCTGAAAAAGTCATGAGAGGTTTTGTTATGATCTTGCGGAATGGCTATCAGTCCGAGCTCAGACATATCAAATTCATTCACGCCTTTTGATGTTAAATAGGCTTTTAAGTCGTTATTTGAGGGGGCAAACCCAAGCCTGAATTTAGATATGAGATCATCAGTCAAACCGCGGTGATAAAAATATTCAAGTCCTTTGGCTCCGACGGGCATATGAAGTGATTTTTCATAGAAACCGGCGGCAAGTTCCATAATTTCAAATAAAGATTGCTTTTTTTGATTTTCGATTGAATTTTCTTTTGAAAAATGCGGCATCACAAGTCCCGCTTTATGTGCCAATTTTTCAACGGCATCCATAAACGGCAAGCCGTTTGCTTCCATTTCAAATCGAATAATATCACCGTGAGCCCCACAACCAAAGCAGTGATAAAAACCCTTAACCTCATTGACAGTAAAAGATGGTGTTTTTTCATTATGGAAAGGACATAAACCAAGATATTCTCGCCCTTTTCGAACAAGCTTAACCTTTTCGGAAACAATATCTGCGATTGAAAGCCGACTTCTTAGTTCATCTAAAAATCTTTGTAAATCACTTTCCATAATTTGATAAAATCTCTAAGAAAGTAAAGATTTAATAATAGCGGCGACAGAAGCAAAATCCATCTGCCCGGCATATTTTTCGCGCAACGAAGCCATGACTTTTCCCATATCTTTCATTGACACTGCCCCAAGCGATTGAATAACTTCTTTAACAGCTTGTTGAACTTCTTGTGTTGACAACTGTTTTGGTAAAAAGCGTTCAATGATTTTAATTTCAGCCTGTTCTTTATCAGCAAGTTCCGGACGACCACCGTTTAAAAACATATCAATGGATTCGCGCCGTTGCTTAATCATGGTTTGCATCATTGACAACAAATCAGCATCTTCAGCTTCTGTCTTTCCTTTGCCTCTGGCATCGACATCTTTTTCTTTTAAGCCTGCAATAATCATTCTAATAGCATTGACTTCAAGCATATCTTTAGATTTCATGGCTTCTTTAAGCGCATTTTGAATATCTTCACGCAACATCTGTTTTCTCCTTATTTGTTTTAATCTTTGAAAGTAATTTGAACGTTTTTTTGTTCAACGCTGGGATTTGTTAAAATGATTGTAAAAGGAATTTTGTAATGAGGGTTCATCCTTTTTTGAGGAAGGTAATGAGTGCTGTCAATGAGCTTTTCTCCTTGTTGATTATAAACCAAAACCTTAAGCGGTGGAACAAACATGGTATAGTTTGACTGATTATTAATAATACCTGTGATTTTAATCTTTGATGTACTGTTGTCGATAAACTCTTCTGTCGTGATGTTTTCAAAATCGAGAGTTAAACCATTTTTGATGGATTCTATGCCAAATTTTTGGTACATCTCTTCAGCCTTTGGAATGTAACGTACGACATCATAACGCATCAAATATAGTAAAGCTCCAAGAAGCGCGAGTATGACAAGAATTAAGAGATAATTGATTGTGTTTTTGTAGCGCGTCAAATGCACAATCTGAACTTTTTGAGAGGGATGTGAGGCTTTCTGAGTATCAAATAAAGGCTCAGTTGTCCGAGCAAAAGGTTCAAAAATTTTAGACACATTAAGTTCTTTTTCTCCAATGTTCTGTTCTTTTAGAGCATCTTGTTTGTATGCCCTAAAAACTTCATTACACTTTGAACAACGCATTTTAAGACCACTGTCTTGAATAAGATTGTCATCTAATTCATACACAGTTTGACATTTCGGACATTTAATCAGCATTTTTTTATATTTACCTCATCATTTTAGATCTAGGGTATATTAGATTTAAAAAACCATAGAATCAAAGAAAAAAAGTATTTTATTAAATATATTATTGGTGTATTTTGTAAATCGTAGTGCATAATGGAGGTTTTATGGAAACACATAAAAATATATTAACAGAGCCAATTGTAGAGATGCAAAATGTTTGCATCCGCTATGGTGATGATCCTGAAGTTTTAAGCAATATCCAACTTTGTCTGGATAAAGGTTCTTTCCATTTTTTAACTGGCAAAAGTGGCGCAGGAAAAACATCATTGCTTTCCATGATGTATTTATCATTGATGCCAAGCAAAGGAACAGTTAATGTTTTTGGCTCTAATATTGGTTATGCTTCGAGAAATACAATGGCAATGCTTAGGCGAAAAATTGGTGTCGTCTTTCAAGATTTCAGACTATTAGAACATCTGTCTGCTTATGATAATGTAGCGATTCCACTTCGTATACGAGCGATGAATGAAAATGAAATTCAAAAACGTGTTAAAGAACTGTTGAGCTGGGTAGAACTTGATAAAAGTATGAACAAACTTTGTTCAACACTTTCCGGAGGTGAAAAACAGCGAGTTGCCATTGCAAGAGCAGTTATTAACAGACCAGAAATTTTGCTGGCTGATGAACCAACAGGAAACGTTGATAATGATATTGCATCAAAATTAATGAAGCTTTTTGTGGAACTTAATAAATTAGGAACAACGGTCGTTATTGCAACGCATAGCAAAGACTTGATTACTGAATATAATTATCCGCAAATTCATTTAGAAAATAAATCGCTTAAAATTATTCCAGCTTTAAGGAGGATTAGTCGATGATTGGTCAATTTCTTTTCAAAAACCGTTCAGAGCTTCCGCTTAAAGAAGATCAAGCGAATACATTTCTTGAAATATCTATCGTGGTGTCTGTATTTTTGTTTTCAATAACGTTGGCCGCTTTTTTTGTGATTTCAGCAATGATATCGTCTTGGAATAAAAGTATTGTAGATGGTTTGAGTGTTCAGATTATGCCTTCAGAGCAGGTTTTGTCTGCTGATGAAGAATTACTTAGAGTTGGAAAAGTTATTCAGTTTTTTGAGGGATTCGAAAATGTTGAAAAAGTTATCCAAATTAAAGATTCTCAAATTCAAAAGCTGATGAGGCCGTGGCTCGGACAAAATGTAGACTTGAAAGAGCTTCCCATGCCCAAGCTTTTAGATGTTCGTTTGAAAAATGGCAAATTTTTTGATTATGACAAAGCAGCCGCTCAACTGAAAGATGTAGCGCCTTATGCCTCTATGGACAATTATGCTATATGGTTACAAAAACTTGTTAAAAGTGCATCTTCTCTTAAAGCGCTGTCTGTTTTTGTTTTAATGCTTGTATTGATTACAACCTCGTTTTCCATCATGTATGCAGTGCAGACAAGCTTAAAAATACATCAAAATATTATCGAAATTTTGCATATTATGGGTGCAACTGATGACTATATCGGCAAACAATACGCCAAACGTATTTTTATTGTGGCTTTATTGGCTAGTATTATTGGTAGTATTTTAAGTATTTTAGCACTTCTGATGATATCCTATATTTCTGCCAATTTAGATACAGGTTTGATAGCCTCGGCAACGCTCACACATTTTCATTGGGCGCTTTTAGCTTTATTGCCGCTACCGACTTCTTTATTTGCAATGCTAACAGCTTTAATATCTGTTAAACGAACTTTAGGAAAGATTATATAGATGAAACGCGTACAATTTATCTCTTTAATTTGTTTTTATTTTCTGTTTTTGCTTTGGCTTGGCGGGTTTATTATTTTTCAACAATATATTCGCAAACATCCGATTGATGTAACAACCAAGACAGATGCTATTGTTGTTTTAACCGGCGGAAGGAATCGTATTGTTGAGGCTGTAAACCTTTATAATCAAGGTCTGTCTGAGTTGCTTTTTATTTCAGGCGTTGATCCTCAGGTCAGACTTGAAGAATTGCAGGAAGAAAATAAGGTGAATCAGATTCGTGAGCCAAACAATGTTATTTTGGGAAGACAAGCAACTAATACAATTGAAAATGCTGTGGAAGTTAGTGAACTGATTCGGAGATACCATGTTAAATCAATCAGGCTTGTCACATCTTATTATCATATGCCCAGAAGTATCGAAGAAATTTTAGCCCAAAATCCAGATGTCACTATTTTACAACATCCTGTTTATTCAAAATTTGTTTCAAAACGGTGGTGGAAAAAACCCAAAAGCTTTTATTTGATTGCTTCAGAATATCACAAGTTCATATTTGCATATGTTAAAAATTTGATTTTAAAATAAACTATTTTCAAGGACGACTAAAATGATTTATATTCGATCTCTTCTTACAAATATTTGTTTTTTTGCCTTGATGATTATAGGCTGTGTCATCACTTTATTTATCGGTCCATTTTCTCGTAAAGGGACAATTTATCTGTGGGATAAAATAATAATGCCCTCAATTTTTTGGGTTGTGCGTGTTTTAGCTGGCTTAAAAGTTGAGTGCCGGGGTTTGGAAAATGTTTCTCAAACCCCTGCATTGTATGCCTGTAAACATGAGTCCGCTTTAGAAACTTATGCTTTTACACAACCTGTTCCGACTTGCACATATGTCTTAAAAAAAGAATTAGTTTATATGCCTTTTTTTGGCTGGACACAATATTTTTACGGTATGGTTCCTGTTGATCGAAAAGGTGGCGCCAAGGCTATGAAAAGCATGCTTAAAGGTGTGTCAAAAATTGTGAGCGAGGGCAGACCCGTTGTCGTGTTTCCTGAGGGAACGAGATGTAAACCAGGAACAACAAAAGGTTATAAATCTGGTTTTTTGTTTTTGGCTGAGAATTTAAATTTGAAGGTTGTACCTGTTGCGGTTAATACGGGGCTTTTTTGGGCTAAAAGTTCATTTTTGCGTTATAAAGGAACAGCGGTGATCGAATTTTTACCCCCAATGACAGTTTCTAAACATGAAGATAAAAAACTTTTTATGGAAAGGCTTGAAAAAGTTATTGAAGCAAAATGTGCCGAATTAAATACTGAGGCTATTACAAAATATCCATGGGTTAAGAAGAATTTAGGAGCCTAGAGAATATGAAAATATTGGTTGGATTAAGTGGGGGTGTTGATTCTTCAGTCACAGCCTGCCTTTTGAAAAAAGCAGGGCATGATGTGATAGGAGCAACCATGTCCATTTGGGACCAAGAAAAGTTTAAAACAAAGACGTCTCTTCATTCTAGAGATGCTTGCTTTTCTCCTCATGAACAAGAGGATATTTCTGTGGCCAAGAAATTGTGTCAGTCATTGGATATCCCGTATTATGTCGTCGACTGCACAAAGGAATATCAAAAACTTGTTCTAGAAAACTTTAGGCAAGAATATTTAGCCGGCAGGACACCTAATCCTTGTATTGTTTGTAATTCAACCATAAAATTTGAAGCCTTGCCGAGAGGAGCCAGAGCTATGGGTCTTGAATTCGACAAATTTGCTACAGGCCATTATGTTCGTCTTTCCTATAATGAAAATCTTCAAAGATATCAGTTAAGACAAGCTGTTGATCAAACAAAAGATCAAAGTTATTTTCTCTATCGTTTGAGCCAAGATCAGCTTTCAAAAATCACGACTCCTTTAGGTGAATACACAAAACTTGAAGTTCGGAAAATTGCACAAGAATTCGGACTTGAAGTGAGTGATAAAAAAGATAGCCAAGATTTTTATTCGGGAGATGTGAACGAATTAATTGGAGAACCTGAAAAAAAAGGCTACTTTGTTGATAAAAATGGCAAAATTTTAGGCGAACATAAAGGAATTTGGCATTTTACAATCGGACAAAGAAGAGGGCTTGGTGTTAGCGCAGACCGTCCGCTATATGTTATCGCCCTTAATCAAGAAAAAAATGAAGTTGTTTTAGGCTATGAAGAAGAAGGCTATAAAAACGCCCTCATTGTGTCAGATTTGAAGTGGCTTTCTGTACCAGAAATCACACAACAAACGACCGTATATTTAAGGATTCGCTCGTCTCAACAGCCTTTCTTGGCAAATTTTGAACCTTTGAAAAATGGGCAAGCACGTCTTGTGTTTAGAGAAAAGCAAAAAGCTGTTGCAACTGGACAGTCTGCAGTTCTTTATGATGAAAAAGGATTTGTTTTAGGGGGCGGAATTATTGAAAAAACTGAAGCTTAAAGCTTTTTAGATGAGCATTTGAGCCATTTGAAGATATTGCTCTGGTTCTATCTCTTCTGCCCGAGCGGTTAGGGGAATGCTGATTTTTTCACAGATTTGTTCCAAGTTTGCAATTTGTTTTAAGCTTTGCCTAATCATCTTTCTGCGCTGAGAAAAGGCGAGCATTGTTAGTTTTTCAATCATTTTCAAAAGATCTTGAGATACTTTTTGCTTGAAAGGCTGAAAAAGTAAGACTGTCGACTGAATCTTAGGAGCGGGGACAAAACAAGAAGGTTCAAGTGTTATCAATTTTTGTGTGTGGCAGGTGAGTTGTGCTAAAATAGACAATCTGCCATATTCTTTTGTTCTTGTTGAAGCTAAGATTCTGTCTGCTACTTCTTTTTGAAACATTAAAGTCATAGACTCGATCAACTCTAAATTTTGAAGCCATTTTGTCAGTAAAGGTACAGATATGTTATAAGGTAAGTTGCTGATAATCTGCAGCTTTGTGTTTGACTGCGAAATATTATAAAGTAAAGCATCTTGATTAATAATTTTGATAGGAAAATGTATTTCTTGAGAAAGATCTGAGATAATGTTAACGCAGCGCTCATCCATTTCAACAACGGTTAAAGTCTTAGGATTTTTTTGCAAAATAGCGCGTGTTAAGCCACCTGGCCCCGGTCCGATTTCAAGAACATTTTTGTCCGTAAAATCTTTTAGCAATTGTTTTTCTAAAGACAATTTAATAATTTTATCGGTGATATTTTGATCAAGTAAAAAATTTTGACCAAGTGCTTTATGTGCAACTAGCCCATAGTCTTCAACTGTTTGTTTTAAGCTTTTGGAAAAAGGCATCTATGATTTCCGTTCAACAACTGCTTTATTGCGCAAGTCTCTTAAATATTTAGAAGCAATTTCCTCTACCTTTTTGTTTTCAAGCAAAGACTTAACTTCTGCTTCAGAAGGAACAGGCATTTTATCAACACCTGGGGTATATTTTTTGACAAGTTTGAGAATGTAATAATCTGTACCTACAGCAATGGGGGCAGAGACTTCACCTTCTTTCATGTTTTTTAAGGCTGAAGACAATTTATCAATAAGTTGCTCGGCACTGACCCAACCCAAATAACCGCCATTTTTAGCAGTTGGGCTTTGCGAAAATTGCATAGCATAAAGCTCAAAGCGTGGATCTTGACGCAACGTCTGCACAAGCTCATGAATGTGCTTGGCATCTTTTTTAGCAATGACAATTTCGGCTACCATAAATTTTTGTTTATTTGTGTCTTTTGTAATAGCGTCAATGGCCTTTTTTATCTCGTTTCTTGTCACTTTTGAAGCCATTGAAGCTTTTCGTTGAACCAAACGAGCCCAAGACATTTCGGCTTTCATTTGCTGCTTGAAGACACTTTCGCTAACTTGGGCTTCTTTGAGCATAGATTTGAGTTGAGCAAGTGAAATGCCATTAGATTTTGCAAAATTAATCATACCGGCATTGAGCTCTTTTTCAGGAATATTAATACCATTTTTTTGGGCCTCTTGAATTTTGATTTTTTCATCAATAGCCCCTTGAAAAACACGTTCAAGAACTATTTCTTTGTTTTGAGATGTAATCGGTATTTGAGTGGTGGCAACGAATGCATTTGCTCTTTCTTGCATATCTCTGCTTGTAATAATTTCACCATTAACAACAGCATAAATTTTAAGGGTATTACCAAACAAGTTAACGGGGCGTAAAGCTCTGCGTCGTTCTTCTTCAGCTTTTTTGATGGCTTCCTGCTGAGCGCGTATTTGAGCTTCATAAGCTTGTCTTTGACGTAATTCTTCCTGATAGCGTAAAGCTTCTTCCTCTTCATCATCGACAGAACGTTGAAACATAATAGATTCTCCTTTAGCGCTTCTTGCCGCGCTATCCAAATCATTTGCGTCAAATCCCTGAGCAAAAGATTGATAAGATAAAAGTAAAGCAAAAATCAAAAGAGCGTATTTCAAAATTTTTCTCCTATTTGTTTAAGAACCCAATCCACCTAATGTTTTAAGATAAAACGTAAAATTAAATTCGTACGAGTCATCTAAATCCGGATTATTTGAATTATATTTTTTAATTGTTGTGATAAATGAAAAACATTCATCTTCATAAATAATGTTTCCGCCATGCTCCAAAGAACCTCCGCCACGTACAAGATCTTGCCTGTTATATATACTGACAGACCAATCTCTTGTCAAGGCGGCTCGAAGCGAGGTATAAAGCTCCTTTCGTTGAGAAAGAAGCTCAGAAGCGTTGTTGTTTTTTTGAAGATATATATAAGAAACATATAAATTCAACATATTTGTTCCAAGTCTGGCAGACAGTTCGCTATAATTGAGTTTATAGTCTTCACGATCAAGTCTGAAACGATATGTTAAATTTAAGTAATTAGCGGGTGCCGCATAAATTCGACCAACATAGTCAGATAAATGACCTTCATTTTGGGTGTTCGTTCCAAAACTCGTCTTTTTGTTGAGCTGGTAGGTTTGAGCCAAAAAGGCAGAAGTTCGTCCCATGATGTTTCCATAAGTGTTCCAGTTAAATCCGTAACTTATTCTGCTTCCAGTATCATTTCGGTCATAGCCGGCATAACGATTTAGATCCAAAATATTGGTATCTTCAAGGCTAACATCTTGGCTGTCTTCATTGGGAATTTTGTTGGATTTGTTGCCGCCATTCGGAGCCAAAACACCGACAACAACGGGCTCTATAATTTGTCGTGATGTTTCTGTGGCTTTTACAAAAGGTAAACGCCATTCAATACCGAGTTGAGGAAAAATACGAACGGGATTTCCTTCATAATCTTTTTTGTTGATATTATAAAGATATTTTTCAACGTGATAAGCATCACTTTTTAATGAGGCGACAAGTTTGTAACGCTCACCGAAAGGACTTGTCCATGGTAAATTCCAAGAATTAATCATGGTTGCACGCTGGGATTTCATGCCGCCGGAATGATATAATGAAGCAAAGCTGAAATTATTTTTATAATATGAGCCGATAGCATCTGGTTCTGAAATAAATTCTGTATCAATAAGTGGTACAACCAAAGGTTTGTTATATTTTAAGCGCTCATATTCTCTAAAGTTTCTAACCCTCAAATCATAGCTAATTAATTTGTAATAATAAGCTTCGATAGAAGCATAGTCTCTGTTTTTGAAACGTTCAAAAGATAGATTTGAGGTAAGCCAAGCTTGGTCATCTTTATCTAGAGATAATTCCTTCAAATAAAGATTATCTGAAGCATAATCAATATTTGTTTTAAAAATCCATACGTCATTGAGTTCATAACGTCCCGTTGCAAAGAGATTTCCTCGATGTTGGTGTTTGTTTTTACCATCATCATTAAGGTAAGTTCCCTCCATTTTAAGATAACCCTTGTTGAAATATTGTCTCCAGCGTCCCCCAAAAAGCACCCCCTTATCAGTTGTGAAAGTTGGTGACAACAACATGTCAGCGTGTTCATTAATGTTCCAAAAGTAATTTGTTTGGATATAAGTTCCCAAATAGCTGCTTCTGCCAAATTTTGGTGCTACAAAACCAGAACGGCGTTTAACTGTAGGATCAGGGTGCGATAAAAATGGTGTGTATAAAATCGGGACGTTTTTCACATCTAAAAATGCATCATTATAGTTCATATTCTTGTTTAAGGCATCATGAGTAACTTTTCGAGCACGGATACGCCAAAGCGGTGATTGTCCATTTTCACAACAATCACAAGGCGTATAAGTGACATAGCGCATGATTTTATTGTCGTTTTCTTTTTTGTGAAAATGTTCGGCCCAAAGCTTGCTTTCATCACGCATAATCACTTTGATTTGGTTCATTTCCGCACGTGTCAGTTTGCTTGTTAAATTGACTTCATCTGAATAAATCGTCGCCCCATCAGGTTCTTGTAGACGAACATTTCCAAGAGCCATGATCATATCATCATTTTGAAAATAAATTAATCTATCTGTAAAAACAGTTAGATTGTCCCTTCTGATAACCACATCACCTTTTGCTTCTATGGTTTTGTCTTTTTGATTAGAAAGAAGTTCGTCAGCTTCAAAGTAGATATTAGGTTCCGATTCCTCAGGTTGTGATATGTGTAAAATGTCTGTAATGTTGTTTTCTGGTTCAACAATAATATGAGGAGAAGATTTTTGTTTTCTGGATATTTCACCGGCAATTGGCTGAGCTTGAAGATTAAAGCTAAAAGCCATCAAAAACAGATATATCAAAAATGTTTTAATTTGACTGAGCATGTAAGCGTGTCCTGTAAAAATTTTTGGTGCGTGTCCAGAAAAAGGGATTGTAAAAACGAAGCAAGCACAGACAAGTTATAAGGGGAATAAAACAGTTTAAATACAAGAAAGGCAAAAAAATCAAAGATCTTCCAGCTAAGTTTGTAAAAATTAAATCAAGACCTTGAACAAGAATCATTCCAGCGACTGAAGCTGAAATAATTTTTGTTTGGCCTCGTCTGTTAAAATTACCGATTAAAAGACCCGTACAAGCCATCAATGCAAACACGAGGTTGTACCAAGGGGTGGTAATGCGGCGATTGCCCTCAACAATATATTTGCGCTGATCTCCTGGCTCTAAATCTTTTTGATATGAAGCTGAAAGAAGTTCTTTCAATGACTTTTCTCTAACAGTTGCAGGCTTAAGACCACCCTTGCCAAAACCACCCAAATCGACGGTATATCTATCAAACTTAAGAGACGAAAATCTGTTGCTGTCTACATCAATTTGCTGTCTGGAACCATTGACGAGAATAATATGAGGGTGGTCGTCTTTGTAAATGATTCTTCCTTTCTCAGCAGATAATGTGATTTTTTGTTTTTTGTTCCTTTCATCACTAAGTAAAATGCCAGATACAGAACCATCATCATTGTGCCTTGTGATAAAAACAGTTAGATTATCTTTTATGGTTGTAAATTCTCCTTCATGAAACATCAAATGAGAAACATTATTTTTAATTTCCCATTCTAAATGTCTAAAAGCTTTTTCAGCCATAGGAATAGCACTGTTTTGAACATAAATACTGAAAACAGAAAGCAATAGGCCAATACATATGGCAGGAATGGCGTTTCTTAAAGGGCTAATGCCTGCTGCTTGCATAATAACAAGCTCACGGTCACTTAATAGCCTGTTGTAGACAAACAATGAGGCTGCAAACAGTGCAATTGGGGATAAAATGCTAAAAAGCTGAGGCATAAGAAGTGTGGTAAGCTCCACAAACAATCTCAGTGGTAGACCTTTATTTGTTACCATTTCAACAAAGCGCAAAGACTGAGTAAGCCAAAGCATTGCAAGCAATGAAAATACTACAAGTAAAAATCCGATGCCTATCTGAGACGCAATGTAAGTTGTCAACTTTTTCATAGGCTGAAGTATACAAGTTTTTAACAGAAAAAAAACTATAATTTTATTTTATTTCACAGCTTTAATCATCGTTAAAAATGCAATTTAAAGCATTGATTTGAAATGTTTTTTAAACAAATGTAGCAAAAAAAACAATTTCAGCGATGCATAAAAGATGTTTATTTGATTTTTTTGAGAGCCTTTTCTAAATCACCACACCTTAAAGCTTCGTGATATAGGCGAATTTTGTAGTCGATTTTTTGCATATATGTTTGGTATTTTTTGATTTGATCTTCAATATGCTTTTTGTGATTAAGAAACATGGTATAGCGTTCTTTTAAGGTTGCATTACCAAGATTTGACCAGTCTATATATTGCTTAATTTCTTTTAAAGGCATGCCGGTTTCTTTGAGACATTCTATCATTGAGAGCCAGTTGATGTCTTCATCACAATAAACGCGTAGACCCGCACTGTTTTTTTTGATTTTGAGCAGGCCTTCCTTCTCATAATAACGCAGTGTATAAGTGCTTAGTCCTGTTTTTTGTGCAACTTTGCCGATAGAATATCCCATGAAAACCTCCTTACATCGTTTATTGTGAGAACTATAATCCATGTTTTATCACAACTCAATATAAAAATTGGCAATAAGTTGATAAAAGACTTGCAGTTGAAATTGAAAAATTCTATTTTCAAAGCAAGTAAAATGGGGAACAAAGGAACAAAAATGAATGAAAAGAAAATAAAGGCTTTAAAATTAATTGGAAAAACTGTTGTTTGTGCATTTGCGTGTTTTGGGGTGCTATTTATTTTAATGTTACTTGGTGTTTTGAGCTTAATGAGCCCAAAATCAAAGCTTGTTGCCGTACCGCAGAGCGCAGTTTTAAATATTGATTTTAATCAATCTTATCAAGAGTTGCGTCAGGATGATTTTTTGGCGGAATTTACAGATCAGTCAGTCTATAGTATTTTTGATCTTGTCCGAGCAATTAATATAGCAGCAACAGATGATAAGGTTCAAGCAATCAGCGCAAACTTAAATATCACTTCTTTGAGTCTGGCCCAAATTGAGGATATTGCCGAAGCTCTAGAATATTTCAAAAGTGCAAATAAAAAAGTTTATTTGTTTTCCAATACGATGGGGGCATTTGGGGCAGGTACAAAGGAATATTATCTGGCTTCTGTTTTTAATGAAATTTGGATGCAACCGCATTCTGATATCGGTATGACAGGTATTCATATTGAAGTCCCCTTTTTGAAAAACATCTTCTCTAAAATAGGCGTTGAACCTGAATTTTATACCAGATATGAATATAAAACGGCAGTTGATTCGCTGTTGAATTCTGATTTTACGCCAAGTTACAAACAAGAGCTTAACAAGTTGGCATCAGGGTTGTTTGATAATTTGGTCTCAGGTATTGCCCAAAACAGGAATAAATCAACTCAGACGGTCAAAGATATAATCAATCAAGCACCGATTTTTGCAAACAATGGCTTAGAATTAGGCTTAATTGATAAGATTGGTTATCGGCATGAGTTTGAAAAGTTCTTAACAGAACGCTATGAGGCTAAAATTTATGATATGACCGATTATATGGCTCATATTGAAGATGTTAAGGGCAAAAATTTCAAAAAAATTGCCGTTCTTGTTTTAGAAGGTATGATTGAAAGTGGAGAAAGTTCAAATAATCCGTTGAATGATTCGATCATAGGGTCTCAAACAGTTTTGGCTCAGATTAGTGAATTGGCTGAAGATAAGAATATTAAGGCTGTTGTTTTAAGGATAAACAGTCCTGGAGGGTCTTATACAGCCTCAGACGAAATTAGATCAGCTCTTGAAAATTTGAAAACAACAAAAAATATTCCTATTGTTGTTTCGATGAGCTCTTATGCAGCTTCGGGCGGTTATTTTGTTTCACTCGCCGGAGATTATATTATGGCACAGCCTGCAACTATTACAGGATCTATAGGTGTTTTAGGTGGCAAGATAGTTTTAAAAGATTTATTTGATAAATTAGATATTAAATGGGGCTCTTTACAATATGGTCAAAATGCTGGTATTTTGAGTGTTGTGCGCCCGTTTAGTAAGTCTGAAAAAGAGGTGTTTAATCGCTCACTTGATATGGTTTATCAAGATTTTACGTCAAAAGTTTCTGAAATTCGCGGTATTGAGCTTACAAAAATGGATGAGATAGCTAGAGGGCGAGTTTGGCTTGGAAAAGATGCAGTGGATCTACATCTGATAGACGAGTTGGGCGGTTTACAAAGTGCTATTATTAAAGCTAAAAATATGGCGGAAATTAAAACGGATGACAAGTTCGTTATCGAGTATTATCCACGTCGTGAAAGTTTTCAAGAAAAGTTAACGAAATTTATTGAAACGGGGGGTAATTTGCCAATGATGCGTGTACTTAAAAATTTAGATGAGCTTAAAATACTTTATCGCTTTAAGCATGATGCTGTTTTGCCGCCGTTTGTTGTTAAAATGTAAAAGGTGAATCAAAAAAAGATTTTAATACGCCGCTTTAATTTGTGTCATAAGATGATTATATTTGAAAAATCTGAATAAAATTTTTTGGAGAAAGTTAATGAAAAAGGTCTTGTTGCTCTGTTGTACAATACTATTGACAGTAAATGTGGCAAACGCAAGGTCACTTGGAACGGACTATTCTATGTTTAAATATTGGCTCAATAAAAACTATGGCTTCGATTATGGTGTTGATGTGTCTTTAATGCCGCAGCGCGGTGCTCCAAGCGGCAAATATAATGCTGTCCAAACATATATATATCCTTATTTGACTTGGACGAATTTTAAAAATGAATACGGAACAGGCAGTTTAAATATGGCCTATACCATCATCAGATATGGCAATCACGACGCTTCAGATATTGCAAACCGTATGGGGGTTGTCAGCTCAATTAATGACTACGATGACAAAAGCAATGAATTTAATGAATTGTATTATTCTTATCAGTTGGGAGGATCTTGGAATTGGTTAACGCTTGGGCTTGGTCAGTTTCCGATTTACAATTGGGATGGTTCGGATTATAACTCTAATCAGCAGGTTAATTTTATCAATTATGCATTGTCTCAAAATCCGTCATCAACTTATGCTGTTGCGGGTGTCGGTGGTTTTGCTACGATAGCGCCTAATGATGAGTGGAGTATGACAATCGGTGCTCAAGATGCATCAAATGTTGATGCTGTAAGTGTTCGCATTAATGATTTAGATGATGGTCATTTCACAACTTTTGGACAAGTTGAATGGACTCCTAACAATCGTTTAGGGCAGGCGCAAGTTTCTGTTTTGTTGTATAATCAACCTTCTGTCAAGCTGCAACCTCAAACAACTAATGGTTGGTCTGTTAATCTTTCACAAAATATAGGCGAACATTTAAATATTTTTGCCAGGGTTAATGGTGTTTCAGGGCATATGGATACAATAGAGCAATCATGGTCAACAGGTCTTGTGTTGCTTGATCCGTTCAACAGAAATTCGCTCGATCAAATCGGTTTTGGTTATGCTTTGAATAAAATCAATGAAACGGCTGTTGGAGCAGAGTTGGCCCATAGTACAGAACATGTGTTTGAAACCTATTGGGCGGTTGGTCTTTCTAAATGGATGACAATTACACCGGATCTTCAATTTTATGTGCATCCGGCACTTAACCAAAAATCAGATTATGGAACAGCTGTTTCTTTAAGGCTGACGCTTTTCTTATAAAGTTATAATTCCAGAATCCTTGCGCAAAGAAAAGACGGAGCCTTTGTCGATGGTAGAAACCGTGTTTTGAACTTGAGCTAACAGAACGCGATGTATAAGCATGTCGTCTTGCATCATAGCGTCTATTAAAAAAGCCCTATCTTGCTCAAGAGTTGTTTGAAGCTGTTCTCTAAATTCTTTTGATAATTTGGCAATACTGTATATTTTTTGAGCAGCAATTGGGTATTCGCTTTCATTATTGAAACCGCTGACAATCATCTTGCCGTCTTTTGTTTCTTTATAGGTGACACAGTGCAGACCGCTTGACGAGTTTTGATCTGATCGGAGCATAATGATATCTCCAGGTTCTAAAGAGGCAAGGAGTTTATTAAAATTTTTAGAACCACGTTTGGCGTAGTTATCACCGAGTTTCTGTTCGTTGTAAGCGCATAAAGCAGGACAAGAGACATTTGGGTGGGAAAACAAATTTAAATCCTGCGGTGTTTTATCTTCAGCGGCTACAAATTTTTTCAGAACATTTTGAATAATCGGATCTTTAATGCTTTTATAAGACGACATTGCACCGGCAACGCAGTAGTTGCTTGATCCACTCAGGCTTAAAGGTGAAACTTCTCGAAACAAGTTTGCAACAATCTGATTTCTTTTGCCGACTTTTTTAGCCTGTTTGACTTCTTCTTGAAGAGATTTAATGTTCTGAAGCACTTGTTTTTGAAGTTCAAAAGTTTTTTGCTCAACAATTTTTGTGATGACAGTTTGCTTAAGCTGTTCAGTTGAGAGATATTCCTGACACAAATCTTCCAGATTGATTACTTGAGAATCAGAAGGAGACTTCTCTGCTAA
>CADBSM010000071.1 GCA_902797315.1 uncultured Pseudomonadota bacterium | reverse complement strand
TGACCTCCAATTAGGTTATTTTGCGTCTTGGCAGACCGCAAAATTTTAACCTAATTGGAGCGCTTTGACAAGTTCATCGCTATAAGCCACACCGAACCCCGCGTCTAACGCGGGGTTTTCTAAGTACAAGAAGCCACCCTTTTAGGTGGCTTCTTTTGTTCGTGGTCGGGACGAGAGTTTTGCCTTCGGCGCACAGGCGAACTTTGCCCTTCAGGCAACCGGCAATACTCCCGTCTTGCCTAGCTCTGGTAGCAAGCCTCCTTCTCCGGAGCTTCAAATCCCATCACTTCGTGATAATAAAACAAAAAAGCCTACCCCCTGGGTAAGCTTTTTGTTTTATGGTCGGGACGAGAGGATTTGAACCTCCGGCTTCTTGCACCCCATGCAAGCGCTCTACCAGGCTGAACTACGTCCCGGATTTGTTTGGTTTAGACCCATACAAATATCTCACCGACAACACTTCTATATACCTATGCTAAAATTTTTGCAAGCTTTTTTTGAGCCATTTGAGCATAAAGATTCAAAAGTTTCACTCTTAAAAATCATCATCGTCGTCATCATCAAACATAGCCTCTGCCTGTAGCATTAAAGCCTCTTCTTCTGGTGTAAACTCTTTTTTACGAGGCGGTCTTCTATGATTAATGATATCAAGAATATAATTTCCAGCAACTTTATACAAATCAACCAAATGATTATTATACATATGGTCACCTTCTTCAATCATCGCATAGTCCACATCTGCGTGACGTTGCATATTCAAACGCCGAGCCAACTGAGTAACCAGTTCTGGACTATCAATTTCATCTTTTCCTCCCTGAATAATCAAGCCTGATGTCGGGCAAGGCGCCAAAAAGGCAAAATCTTTTTCATTTGCTGGGGGCGAAACAGCAATAAAATTATTGATATCTGGGCGGCGCATTAAAAGCTGCATAGCAATCCATGAACCAAAAGAATATCCTGCAATCCAACATTGTTTAGCATCAGGATTTTGATGTTGTAACCAGTCCAACGCAGCTGTCGCATCTGCAAGCTCTCCCGGGCCATCTTCAAATTGACCGACTGAGCGTCCGACACTCCTAAAATTAAACCTCAAAACAGAAAAGCCCAAATCCCTAAAACAACTAAATAAAGTATAAACCACTTTGTTGTTCATCGTACCGCCATATTGAGGATGCGGGTGCAAAATCAGCGCCGTAGGGGCGTTATTCCGAGCAGATTTATGATATCTTCCTTCTAATCTACCGGCTGGTCCATTAAACAATACTTCAACCATTTCAAACCTCTTTACAAATCCAAAATCTATTTTTATATTAGTGTTGATACTATCTTTTAGGGAATATAACACAAAATGAAAAGAAAAAACAAGTCTTTAATTTCGTCTGACCTTAATTCTGTCATTGAACGCGATCCTGCAACATCGACAAAACTTGAGGCCATTC
Organism: uncultured Pseudomonadota bacterium; assembly: GCA_902797315.1. Classification (GTDB taxonomy): domain Bacteria; phylum Pseudomonadota; class Alphaproteobacteria; order RF32; family CAG-239; genus UBA1254. The sequence goes on along the minus strand of CADBSM010000071.1, from coordinate 3,538 downwards.
TTTTTTCATCTGGTTTTCATGCCATTGTTTGTCATCGTTTTGCACATTATTTATGGCAAAAAAAATGGCATATATCAGCTCGCCTTGTTTCATCTGTTGCACGTTTTTTAACAGGTGTTGAAATTCATCCCGCGGCTCAAATTGGCCATGGCTTTTTCATTGATCACGGCATGGGCGTTGTCATTGGTCAAACTTCAAAAATAGGAAATAACGTAACTTTATATCAAAATGTCACTCTAGGCGGCACAAAAATATTTAGTTCTGCGGGCAAAAATACAGGCAAACGCCACCCTACAATTGAAGATAACGTTATCATTGGCTCTGGAGCTCAAATTTTAGGTCCTATTACAATAGGAAAAAATGCCCGAATCGGCTCGAATGCTGTTGTCGTTAAAGATGTCAAAGAAAACACAACTGTTATTGGTTTAGCGGCGCATGAAATCCAAAAAGACACAACAAATAAAGACAAATTTTGTGCTTATGGTTTAGATTTCAACACGATAGCCCAACATAAAAATCAAAAAAATATTAAAATTGAAAAGAAAAAAAACATAAAATGACATAATAATGTAACTATTTTTTTATAAAAATCTATGTTATAATGATTTCATAATCTGATATAAGGAGAAAGACGATGCCTCACTTATCCAAGAATACATTTCTGATTGCCTTGTTGCTTTTTTCCAGCGCAGCATACGCTCAACTTCCGGCAAGCCCTTGGGTAGCACAGAAACCTTCGCCCAACAGCGGTTATTTTGGTGACAACATCGCCGATGCGGCTGGAAGCGACATTGTCGATTCCCCCATATATGCAGGAAATGCCTCAGGAAGTGACATTTTACCTGTCGATCCATGGGCTCGTGCCCGTGATCGCAGTGGCGTACGCACATGGCGTGGCAGTGGGCAACACGGAAAACTCAATTACATTGGTGAAGGTACAACGTTTAACACTGGTGATCAAGAAATGTTAGCACCCGAAGTCAATCGTCATAACATGGTTGTGATTCTCGATCACTTACGCAAGATGGGTTACAAAATTCCGCAAAGTTATAATGACAAGATCAAAAATATGCCCTCAGCTTACCGCGCAGAGTTAAGAGAAAGCATTGGAGATGTTGGCAACGCACAAGACCCTTTCAGCAAATCTTTTGTTGGTATGTTAAACACAATTGAAAATACAACCGGTCTTGATTTTGGGAATATTTTATTCAATACACTAGATATTCTTGGAACGGATTAGCACTATTTTTCAATACGCTTGCGGCCAAAATCTTTTTTTTCATTTTTATAGTTAAAATCAAAGTAATAGGCATTGATAGGGTATATCACACTATTATATTTGTTTGCGCGCTCCCTTTTGCGCAAGGCTTGTTGATGGTTCAAATCTGTAATATAGGAGTTATAGCCTGTTCGTCCACCGGCCATAAAAGTCGGATCAACATAAACTTTTCTATTCCTATACCAAAAATAGCTCCATGCATGAGCAGTATCTTTTGTTTTGCGCTGTTTTTTTTCAAGCACATATCCTGAAACAGGAAAAGCCTTAATTCCAGCTTTTTGACACATTGCCACAAAAAGTTTTGTAAAATCAGCACACACTCCTGCTTTTTGTTTAAGAATTTCATCAAGCGATTTAGATTGCACATTCAGGCGTGTTTTTTTGCCATCATGAAACAAATATTCATCATAGCTGATATGTGAAGCAATATAATAAGCAATTGCTCTTGCCTTTTCATAATCATTGCCATAAGGTTTTGTTAAATAATCCACGAGCCTGGACAAATTTGTTTCCAGTCTAAGCGGAACACTGTTAACATACAACTCTGTATTTTTATTAAGAGTTGTTTGTCCTAACGCCTGACAAGAAAAAAACAAGCATATACAAAAAGCCAATATATAACGCATTGTGCAACTCTCCTTAAATTAGGTTTTAATATAGCATAAAAAATAAAAATGGCAATTTTTTCTTATTGAAGTTTAGATAAAAGTATAATAATCTAAAGCAATGACATGGATTTTCTCAAGGAGATATATTTTATGAAAACATCTTGCAGAGTTTTTTTATTATCAGCTATTTTGTGTGCTTTGTCACCCATAGACCTTTTGGCACAGACACCAACAATCAATCCTTACGTTCAAAAATCTCTTCCTTCCGTCGCCATTAATAACTTATTGAAAGCGGAAAGAGTTTTTTGTTACACAGTGTCAGCTGCTCCTCAAAACTATCAAGGTTATACAATTGATCAAATGGCTGTCACTGGTTTTTGTGGTGTATTAGAAAAAGAAGAAGCAGATTTATTTTATGAAGAGTTTTTCACCAAACCAGAGAACTTATCACAACAAACGGCACAATGCACCATTTCTCCAAAAATTATGTTGCGTTTCATCAGGGGCATTGATTCGACAGATGTTTTATTTTCCAATCCCTGCCCTTCTTTAACTGTGTTTTATGGTGGCACCATCAAATCATTTAACGCAGCTCCTTCTGCTGAAGCCATATCTGGGGTGATTGCCCTTTTTGAAGAAAACAGGGCAGATTTCGTATCCCCAACTCTTTTGAATCAACTTTTACCCATTGGTGTTGCCTTAACAGACGAACAGAAGAATATAGTCAAAAAACAAAATGAGGTTCAGCCAATTCGAAACTGGAACACATCTTCTCAACCGAGCCAGAGCAACAATTCTCCTGAAAAAGAGCCAAAAAAAGGTTGGGGAAAAGTCAGTCTAGATAAGAAGAATTAAAATTAAAAAAAAGACCCATAAAAAAACCACACATTGAACGTGTGGTTTTTTTTAATCTCTAACCCAACTAGAATCTTTCCTGCAACTCGAAGAAATAAGCTTTTGGATGATCACAAACCGGACATTTTTCAGGAGCTTTAGGACTTTCGACACGATGTCCGCAATTTGCGCATTCCCAAACAACTTTTGTTGGTCTTTCAAATATTTTTCCTTCACAAAGAGAATCTAGCAAGGCTTGATATCTTTCTTCATGTCCTTTTTCAATTTGACCAACCATTTCAAACAAAGCCGCAATTTTTGTAAAACCTTCTTCTCTAGCTTCTTGAGCCATACGGGCATACATATCGGTCCACTCATAGTTTTCACCGCTTGCAGCATCTTTTAAGTTTTCAATTGTTGAAGGCACTTCACCACCATGAAGCAGTTTAAACCAAATCTTAGCATGTTCTTTTTCATTGTTAGCTGTTTCTTCAAACTTAGCGGCAATAATATTATAGCCTTCTTTTTTTGCCTTAGAAGCATAATATGTATATTTATTACGAGCCTGTGATTCTCCTGCAAAAGCATCTTTTAAGTTTTGTTCTGTTTTTGAACCTTTTAGTTCCATAAATTTTCTCCTTAAATACAATGTTACTTTGACCTTAAAATATCTGTTTAATCTCAAAGAGTCAAACAAAATAGAAAAATGTTCTCAATATTTTAATCGATTTTTGTTTCAGGCGTTTGTTTTTGTGTTTGTTGTGCTAATTTAGTTTCTTTTTGAGCTTCTGCCTTAATTTGCTCCACTAATTTTTTA
>CADBSM010000070.1 GCA_902797315.1 uncultured Pseudomonadota bacterium | reverse complement strand
GCTTCAGGACTAACTATACGTTCATTTTCTTTCATGGCTGATTAATCCTTTGTTATAAATTCTTTCAAAGACAAGCGAATAAGCTCAGACAATGCCTTACCCTCATTTTGAGCACAAACTTTAGAAGCTGCCTGATAGGCCTCTAAACGCTGATAACCCAAATTCATCAAGGCAGAAATCACGTCTTCAATCACGACAGAACTATGCGCATCAGAAATAGTTAAAATATTATGAGTTTCTTCTTGGTGTTGCTGAATATCAGACAGGCTTATATCACCTATTGGAGCAGTGACAATTTTGCCTTTCAACTCTGTCACTAAACGGGCTGCAAGTTTCGGACCAACACCAGAGGCTCTTGCAAATGAATTTTTATCTTGTGCGCTCACTGCCTGAGACAATTGCAAAGGCGAAAGAGCCGACAAAATGCTTAAAGCAACTTTAGCCCCTACCCCTTGAACTTTTGTCAGCGTGTTAAACCATTCTTTTTCCAGAGGATCTGCAAAACCAAAAAGCGAAATATTATCTTCGCGGACAATCGTTTCAATTAACAGGGTTGCAGATTGGTTTTTAGAAAGCCTTAACAATGTTTTGGCCGAAGCAAAAACCAAATAACCGACACCCCCGACATCTATAATACAGTTATCGTCATAAATGCTATCAACAACACCTTTTAATTTTGCAATCATTTCTTATCCCTCTTAAAGATAAAAACAGACTATAAGATAACTTGAGCACAGACAAGTCTTTTATCTATTTTACCACAAATTTATGAGCTGTTTCATCAAAGCCTTAAAAGGTTTTTAAGCTTTTTTCCAAGTTGTTCCTGAGGGGGTGTCTTCTAGGATAATGCCTTTGGCTTTTAACTCATTTCGAATAGAATCTGCAAGACCGAAATCTTTAGATTTTTTTGCTTGAGTTCTTTTTTCAATCATCTCTTCAATTTGAAGAACATCAAGATGACCTTCTTCGCCCTGAAACCAAACTTGAGGATCTTGATATAACAGACCAAGCATTTGCGAATCGGCCATAAGCTGAGATTTAATGTCTGCTTTTTGCTCGTTTGTCTCTGCTTTGTTTAACAGATTGACCAATTCATGCAAATATGACAAAGCAAGCGGCGTGTTTAAATCATCTGCCAAAGCTTCAAGCAACTTTTGGCTCGGTTGTTTTTCAAAAACTTTAACGTCTTTTGTTTTTAAAAGCGCATTATAAAACTTATCTAAAACCTTCTTAGCCTCTTCAAGACCTTCAAGTGTAAAATTAAAGGGTTGGTGATAATGTGTTGTCAAAAAGAGCAATCTTAAAGCCTCTGCCGGATGTTTTTCTAAAATTTCATCAACCGTATAAAAGTTGCCTAATGATTTTGACATTTTAACACCGTTTATCATCAGCATTCCCGTGTGCACCCAATAGTGTGCAAAGTGCGAACCTTTGTGTGCGCCGCAGCTTTGAGCATATTCATTTTCATGGTGCGGAAAAATCAAATCAGAACCACCGCCGTGAATATCAAAATCATTTCCTAAAAGTTTTGCACTCATTGCTGAACATTCCAAGTGCCATCCGGGACGACCGTAGCCCCACGGGCTATTCCAACCCGGCTCACTCGGATCAGAAGGCTTCCACAAAATAAAATCTGCCGGATTTTTCTTGTATTCAGCAACATCAATGCGCGCACCGGCAATCATTTCTTTCAAAGAACGACCAGACAAACTGCCGTATGCAGGCATAGAATCAACATCAAACAAAACCTGATTTTCAGACTCATAAGCATGCCCGTTATCAAGCAGTTTTTTGACCAGATCAATCATTTCAGGAATATATTGAGTAGCTCTCGGTCTTGCATTCGGTTCAAGAACATTGAGCTTTTTCATATCTTCGATATACCAATTGTAGGTTTCTTGCGTAATTTCCTGAATAGATTTTCCTGTTTGTTTGTGTTTGTTTAAAATTTTATCATCTACATCTGTAATATTTGAAACATAAGTGACATGATTTTTGCCATACACATAAATAAAAAGGCGATATAAAACATCATAAACAACCGGCGGTCTGGCATTGCCTAAGTGTGCTTTATCATAAACCGTCGGTCCGCAGACATACATGCGCACATTTTGAGAATCAATCGGTTCAAACAATTGTTTTTGCTGTTTTAATGTGTTGTGCAAATATATCTGTAACATTTTTCTTTCCTTCAAACAAAAAACATTGGGCCTTAAGCCCATTAACGCATTTTAATCTAGCTTTGATATCAAAAGATGTCAACTGTTATTTCGTGAAAACCTAACAATTTGGTATAAGAACCTTGCAACAATAAAATTCAAGATTATATTCAAAAATGTTCAGGCGCCGAAACAATAAGAGATAGAATTTTGTTTTTGTTTTAAGGCTTCTGAACTTGAAAGCTGCTTTCGAGCAAAATGTGTGAGATTAAAGACATAAATTTTGTTATCTCATTTGGCTTGGAAGCTCAAAAGAGAGGGAAATTCTTCCCTCTCTTTTGATTGTTGTTGTTTGAGTAAAACTAAAAAAATCTTATCTTCCGTTATCTTTGGGTCCAATAATTGGCGGAACCGGTTTGTCTTCAATTTCATCATCAGGCAATTTTGGCTCGATTTTTAATTCTTTTCCTTTACCCATCCATTGTCCCTCTATTGCTTCACCATCGGTAAGATATTGTTTTCGATACTCGCTTTCTCGTACCCTGAATTTGGCTAAAACATCATCGAGTGCATATGTTGAAACAATGCCTTCAATTGCTTCCATTTCTTTATCTGAAATATCTTTGCCTTGAAACATTGCATCAAAAGTTTCCAATTTTTTTGTATCGGTTTCAGTAAATTCCAGATATCCATCTGCCCCATCGCCAAAACGTATTTTCACAACGCGATTGGTAGACTTGCCGGGAAATCTGGAATATATTTTTGCAAAAGGATTATGACCACAGCTTATTGTATAATCATTGTAAGCTAAAAGCACTTGTGCCTTTGTCTTGCCTGTTTTTTCAAGCAATTGATTTGGAATATTGCAATAAGCCTGATCAAGCTTTTCTTCGCTTCCAAATAAGCTTTTTGCACGCCGGCAAAGATATTGGAACCGATGTGGGGTTATGCCAAGCTCCGCGTCATATTCTCTCGGAAAAATTTTTGAATCGTCTACCACTTCGGCTTCAACAGCACCTATTTCCCATTCAGATTCAGGAACAGGAAGAATGACTTC
>CADBSM010000069.1 GCA_902797315.1 uncultured Pseudomonadota bacterium | reverse complement strand
TCAGCCTATCACTCAGGCAACGTCTAAAGATGAAGGGGTCAAACAGCCCAAACTCTTTAAGATTTCCGATCTTTGGCAGATCAAGATGCGCCGGGAAATTCCCTATCCTTTCAAGGTATATATCTTACAACTTGAAGATGGAAACTGGTTTTATCTGAGGCGACTGAATTTTGAAGGTGAGCTTCATATCGGCGACGAGATTAACTTCTCTTTCTACAACAACGTGCCAAATGAAATTGCACAAATCCACTACATTAAATGCAATGGAGGAGCAAGTGCAAAAGAAAATGCCCACAAGGCGGCCATCGGCACATATCTGGTTGCAACAGATCCGATCGAAGCTGATGTGAAAAATATGTTTGTCTTGAAAATGAGATATGCCCTCCCTTTTACACCGATTGAAACGGTTGTTATTGAAACAACGGACGGCAATCTGATCCATGTTAAGGCAAGCAAGCTGCCTGAAACAAACTCGCAAGATTTGAAGATTGGCGATCACTTTGTATACAATGTATATACAATTTTTCCCAATGAAGTTGTCGCCATCAAAAAGCTCTAAAAAAAGAACCGTTCTCTTCAAAGAACGGTTCTTTTTTTTATGATAAAATTTTTATTTTCCTTCATCAGGATCTCTCAAAACATATCCCCTGCCCCAAACAGTTTCGATATAATTTTTACCGCCTGAAGCCTTTTCTAATTTTTTACGAAGTTTACAAATAAAGACGTCTATAATTTTCAATTCAGGCTCGTCCATACCTCCATAAAGATGGTTTAAAAACTGATCTTTATTTAAGGTTGAACCTTTACGCAGCGATAAAAGCTCCATAATACCATATTCTTTGCCTGTTAAATGCAGAGGTTTTCCTGAAACAGTGACTGTTTGAGTATCTAAATTAACCTCAACTTCGCCGGTTTGAATAACAGAATTTGAATGTCCTTTAGAACGTCTGACAACAGCTTGAATACGAGCCAACAGCTCTGCTCTATCAAAAGGCTTCGTCAAATAATCATCTGCACCAAAACCTAAACCCTTAACTTTCTTATCCGGCTCAGAAAGACCAGACAAAATTAAAACCGGTGTTTTAACCTTTGCATTTCTGAGGCTCCTTAAAACCTCATAACCGTTCATATCAGGCAACATCAAATCCAAAATGATAATATCATAGTCATAGACCTTTCCCAGATCTAATCCTTCTTCACCTAAATCAGTTGCATAAACAACCATTCCTTCTTTTTTAAGCATTGTTTCAATGCTTTGTGAAACAGCATAATCATCTTCAACAAGTAGAACTCTCATCTTTTCACCTTCCAATTTTTATTGATCCGATGAAATTAATATAACTTGATAATTTTGTTTTGTTAACAATTAATCTTAGCCTGTTAATAATTATTAATATTATCTCTTGAAATATCCATTTTATCTTGTATATTAGGGCGAATGATATCTTATTTTAACCTCATTCGAAAGGAAAAAAATGTTCAATTTACCTTCTTTAAATTATGCTAAAGATGCTTTAGCGCCATTTATGTCCGAAAGAACAGTTGAATTTCATCACAACAAGCATCATCAAGCTTATATTGACAATTTAAACAAGCTTATTGCTGGCACAACCTTCGAAAATATGACTTTAGAAGACATTATCATTCAAACAGCTTCAAAGGCTGAATATACTGCTATTTTTAATAATGCGGCTCAAGTATTTAACCATAATTTCTTTTTCAAATGTTTATCGCCAAATGGTGGACAAAAACCAAAAGCAGAACTGCTTGATAGAATCGAACAAACTTTTGGCTCTTATACAAATTTTGAACAGGAATTTAAAACAGCTGCCGTTTCTCAATTTGGCAGTGGTTGGGCATGGCTTGTCGAAGATCACAAGGGCAAATTGAGTATTTTGAAAACATCAAATGCAGACACCCCAATAGCTCATCAGCTTAAACCTCTGATGACAATTGATGTATGGGAACATGCTTATTATTTAGACTATCAAAACAGACGGGCTGATTTTGTAGATTCTTTTTTAGCTCATCTCATCAAGTGGGAATAAATTGACATCAATAACACAAAAAAACACTGTACTTTCATGTACAGTGTTTTTTTAAGTTCAGTGACTGAAGTGTCCTTCTGGGTAAATACATACCAGCAGCACGTGCCACAGACACCATTGGGGCGACGCTAAGACAAACGTGCGCCGGCATTTTTCCTCATACAAAGCAGTGTACAATACCTCAACAAGTGATTGAGCACGACCATGCCTATCCAAAAAGACGAGCTGAGATTCCGTCACCTTCTGAAAATTTTGAAGAACATAGTTGCAAACCTCAGGATCATGCATCGCAAAACGAGCCAGCTGAATTTGACCTGTTATTTCCAGAAGCCTGAACTTGCCCGAAAGCTTGGGTGCAAACTTAAAGACCATGTAAACGTAGGCCTCCAGATGACACCAATTGTACAGACTTCTGTCACTATCATACCAACCTCGATAGTCGTAGATAAATTTCATAAACCCACGAAATTCTTCAAGGTGTTCCTGATAGTACTTTGTGAAGTGGTTTGCCCGCCTAAGACGCGCCACATCTGTCACATCTTCCAGTTCCAGATCGTTTTGAACTTCTTGGAAGACCGCCCTGAGGTGATTAACAATGCTTCGCCTCATACCGTCAGGGTTTGCAATATGCAAACCATAACTCCTTTGCTTTAAGTAATTTTCTAATTCTGTCATGACATAAAAGTTTTGAATTCGAAAGCAATTGTACAACTTTTGTGCAATTTGTCAAGAATTTATTTTGCGTTTAAAAATTTTTTAAAAGCGGTTGCATTTGAAATAAAATGTGTTATAGAAAAATCCAGATTGTGAAATCTTAAAAAAAATCTAACTTTAACTAATTCAAGGAAAACAGATGTCTGATCAAAAGATGAAAATGATGGATGCCAACGAAGCAACGGCTTCTGTTGCGCATCGTATGAATGAAGTTTGTGTCATTTACCCAATTACCCCGTCTTCGCCGATGGGAGAATGGGCTGACGCATGGTCTGCGGCCAACCAAAAGAACATTTGGGGCGTAACCCCTGTTGTTCAGGAAATGCAATCAGAGGCTGGTGCTGCAGGAGCTTGTCACGGTGCAGTACAAGCAGGCAGCTTAACAACAACATTTACCGCCTCTCAAGGCTTGCTCTTAATGATTCCGAATATGTATAAAATCGCAGGTGAGCTGAGTCCTTTTGTGATGCACGTTGCGGCACGATCATTGGCTTATCATGCACTCTCTATTTATGGCGATCATTCAGACGTGATGGGGTGTCGTCAAACAGGCTTTGCAATGCTTGCTTCAAATTCTGTACAAGAAGCTCATGATATGGCAGCTATTGCTCAAACTTCTACATTAAGATCTCGCGTGCCGTTTTTGCACTTTTTTGATGGATTCAGAACATCACATGAAATCAAAAAAATCAGCCTTTTGTCTGATGATGATTTAAGAGCAATGCTTGAAGATGTTAACTATAAGTTCAATGCTGAGCATGCTTTGCGTCCTGAAAAGCCAGTCATCAGAGGAACAGCTCAAAATCCTGATGTCTTTTTCCAAGGCAGAGAAGCTTCCAATCCTTTTTATGAAAAAGTTGAAGGTATCGTTCAGGAAGAGATGGATAAATTTTATAAAATTACCGGTCGTCGCTATCATGTTGTTGACTATACTGGCGCTCAAGATGCCGAACACGTCATTGTTGTCATGGGATCTGGTGCCGAAACGGTTGAAGAAGCTATTGAATATCTCAATGCACATGGATACAAACTTGGCGTACTCAAGGTTCATCTCTATCGCCCATTCCCTGCTCAGGCTTTGCTTAAAGCCATGCCCAAAACTGTTAAAACAGTGTCTGTCTTAGACAGAACAAAAGAATCTGGCGCCTTAGGCGAACCTCTTTATTTAGATGTTGTCACAGCTCTTTCACAGGCATTTTCAAATGCACAAATCAATACTCTGCCGAAAATTTATGGCGGACGCTACGGTTTGTCCTCGAAAGAATTTACACCAGCAATGGTTAAAGCTGTGTTTGAAAACGCCACAAGTGAAAAACCAATCAACGGATTTACAGTTGGAATTACAGATGATGTAACCTTCAAGTCTCTTGCATATGACGAAAGTTTTGATGTTGAGCCTAAAGATGTTGTACGTGCTGTATTCTTTGGCTTGGGTGCAGACGGAACAGTTGGCGCCAACAAAAACTCAATTAAGATTATTGCTGAAGATGCCGGCAAATACGGCCAAGGATATTTTGTGTATGATTCACGCAAATCTGGCTCTATGACGACATCACACTTGCGTTTTTCAGACAACCCCATCAGATCAGCTTATTTAATTACGGCAGCTGATTTTGTAGCTTGTCACCAATTCCAATTTATGAACAAAGTTGATATCTTGAAAATTGCAAAAGAAGGCGCAACATTCTTGCTTAATGCTCCATATGACCATGATAAAGTATGGGATCATTTGCCTGTTGAGGTTCAAGAACAGATTATTTCTAAAAAATTAAAGTTCTATACCATTAATGCGGTTGAGGTTGCACGTGCGACAGGCATGGGTCAACGTATTAATACCGTTATGCAAACCTGTTTCTTTGCAATTTCAAATATTTTACCAAAGGACGAAGCAATTGCACAAATCAAAGCTGCTATTAAAAAGACATACTCTAAAAAAGGCGATGCTGTCGTTGCCAAGAACTTTGCAGCCGTTGATGCTTCTTTAGAGCATTTATTTGAGGTAAAATATCCTGATCATGTCACATCTTCATTTAAACGTTTGCCAGCTGTTCCTGCAAACGCGCCTGAATTTGTTCAGAAGTTAACGGCAAAATTAATTGCTGAAAACGGCGATAAAGTCAAAACGTCTGAACTTCAGGAAGTTGTAGATGGCACATGGCCAACGGCGACAACGCAATATGAAAAACGCTGTATCGCAACAGAAATTCCTGTTTGGGATGAAAACTTGTGTATTCAGTGCGGTAAATGTTCAATTGTCTGTCCACATGGTGTTATCAGAATGAAGGTTGCTTCACAACAAGAACTTCAAAAAGCACCTTCAACATTAAAACATGCCGACTATAAGGGTAAAGAATTCGCAGGCAAACAGTTCATTTTGCAAATTTCACCTGAAGATTGTACCGGTTGCGGCGTTTGTGTCAGCGCATGTCCTGCTAAAAACAAAGAAAATCCAAACTTACATGCTATCAATATGGATCATATTGAAAATCATCTTGATGCTGAAAAAGAAAATTGGACGTTTTTTGAGACACTTCCTTATGTCAAGAGAACAGATGTTGCTAAAAATTTGCCAAAGACAACACAAATGATTAAACCTTTGTTTGAATTTTCAGGTGCTTGTGCTGGTTGCGGTGAAACACCATACATCAAATTGTTAACGCAGCTTTTTGGTGACAGAATGGTTGTTGCAAATGCAACAGGTTGTACTTCTATTTATTCAGGCAATCTGCCGACAACACCTTATGCCAAAGATGAAAAAGGTCATGGTCCGGCTTGGGCAAACTCTTTATTTGAAGACAATGCTGAATTTGGTTTAGGTATGCGTCTTTCAATTGATCAAGAAAAGCAGACCGCTTTGACCCTGTTGGAAAACCTCAAGGACAGACTTTCAGATGTTGCCGACAAGATTATATCAAATCCGCAATCAAATGATGCTGAAATTGATTTGCAGCGTGATTATGTTGCAGCTCTTCGTTTAGAGCTTAAAGCTATTGACACAAAAGAGGCTAAGCATTTAAGCGAGCTTGCTGATTATTTAATCAAAAAGTCTGTATGGATTATCGGCGGAGACGGATGGGCTTATGACATTGGCTTTGGTGGTGTCGATCATGCTATTGCTTCTGGCAAAAACATCAATATTCTCGTTGTTGATACAGGTGTTTATTCAAATACCGGCGGTCAACAATCAAAAGCAACACCTATGGGTGCTTCTGCAAAATTTGCAACAGCCGGTAAAGAGCTTGCTAAAAAGGATCTTGGTATGATTGCTATGAGCTATGGCAATGTCTATGTTGCACAAGTTGCCTTAGGAGCTAATGATATGCAGACAATTAAGGCATTTAATGAAGCCGAAAGCTATGATGGTCCATCTATTATCATAGCATATTGTCCATGTATCAACCAAGGGTTAAACATGGCAGACGGACTTTCGCACCAAAAAGATGCTGTTGAAACAGGATCTTTCCCGATTTATCGTTATAATCCCGATAACATCAAAGAAGGCAAAGCTCCATTAATGCTTGATTCAAAGGCTCCTTCTAAACCTTTGAGTGAATACATGGCTTCGGAAACACGTTTCCAAGTGGTCAACAAAATGAACCCAGAGCGTTATGAAAAGCTTTTAAATAAAGCTCAAGAAGGTGTCAACGAGAAGCGAGCTTTGTTAGAGCATATGTCTCAGCTCAAAGTTGCTGAATAAGCAATTGGTGTGACCCAAACAAAAACAAACCCTCAATTGCAATTGGGGGTTTGTTTTTTTGGGGAAAATAATCAAATAATATCATCATTGGAATATAATCAAAACAATCTTTTCAGAAAAACGCTCTTAACTCCGGCAAAAAAATACTATCAAAATGAGCTGTTCAATTTTAAATTTTCTGCAACATCTGACAAAAAAATATTGACAGAAAAAATTTTTTGTGTTAAATATGAACACAATAAATAATAACTTAAAGGAGAGATTAAAATGGATAATACAATGGACAACACAGAAGAGAACTTGTTAAAAGAATTTCGAAACAAAGAAAAATATACTGTTATCATCGGTGGATGGAAAAACGAACGAGAAATGGAGAAGGTAGAAAAAGAAAACTATACCCTAGAAAAGTTTACTGATCGAGTGGCTTTAGTTTCTGAATCTAAAGATGGTTCAAGAACAGTTATCGCTTTTTCTTCAATAGGGTCGGATAGTATGGAGGGCGCCCCTATTGAGCCTACTTGTTATATAAGCATTAGAAAGATTGCGCCTAGAAGAAATAAAACTCTTTCAGACAAATTACGTCGGTATTTTCCTCAAAAAGAAGAAATTCTATTTGATGAAAGGATGGGAGACTATTCATATCTTACTACGTTGCTTAGGCGTGGAGTTAAAGGCGGATTTAAAATTCCAGAAAACTTAGATCGAGTATTTAAGGCTGCAGCGCAAGTCATTCTTGAAGAATCTGATCGTAGAAAAAAAATCAAAGAAATGAATGAAGAAAAAAAGATAGAAAATGTAGTACAGCAGTTCAAAAGTCATTCCAGATAATAAATAGAAAGGCTTATTGCTTACTATAAAAATTGCAAAAAGCTTGCCATAATATAAATTTCTTTATTCTTTCCAGTAAAGAAATTAATAAAGAGCTGCAATTTCTGGATCATTAAAATATCTATCAATTGCCGCAGAGGCAGAATTAGCCAGTTTTTTACGATAACTGGCTTGTTTTAAAAGCTGTTCTTCTTGCCTGTTAGAAAGATATCCCATTTCCAACAAAGCAGACGGAATATCTGGTGCTTTTAAGACAGCAAATCCGGCAAAGCGGTGTGTATTATCAACCAATTTAACAGATTTTTTCATTTCACCGACCATATACCCCGCAAATTTAGAAGATTTGTTACGACAGTCTGTTTGCGAAAGAGAAATCAATATATCATTAATTTCCTTGGAATTTTCAGAAAAGTCAACACCGCCAATAATATCAACTTTGTTTTCACGTTCAGCAAGTGCTGCAGCTTCTTTATCAGAAGCTGTTTCAGAAAGCGTGTAAACAGAAAGACCTTTGGCATTTTTGTTGACGGCACTGTCTGCATGAATTGACACAAACAAATCAGCCTTATATTTTTGCGCAATACGAACGCGTTGGCGCAGAGGAATAAAGATATCTGTTGATCTTGTTAAATAAACCTTATAGCCTTTCTTTTCTAAAATACCTTTCAATTCTTTGCCCATAGCCAGCGTAATGTTTTTTTCATATGTTCTACCATATGCGCCAATAGCCCCTGGATCTTTACCACCATGTCCCGGATCCAAAACGATAATTTTTTGTTTTTGTTTTGGCCTAGAAACCTTTTCAGAAGAAGAAAACCATGAATTTGACTTATTTGATGATGCTGATTTAATGGCCAAACTTTTATTTTTCGATTGGCTTGAAAAGGCATATTTTGCACCAATTTTTGAGCTAAAATCACGTTCGGAAGCCACAACCAAATCAACAACCAAACGCCAACTTGTATTCGTTTGAGGGGAAAGCATAAAAACCTGTTTAATTAAAACAGGCTTTTGAAGATCAAAAACAACCCGTTTATCAGAAGCATTGAGTTCACCCACTCGCGTCGAAGAAATAATATTATTTTTACTGCTTTGAAGTGTTTTTTTAATTTTAGAATTAAGAGCATCGACAACCAGCCTTTTGGGATTGTTTAGCAAAAAAACGTCATAATCAAATTTTTTGTCTGCATCTAAAACAATACGAACACCGCTTACTTGCTGACCAATTCTCATATTTGTAATTGTTGCAGCAGACACATTTTGAGACCAACCAAACACAAAAACAAAAAGAACCGCCATCAAAAGCGTCTTCTGAAAAACATTCAACATTTTGTACATCTTTCTCATTGCAGCATATTTTAAGCGAAGATTTCTTACCAATGTGTTAAAAAATATTTTGATAATAAAAAATTTTCTTGTTGTAATTTAAAAATAAAACAGATATTGTGAAGAGGTCGATATTCATGCGCACGGAAGAACTGAACATAAGATGCGTTTATCGACAAAGGATGCACAGTTTGTTTTTTTAAAAGAAACAGCAACGAATTAAGCAAGAAATAAAATTTGTTTCTTTTAAAAAGGTTATGAAAGTAGATATTAAACTTTGAAATTTTTGCCTTAGGGGGCAGAGTCTTTATATTTGAGCTTCATAAATAATTTAGAAACTGTCGCGTCTTAATGTTAATAGCTATTGAGATGTAAGGATACGTTTATGGTAAAAAGAATGTTAATTGATGATACACAACCCGAAGAAACGCGTGTTGTTATCGTTGATGGAAATAAAGTCGAAGATGTGGAGTTTGAATCAACTTCAAGAAAACAAATTAAAGGCAATATTTATACGGCAAAAGTTATTCGAGTAGAGCCCTCTCTTCAAGCTGCTTTTATTGATTACGGCGGAAACAAACACGGTTTTCTGGCGTTTGGTGAAATTCATCCTGATTATTACAATGTCAGTGAAGATCTTTTGCAATCTATCGACCAAGAAGTTGATGAAATTATTGAAAACAAAAAACAATATATCAAACAACGCAAAGAAGAACGTGCTCGTATTCGAGCTGAAAAAAAAGCACTTTATGAAGCACGCAAACTTGAACAAGAAAGGATAGAAGACCAAGAAGCTCAAAAAACAACGGAAGCTGAAGACACTCAACCTAATGAAAACAGCCAAGAGGTTTTTGCTGAGCCAACTTTTCAAGAGCCTTTCATTGAAACAGAGCAAATTTCGGATACTGCTCAACATGATGAAGACGAAAAACACCAAGCATCTCAAGCGCAAGAGCTTGCTCAAGATCATTCTCAAGAAGAGCCAAAGAAGAAAAGAACTTATCGTCGCAGGCCAAAAAAAATGGCATCAGATGAACAAAACCAAGCTTCTCAGGAAGATGAAATTAAAGTTGCACCTGCTCTACGTTCAGATGATTCTGACGATGTTCTCAATGATTACAAGACAATCTCAGAACGCGAAGATTTTGATGAAGATGCCTCTGAAAATGAAGATGATGAGGATGTAGACATTGATATACCTGACGATGTGTCTGAAGCTGAATTTGAGCAAAGCTTCGAAATACAAAGAAAACTTATTCGGGCTCGAAAACTTTATCACAATTCTGCCATCCAAGATGTCATTAAAGAGGGACAAATTATGCTTGTCCAAGTTGTTAAAGAAGAACGAGGAAACAAGGGCGCATCATTTACGACCTACTTATCCCTTGCCGGTAGATATGGCGTTTTAATGCCTAACCGCATTAAAAGCGGTGGTGTCTCACGCAAAATCACAGATGCTGCAGACAGAAAGCGTCTCAAAGACATTATGAAAGATTTGCCACTTGGTATGGATATGTCGTTGATTATCCGAACTGCCGGTGAAGGCAAGACAAAAGAAGAAATTTCTCGAGACTACAACTATCTTATTCGCACGTGGAATTTGATTCGCATCAGCGCCTTAAAAAACAAAGCGCCTTGCCTTGTTTATGAAGAGGGTGACTTAATTAAGCGTTCCTTACGTGATATGTGCACGAAAGACATTGATGAAATTATTGTTGATGGTGATCAAGCATATAAAACAGCTCGAGATTTTATTAAGATTTTATCTCCACAAAGTTTGCGTAAGCTGAAGTGTCGCAAAAAAGATGAGGCTCCCGTTTTTCAACGCTATCAAATAGAATCGCAGCTTGACAAACTTCATAGTCCTAATGTACAGCTTGAATCCGGAGGATATCTGGTTATCAACCCAACAGAAGCTTTGGTCGCTATCGATGTCAACTCAGGAAGAGCCACAAAAGAGATGGATATTGAAGAAACAGCCCTTAAAACGAATTTAGAGGCAGCTGATGAAATTGCACGCCAATTAAAAATGCGGGATTTGGCCGGTTTGATTGTCGTCGATTTCATTGATATGGATGAGCCAAAAAACAATATAGCGGTTGAAAAAAGAATGAAAGAAGCCCTCAAAAACGATCGATCTCGCGTTCAGGTCGCTAAAATGAGTTGTTTTGGCCTTTTAGAAATTTCACGCCAACGTATGCATTCATCCTTTGTTGAAAGCAATTACGAGACTTGTCCTCATTGCCACGGACAAGGTGTTGTACGTACAAAAGAATCAGGCGCAGTCCTGATTTTGAGAGCTATTGAAGAAGAAGGCATTAAAAACAGATTTTCGAGTTTAACTGTGTCCGTGCCAACAGAAACTGCTATTTATTTGCTCAATCAAAAACGAGCTAATTTATTGGAACTGGAAACGCGCTATAACATGTCTGTTGTTATTTCTGCCGACAATAGCATCAAAAATGTGACAGATTTTAAAATTGAGCGTCAGCGAATCACTAAAATTCAAGATCAAGTTTCTGAAAACGTGCCTACAACAGCTTATTCTGACTCTTTTGATGATGACGAATGGGTTGAAGATGCTTTTGATGAGGATTTAGCTCTTGAAAATGAACAAAAAACATATAAAAAACGTTTTAATCGTCGGCGTGGTCGTTTTGACAGACGCTTTAAAAATCGTCAAAACAGAAAAGAATATGACAATGATGACATTCAAAACGCAGACAACACAAATGATTCTCAAAAGAGCAAAACAACATGGTGGCGCAGATTAATTGGATAAAAACTAGTGTACGCTTATTGCTCGTCATATTTTGCTTGAGCTTTGGCATAAAAGCTCAAGCTCAGTTGCCTTCACTTTTAACTGATGACGAAACAGAGACATTTCTACAGAACATTGTTAAGCCTATTTTTAAGGTAGCAGGAATTTCCTTCAATCCCAACAAAATACATTTGCTTAACGACATGTCATTAAATGCTTTTGTCAGTGACGGCAACAATTTATTTGTTCATACAGGAACTTTAATTACAGCTGAAACAGCTAATGAGCTTTCAGGAATATTAGCACATGAATCAGGTCACATTTCTGGTGGGCACATTATGCGCCAGAAGCTTAAAATTCAAGATTTGCAAACTCTTTCTGTAGTTTCTTTAATTGCCGCCGGTGCAACAGCTGTCGCTTCTGGTCGAGGAGATGCCGCAATGGCTGTAGCCCTCGGATCTCATGGATCGTTGCTTAATTCATTAACAGCCTATCAAATGCAAGAAGAGCGAAGTGCTGATGAAAGCGCCGTTCGATATTTAAAGGCCCTTGGACAATCGCCTCAAGGTCTTAGAAATTTTATGAAAACCATACAAAAAACAAATCGTTTGAGCGGACACAAAGAAATTCCATATTTTCGAACACATCCGATGTCAGCAGAAAGACTTTCATTTTTTGAAAGCGCCATCAAAAAAAACGGCGGACAAACGTCATCTGTTTATGATAAAGATTTTCAATTTGTTAAAGCCAAATTAACCGCTTTTTTGTTGCCTATTGAAAGAGTGCTACAAAAATATCGTTCTTCAGATTCATCAGATGCTTCAAAATATGCACACGCCATTATCAAGTTCAGGCAAAAAAGGTATGCAGAGGCAATTCAATTAATTGATGATTTAATTGTCAAATTTCCGCAAAATCCGTATTTTTACCAACTGAAAGGGCAGTTTTTATTTGAAAGTGGCAAAATTGAACAAGCTCTGACAGCTTATGAAAAATCTTTAAGTTTGAAACCTGATTCAATTGAAACAATGCTCTTATATGCCGAATGCGCTTTAGAATCTAAAAATCGAAAGTCAAATTTACAGCATATCATCAATACACTCAATAAAATTCAACTCAAAAGAGAAAATGCTTCGGCGTGGCAACTGTTATCTCGCGCCTATTTTGAACAAGGCAAAACTGCTGAAAGTTTTTATGCTTTAGCAAAATATAGTCTTTTTATGGACAATATTGAAACCGCGAAGCTTCAAATAAAAAAAGCTAAAGAAATGAAACCATCATCTACTTTAGAACTTAAGCTTAAAGATCTCGAAAAACAGATCAAGCAAATGGAAGAGATATAAAATTTTAATCTTCTGGGCTTTTTTTTTTTTTTTTTCTTGTCAAACATAGAGATATTGCGTATGCTTGATCCTATCAAAGAGAAATTAACAGAAAAGGATAAAACTTATGACAGCACCTTTAATGCCCAAAGCCACAGCTGTATGGCTTGTAGACAACACCATGTTAACATTTCGTCAGATCGCTAAATTTTGTGAATTACATGAACTTGAAATTCAGGCTATAGCTGATGGAGATGTTGCGTCAAATATCATTGGTCTGAGCCCTGTTGCAAACGGGCAACTGACTAAAGAAGAAATTCAGCGTTGCGAGAATGATCCTTTTGCGGATTTAGTCGCGAGTGTTCTAGAAAAAAATGTTAAAGAAATTAATGCTCGCAATAAAAAGGTTTTGACGCCCTCACAACGCTTGGATAAACCTTCTGCTATTTTATGGCTTATCCATAATTGTCCTGAGCTTGCAAATGCACAAATTCGCAAATTGATAGGAACAACCAACCCAACAATTGATGCTATTAGAAATGGCACACGCGAAGATATGTCTATGCTTCGAGCTAAAAATCCGGTTGCTGTCGGTTTGTGTTCTGAGGTTGCATTAGATGAAGCCATCAGAGCGGCTAAAGCAAAACTTGAAAAAGTTGCAATGCAAAAAAAGAAAAAAACG
This sequence comes from uncultured Pseudomonadota bacterium, assembly GCA_902797315.1. Lineage (GTDB taxonomy): Bacteria > Pseudomonadota > Alphaproteobacteria > RF32 > CAG-239 > UBA1254. The sequence continues at coordinate 5,636 of CADBSM010000069.1, read as the reverse complement.
ACAAAGAAAAAAGTTGCGAAGAAAGCTACGCCTAAAAAAGCCGCTTCGAAGAAAGCTGTAACGGCTAAAAAAGCACCGGCAAAAAAAGCTGCCGCAAAGGCTGCTAAGACAACAAAAACAGCAACAGCCAAAAAGACAGCTTCGAAAAAAGCTGCTCCGAAAAAGGCTGTAACGGCTAAAAAAGCACCGGCAAAGAAAACTGCCGCAAAGACTACTAAGACAACAAAAACAGCCACAGCTAAAAAGACAGTTTCAAAAAAAGCTGCTCCGAAAAAGGCTGTAACAGCTAAAAAAGCACCGGCAAAGAAAACTGCCGCAAAGGCTGCTAAGCCAACAAAAACAGCCACAGCTAAAAAAACAGCTTCAAAAAAAGCTGCTCCGAAAAAGGCTGTAACGGCTAAAAAAGCACCGACAAAGAAAGCTGCTGCAAAAAAAGTGAGCAAAAAATAAATTTTTTGAGTAAAAAAAAGAGCCTTTGATTGCTTCTCAAAGGCTCTTTTTCGAAGGAATTTCTATGAACAAAGAAAACTATCGCATTCAAAAAGCATATTCACCCCAAGCTCGTTTCAAAAATCAAAATGTTGAACCAGAGTTTTGGAAAAAGAAAAAGCTTGAAGAACTTTCAAAAAAAGAATGGGAGCTTTTGTGTGACGGCTGTGGAAAATGTTGTCTCAACAAGTTAGAATGTAAGGGAAAAATTTATTTTACGAATGCCCACTGTCGTTTTCTAAACCCTAAAAATTGTTTGTGCCGAATTTATCAGAATCGATTTGATGTTGTGAAAGATTGCAGAGATATTGACATCAAGGCTATTCGAGAAAAACCCAGATGGTTACCCAAAACCTGTGCTTATCTTTTGTTAGATAATGGACAAGATTTGCCCTCGTGGCACCCACTTATCACAGGCAAAGCATCTTCAGTTATAGAAGCAGGTATCTCCTTAAAACACAGACCCGTTGTAAGCGAATCAGAGGTTGAAGATTATGAAGATTACATTGTTGACTGGGAAGACCTTTGATTTAGAAAATTCCTTTGATTTTCCACTAACTATAAAAAGCGATTTTAAAGTAAGACGATTGAGTTTAAGAATCGACCATCAAAAGCGTTGCGTCATTTTTTCAATGCCTAAATGGTATCCAAAGAAAAAAGCGTTTGATTTTATTCAAGCTCATATTGACTGGATAGAAGAAAAGTTGGCACATTTACCAAAGCTGAAAAATTTTGAAGATGGCGAAAAAATCTCTCTTTTTGGAAAAAGAGTCACAATATTTCACAGACCAGATTGTGGCGCTCCACATCTGATCGATTCCACACTTTTTGTCGGTGGGGAAAAGGAATTTTTGCACAGGCGTGTCAAAGATTATATCAAGAGAGAAGCAAAAAAAGAATTTCTAAAACGTTCAATTCTTTTGGCTGATAAAATAGGCTGCAAAATTACAGGTGTAAGCATTAAAGACACAAAATCTCGTTGGGGAAGTTGTTCGACACTTAATCACATCAACTACAATTGGAGAATCGCCTTGGCTCCACATGAGGTTATCGAATATTTAATAGCTCACGAAGTTGCGCATCTCAAACACCTCGATCATTCAACGGCCTTTTGGAAAACAGTAAAAACACTTTATCCCGGATGCAGTATCGGAAAAACTTGGCTTGAAAAAAATGGAAACGACTTATATTTATATCGGTAGCTTTTTCAGATTTTTATAAAAAAAATATTGACTTCCAAAAAAAAACAGATTATTAACGAAGGAAAGTTTAAAGGAAGCTTTTGTTTATATAACACGCCACGGCGTGCCGTCAGTCAGCGAGGGTTCGCACACTGGCGTGAGTTTTTTTTGTAAACAAATGTTTCAAGACATAAAGGAAAAATAAATTTTGTTTGAAGCTTTAACAGATAGATTAAGTTCTGTGTTTCGTTCTATCACCTCTCGAGGCGTTCTTTCTGAGACTGATATCGATACAGCTATGCGTGAAATCAGAATTGCCCTTTTAGAAGCTGATGTATCGCTTCCCGTTGTCAAAGATTTTATTGCTCAAGTTAAACAACAAGCTTTAGGTGAAAAAGTTGTCCGTTCAATTCAACCCGGACAAATGGTTGTTAAAATTGTGCACGATGAATTAGTCAAACTGCTTGGAAACGAAAATAGCGAATTAAACCTAAATACCCCTGCCCCTGCCGTTATTTTGATGGTTGGACTTCAGGGTTCTGGCAAAACAACCACCGCAGCGAAACTTGCAAACAAACTTAAAAAACATAAAAAAATTTTAATGGCTTCACTGGACACCTATCGCCCTGCCGCACAGGAACAACTGTCCCAACTTGGCAATCAAATTGGAGTTGATGTTTTAGAAATAGTCGAAGGTCAAAACCCCTTAGAAATTACTGACAGAGCCTTGTTAAAAGCCAAAACAGGCAGCTATGATATTTTGATTCTTGATACAGCAGGCCGTCTTCAGATAGATGAAGTGTTAATGGACGAAGTGAAACAAATCAGAAAAAAGGCCAACCCCATTGAAGTCCTTTTGGTCGCCGACGCTTTAATTGGTCAAGAGGCCTGTCATGTGGCTAAAACATTTCATGAAAAAATAGGCATCACAGGTATTGTATTAACCAGAATAGACGGCACATCTAGAGCAGGCGCAGCCCTGTCAATGAAAATGGTTTCAGGAGTCCCGATTAAATTTTTAGGCACAGGTGAAAAAATCGATGAAATTGAAGCCTTTCATGCTGATCGCATCGCTGGTCGAATTTTAGGGCAAGGAGATGTTGTTTCATTGGTCGAAAAAACCATTGAAACTATTGATCAAGAAGAAGCCTCAAAAATGACCGCTCAAATGATGAAAGGTAAATTTGATTTAAATGATTTGCTCTCACAAATGAGAAGCATTCAAAAACTTGGCTCGATGGGATCCATTTTATCCATGATCCCTGGTCTGTCTAAATTTAAATCTCAAATAGAACAGGCGGGTGCAGACAATATTATAAAAAGGCAAGAAGCTATCATTTTATCAATGACGCCTCAAGAAAGATCATATCCGGATATCATTAAAGCAAGCCGAAAAAAAAGAATTGCAAATGGTGCCGGTGTGGAAGTTTCAGAGGTCAACAAGCTCTTAAAATCATATGAGCAAATGGCGACCATGATGAAACAAATGGGAAAATTCGGCGGAATGAAAGGATTGTCCCAAATGATGAAACGAGGTTCGATGTCTTCAATGTTCGGACCGTATAACAACAAGCGCTTTTAAGCCCATGCCATAGGGCTTAAAGTGTTACACTTTAACGATATATAAGAAAGGAAAAAAAATGGCAGTTCGTATTAGATTATCAAGAGGTGGTTCTAAAAAACGCCCGTTTTATAGCATTGTAGCAGCTGATCAACGCGCACCGCGTGATGGTCGCTTCATTGAAAAATTGGGCACATATAATCCCCTTCTTCCCAAAGATCATGAACAACGTTTAGTTGTTGATGCCGAAAAGGTCAAAGCATGGATTCAAAAAGGTGCTCAGCCAACAGAAAGATTACAAAAATTGTTTGCTAATCTTGGAATTTGCAAGGCTCCTGTCTTGCGCGAGCAACCTAAAAAATCGGCTCCTCGTGCTAAAACCATTGAACGTTTAAAAGAAAAAGAAGAAAAAGCAAAAGCTGCTGCTGAAGCTGCAAAAGCCGCAGAAGCCGCTCCTGCCGAAACTGAATCTGCTGAATAATTTGATAATGTTTTAGGATTGAAAATGTCAGACTTGATTTGTCTTGGAAAAATTGTTGCAGCGCATGGTATTAAGGGTGAAGTCAAAGTTAAAAGCTTTACTTCTAACCCTAAAGATATTTGTGCTTATGGCAAGCTTTCAGATAAAACTGGTCTGAAGTTTTTTGCCCCTCAATTTGTCGGATTTTCAAAAGAGCTTCTCAGAATTAAAGTTAATGGTATAAACAATCGCAATGATGCTGAAGCTTTAGTTGGCACAGAACTCTATATTGAAAGAAAAAAACTTCCGGATTTGCATGAAAATACATTTTACCAAGCAGATTTGATTGGGCTAAAGGTATATGAAAAAGTAAAATCAGATACCCCTATAGGAGAAGTCGTCGGTATTTATAACTTTGGCGCTGGTGATATTCTCGAAATTCGTTTTCATTTTGCAAAGCAACCGGAAATGATTCCATTTACTGATCAGTATGTTTCTGAGATTAATGTGAAGGAAGGATTTATTCTGCTTTCTCAAGCTTCAATGACCTTTTTTGATGATGAGGAAATAAATCATGAAGATTAAAGTTTTGACTTTATACCCTGAGATGTTTCCTGGCTTTTTAGGTTTTTCGCTAACCGGTAAAGCCTTAGCTGAAGGTAAATGGAGGCTTGAGACAATCAATATCAGAAATTATGCAACCGACAAATACGGCAGTGTTGATGATACACCTTGCGGCGGTGGCGCCGGAATGGTCATGCGTGCAGATATCTTGGGATCAGCAATTGATGCTCATCTCAACAAAGATCATCTTATCTATATGACCCCTAAAGGCAGACCCCTCACACAAGCAAAACTTCATGAGCTCGCTCAAAAAGAAAACCTGATGATTATCTGTAATCGTTTTGAAGGTGTTGATGAACGTATTATAGAAGAATATCATCCTGACGAAATCAGTATCGGAGATTATATTTTAACCGGAGGCGAACAAGCTGCTATGGTTATGATTGATGGTATTGTCAGATTACTCGATGGTGTCTTGGGCAACACACAATCCATATGTTCTGAAAGTTTTGAAGACGGGTTATTAGAATATCCTCAATATACTCGCCCCATTGAATGGAAAGGACGAAAAGTGCCTGAAATTCTACTTTCTGGACATCATCAAAACATTGAAAACTGGCGCAAAGAGCAGTCCTTAAAACAAACTCAAACAAGACGTCCTGAACTTTTGAAAAAATATCTTGATTTACAAAAGCTTTAGGTATATAAGATAACAAATTTTTTATTAGAAAAGGTAAAACTGATGAATATTTTAAAAATGAAAGAACAAGAGCAGATTGAAAAGCTCCTTGAAGGCAAAAACCTTCCGGATTTCAAAGCCGGCGATACCTTAAGAGTGCACACAAAAGTAAAAGAAGGCGATCGTGAGCGTATCCAGATTTATGAAGGTGTTTGTATCGCCCGCAAAAATGACGGATTAAACTCTTCGTTTACTGTTCGTAAAATTTCCTTTGGCGAAGGTGTTGAGCGTGTATTTCCGCTTTATTCTCCTAATGTCGCCAAAATCGAAGTTTCACGTATCGGTAAAGTTCGCCGCGCAAAACTTTATTTCTTACGCGCTTTAAGAGGTAAATCTGCTCGTATTGCAGATGACTTGACAGCAACATCAAAAGCTGCTGCTGAAAAAGCCAAAGAAGAGAAATAGTTTTTTTGACAAAGAAACTTTTAAAAGAGCTCCTATGCAGGAGCTTTTTTTTGTGATAAGAACCACTTTTTTTATTTTTTACAATAAAAAAGAATATTGCGTCTGACGGTTGTAGAAATATCCGACAAGTCATCATCAGTATCAGCACTTTCATGATATGTTTTTTCACTTTTATGAAGAATTTTTAATTGCCCCAAACATTTCTGATTAGCTAGCTGATAGCAGGCAGCCATTGTA
>CADBSM010000068.1 GCA_902797315.1 uncultured Pseudomonadota bacterium | reverse complement strand
TGATGCTCCGCTTGCGGTAAAAACAACATTTTGAGGTTGTTTTTATCCTCGCGCCCTTTCGGGTTCGATTCCCTTCTTTAAAAAAAAACACCTTAAAAGGTGTTTTTTTATTGGAGCAGATAACGGGAATCGAACCCGCATAAAAAGCTTGGGAAGCTTTCATTCTACCATTGAATTATATCTGCATTGCTTTCCGATACTTTTAATTCTATCAAAAAAGATTCAAAAAGCAAGTTTTTTATTTTTCAAACCACATATGCTAAAATGCTAAACGCATTGTATCTTGTGCAATCATAAGTTCTTCGTTTGTTGGTATCACAAAAACGCGAACTTTCGAATCTGAAGTTGATATTTCAATGGTCTCACCGCGTTTTTTATTGTTTTCAACATTCAAATGAATGCCTAAATAACCAAGTTTCTCCATAATCATCTGACGCAAAATAGAACCGTTTTCACCCACGCCAGCTGTAAAGACAATTGCATCAACGCCGCCTAAAACAGCAATATAGCTTCCGATAAAACGCAGAATGCTATGAACATACATATTCATTGCTAAAACGGCTTTTTCTTCGCCTTCCTGGTATTTTGTTTCAACATCACGATTGTCCGAATAACCACAAATGCCATACATGCCGCTTTGTTTGTTTAAAATGGCATTAACCTCTTCGGCTGTTTTACCTAAAACCTTTTGCAAATGCAGGGCAATGAACGGATCAACATCTCCCGAACGTGTTCCCATGATAATTCCGGCAAGCGGCGTAAAACCCATTGATGTATCAACACATTTACCATTGTCAACAGCAGCCAAAGATGCTCCATTTCCCAAGTGGCAGGTAATAATTTTGCCCTTTTTGCCAATCAGTTTTGCAGCCTCTTGGGCAACAAATGCGTGCGAAATTCCATGAAAACCATATCGGCGAATTTGATGCTTTGTATAATATTCCATTGGAAGAGCATACATAAAGGCTTCGGGTTTCATGGTTTGATGAAACGTTGTATCAAAAACAGCAACCTGGGGAACATTCGGAAGCAATTCTTCAACTGCTCTAATGCCTGAAATATTAGCTGGCATATGAAGGGGACCCAAAGGCTTTAATGTTTCCATTTTCGCTATTTCTTCGTCTGTTATTTTAACGGAATCCTTAAAAATTTCACCACCATGCAAAACACGATGTCCGACGGCACTCAGCTCCTCGACACTTTTTAATGGTCCACTGAGCAAAAAGTTGATAACCTCCTTAAAGGCTTCGGTGTGCGTTGGCATATCAATATGTTTTGTTTGTTTGTTGTCACCAATTTTAAGAGAAATGTTTGAACCTTCAATACCAATTCTTTCAGCAATACCTTTAGCAACTGGTTCATAGTTGTCTCCATCAACATTAAAAAGCTGATATTTTAATGAAGATGAACCTGAGTTAATAACTAAGACTTTTTTCATAAATTAATCCTTTCTTCTGTTTTTAATTGTTCTGAGCCTGAATGGCAGTAATGGCGATTGCACCCAAAATATCTTCAACCAAAGCCCCTCTTGACAAGTCATTAATCGGCGCTTTTAATCCCTGCAAAATAGGACCGTATGCTTCACAGCCGCCAAGTCTTTGCAACAGTTTATAGCAAATATTTCCTGCATTTAAATCAGGTACAATTAAAACCTTTGCTTTGCCCGCTACTTGACTTTGAGGAGCTTTTTTCGCAGCAACAGTCATATCTAAAGCTGCATCAGCCTGTAATTCACCATCAATATTGATACCATACTTTTTATAATCTTCTTGAGCCGCTAAAGCTGTTGCCAAAAGCGTTGCTGCCTTAACTTTATCAACATCTTCACCTTTTCCTGAACCCTTTGTTGAATATGAAAGCATAGCAACATTCGGCGCAATGCCGAACTGAACAGCAGAAACAGCCGCGTTAATAGCAATGTCAGCAAGTTCTTTTTCGCTTGGTTTGATAACCAAACCGCAATCTGACAAAATAAAAGGCTCATCATTTGAAACCATAATAAAGAAAGATGAAACACCCATGTCCGGATTTTTTGACTTAATAATTTGCAGGGCTGGGCGCACTGTGTCAGCGGTAGAATGATTAGCTCCTGAGACCATGCCGTCCGCATGTCCTGATTTCATCATTAACGTACCGAAATAATTAGGGCTTAACGCTGTTGCATCAGCTTCTTCTTCTGTCATACCCTTAGCTTTTCTAAGCTCAAAAAGAAGCTGTGCATAATTTTTTAAGTTTTCAGAATTTTGAGGCTCAATAACTTCTATCCCCTCCATAGACCAACCTTTTTCATCAAAAAAGGCTTGAATTTCAGCCACATCACCTAAAATAACAGGTTTTGCAACTTTTTGCTGAACAGCCAAATAAGCAGCTTCAAGAACTCTTTTGTCTTCACCTTCCGGCAACACGATAGTTTTCATATCTTGAGATGCTTTTTTTATTAAAGATTTTAAATATGAGCTTAACATTTTATATTTCCTTTTTTTAAACACATCTGCGCGCAGTTAAACACGAACTTAAAAAAAAGTCTACCAAAAAGTGTGGCTTGCCCGCAAAAAAACATCTCAAGATTTTGCAAGTAAAAAAAAGATATTCTAAAAATAAAAATCGTTTGATAACTTCATCTTTACAATGGTTAAAAAAAACTCTTTGCGCTATACTTTTTGAAAGCAAAATTAACAACAAAAGTAGGAAAATGATGACAGATTTAAGCCAAGAAGAATTCTTAAAAAGTGAACAAGAATACAACGCAGATTCTATTAAAGTTTTAAAGGGGTTGGACGCTGTTCGCAAGCGCCCCGGAATGTACATCGGCGACACTGACGATGGCTCTGGCTTGCACCACATGATTTATGAGGTTTTAGACAACTCTATTGATGAAGCTTTGGCTGGTTTTTGCGACAAAACAGAGGTTATCTTAAATCCGGATGGGTCGGCAACAATCCGAGACAATGGTCGAGGTATGCCTGTTGATATGCACAAGGAAGAAGGCGTTTCTGCTGCTGAAGTTATCATGACAGAACTACATTCAGGCGGCAAATTTGACAACAATTCATACAAAGTATCTGGCGGTTTGCACGGTGTTGGTGTTTCTGTCGTTAATGCTTTGTCAACATGGCTTAAATTAAGAATTTGGCGCGGCGACAAAGAATATTTTGCCGAATTTGCCGACGGAAACGTTGTTAAACATGTTGAAGTTGTGGGCGATGCTGTCGGAAAACACGGAACAGAAGTTTCATTTTTACCATCGCCAAAAACTTTTACACAAACGGAATTTTCTTTTGAAACGCTTGAAAGAGCCATCAGAGAAAAGGCTTTTTTAAACTCTGGCGTTTATTTGAAGTTGATTGACAACCGCGGTGCTGAAAAAAAAGAAGAAGATTTTCACTATGAAGGAGGTTTGTCAGCTTTTGTTGAACACTTAAATAAGGCCAAGGCTCCTTTACACGACAACACAATTGCTTTTTCGGGTGAACAAAACGATATTGTTGTGGAAGTTGCAATGCAGTGGACGAACGCCTATAATGAAAGTATGCTTTGTTTCACAAACAATATTCCCCAAAAAGACGGCGGAACACATCTTGCCGGCTTCAGGGGAGCATTAACACGCTCTATCAACAATTACATCTCAGAAACAGGCTTGCTTAAAAAAGAAAAAGCAGTCATCACGGGGGAAGATATGCGTGAAGGTTTAACTTGTGTTCTTTCTGTAAAAGCACCTGATCCGAAATTTTCTTCTCAGACAAAAGACAAACTTGTTTCTTCAGAGGTTAGACCTGTCGTCGAAAGTATTGTTGGAGAAAAGCTCAAAGAATGGTTGGACGAGCACCCAAATGAGGCCAAAATCATTGTCGGTAAAATTGTTGAAGCTGCAACTGCTCGTGAAGCAGCTAGAAAAGCACGGGAGCTTACCAGAAGAAAAGGCGTGCTGGATATTTCAACTCTTCCTGGAAAATTAGCCGACTGTTCTGAAAAAGATCCTGCTCTTTCTGAAGTTTTTATTGTGGAAGGAGATTCCGCTGGGGGCTCTGCTAAGCAAGGACGTGACCGCAAAAACCAAGCAATTATGCCTCTTCGCGGTAAAATTTTAAATGTTGAGCGCGCCCGTTTTGACAAGATGCTCAATTCTGCCGAGATTGGAACGATCATTACAGCTCTTGGCACAGGTATTGGACGAGATGATTTCGATGCTAGCAAATGCCGCTATCATAAAATTGTTATTATGACCGATGCTGATGTCGACGGCGCACACATCAGAACATTGCTTTTAACATTTTTCTATCGTCAAATGCCTGAATTAATCGAAAGAGGATACATTTACATTGCTCAGCCGCCACTTTATAAAGCTAAACGCGGCAGTTCGATTATCTACTTAAAGGATGATAGAGAAATGGAAGAATATCTCATCAATGGCGGCACAGATGAAGCAACACTTGAAACTCAAAGTGGCGAAAAAATCTTTGGACATGATTTAGCAGATCTTGTGCGACAAACCATAAAAGCACGCCACTTAATAGGCACATTGTCTATCAAAGCACCGGAAAAAATTATTGAACAAATGGCTGTCGCTGGTTTATTTAATCAAGAAATTTTAAGCAACAAACAAATCCTAAAACCTGCTTTAGACGAATTGTGCGTACGCCTAGATTCTCACGAGGCAGAGTACGACAAAGGCTGGAAGGCTGATATCTTGGATGACGGATCAATCTCTTTCAACAGAACACTTCGCGGCGTTAAAGAAGACCACATTATTGGCGCTTCCGTTGTGGACAGTGTTGAAGCTAAGCTCTTAAATGATATGATTGATTTCTTTAAAACCAATTTTGCTCAAGCTTCTAAGTTAATTTCAAAGAATGGTGAAGCAAAACGTATCAGCGGCCCTGTCACATTGGTTGATGCTGTAATGAGTGCTGGCAAAAAAGGCATTACGCTACAACGATATAAAGGATTAGGTGAGATGAACCCTGAACAACTTTGGGAAACAACGCTTGATCCCGAAGCGCGTTCTCTTTTGCAAGTTAAAATTGATCATATGGAAGAAGCTGACGAAGTTTTCTCTACATTAATGGGAGACGTTGTTGAACCTCGAAAAGAATTTATTCAAGAAAACGCATTAAATGTTGTTAACTTGGATATTTAATGCTTACTTCGAACTGATAAATTTTAAAAAACGCCGCTTTTTTATAACGGCGTTTTTTTTAGATTTATTCGGCTGTATTTTCAATCAAGCGGTCAAGACTTTTTGTCTCAGACTTGTTATATCCTTCAGGCTCTTTTTCTTGCTTTTGAGCGCCAACTTTTTCAACCTGTGGTTCAGCCAACTTTTTAAAAAGTTCATCGGGATTTTTTTGAATATTCGCACGAGTTCCTTCAGATTTTTGCTTAATTTTTTCAAGGGTCTCTTTAGGAATAAGGTTTTTGATAGGTTCTGCAAAAGAAGCTGCTGTTTGATAGTATCTTGATTCGGTAAAGAAAGAATTTTTTTCTTCATCTGGAAGCATAGACTGCAACAAAACATGGAACAAAACAACAAGCAAAAAAGCTCTTAATGCTCCAAAAATAAGACCCAAAACGCGATCTAAAGTACTCAGTTTGCTTTTTCGAAGTGATTTAATAAACTTAAAGGTCAATAAAAACCATGCAATGTAAAAAACAACAAGCAAAATAAGAGCCGAGACAAAACTAGCCATCATTGAACTTGCAACATAGTTTTTTGTTAAAGGGGTCAAGTACGGCAGCAAGTAAAAGATAAAAAGAGCCGCTAAAATCCAACCAATGATTGATAAAACTTCCTTAACTAAACCTCGTCCAAGCGAAATTGCCATAGAAAGCAAAGTTAATATAATTAAAATAACGTCAAGATTATTTAGTTGATGCATTTGTATAGCCTTTCTTAATTAAACCAATTAATAAGTCGATGAACATTGCCGATTTCATAATAAGAAATACCTTCAAGCTTTTTTTCTTTACCAAAGCTTGAAGGAACAATTGCATTTGTAAAACCAAGCTTTGAAGCTTCTTTAAGGCGAAGTGAAGGTTGTGTCACGGCTCTGATCTCACCGGATAAACCAATTTCACCAAAAATAACCATATCTGAAGGTAACGGTTTATTAGACAAAGATGAAATAACCGCCATGGCAACAGCTAAATCTGCGGCCGGTTCTGAAATTTTAAGACCACCTGCAATATTTAAATAAACATCATGTCCGCTAAAATTGAAACCACATCGAGCTTCTAAAACCGCAAGAATCATCGACAGCCTGTTAGAATCCCAGCCAACAACAGCTCTTTTAGGTGCGCTATATCCGCTTTGACTCACAAGCGCCTGAATTTCGACAAGTAGCGGCCTTGAACCTTCTATACCGGCAAAAACGCACGATCCAGAAACATTGCCCTGTCGTTCTGCCAAAAATAAAGCTGATGGATTATCAACCTGAACAAGTCCCTTATCTTGCATTTCAAAGACACCAATTTCATCAGTTGCGCCATATCTGTTTTTAACAGCCCTTAAAATTCGAAAATGATGTCCGCGCTCGCCTTCAAAATAAAGAACTGTATCAACCATATGCTCTAAAATTCTTGGTCCAGCAATGGCACCTTGCTTTGTGACGTGTCCAACAAGAAACAAAACAAAGCCCTTGCGTTTCGCAAGCTTGATTAACTCATAAGCACAAGCTCTAACCTGTGAAACACTGCCCGGTGTTGATTCAACATCTTCCAAGTACATGGTTTGTATTGAATCAATAATAACAAGGGTTGGATTTGATTTGTCGATGGTTGCTATGATATCTTTAACTTCAGTTGTGCTTGCAAGTTTAACAGGGGCATTTTCAACACCCAAACGCTGAGCCCTTATTCTAACCTGATCGATTGCTTCTTCGCCTGAAATATAAAAGCAGCTTTCATCTTTTTTTATGGCAGCAACAGCCGCACAAATTTGCAACAATAAAGTTGATTTACCAATTCCTGGATCTCCACCAACCAAAATAGCTGATCCGGGCACCAAACCACCGCCCGTGACCCGATCAATTTCTTTAATACCTGTTTTAATTCTCTCAAAAAGTTCTGTGCCGCCATTTAGGTTTACAAAATCGACAATTCCACCCTTCTTTTTAGTGTTCAAAACCGAAAAACCGCTTTTTTCAATTTTTTCTTCAACAATAGTGTTCCATTCGCCACACGAATCACACTTGCCCTGCCATTTCGGATAGACACAACCGCAACTTTGGCATACATATTCAGCTTGGCTTTTTTTACTCATTTATATCTCCATTTTGATAGGACCTTGAGAACATCCATTGATAAACTGCCGAACGTATGGATTTTCTGTTTTATCCATTTCTTTCACTGTTCCCTGCCAAATAATTTTTCCCTGATAAAGCATTGCAACACAATCAGCAATTTTACGCACAGATGCCATATCATGTGTAATGGTTAATGTTGTTGCACCCAATCCTTTGGCTGATTCAATAATCAAATCATTTATAACATCTGACATAATAGGGTCAAGGCCGGTGGTCGGTTCATCAAAAAAGATAATATCTGGTTTGGTGATAATAGCTCGTGCTAAGCCAACCCTTTTTTGCATTCCCCCAGAAAGCTCAGAAGGAGACAAGTCAGCAACATCGGGGGCTAAACCAACTTGCCTTAAAACACGAACAGCTTCTCTTTTAGCGTCTTCTCTTTTATATCCTTGATTTTCAATCAAAGAGAATGCGACATTTTCCCAGACACTCAAACTGTCAAACAGAGCCCCACCTTGAAAGAGCATACCCATTTGAGCATTAAGATTTTCTGCATTTTTATTCTGATCAAAAGAGATGTCTTGCCCATCTATTTTGATCGAACCTTCATCAGGCGAAAGCAAACCCTGAATACATTTAATTAAAACAGATTTTCCGGTGCCCGATCCGCCAATAACAACAAGCGACTGACCTTTACAGACATCTAAATCAACGCCATTAAGAACTTTTTTTTGACCAAAAGCTTTATGTAAATTGCGTATAGATATTTTAACTTCTGACATCTTATGCTCCTTTATTTTGAGAAGAAAACTTCAGTCAAGATATAGTTAAAAATTAAGATTAGAATAGAGGCTGAAACCACAGCATTTGTCGTTGCCTGACCAACACCCTGAGCTCCACCCTTTGACCTATAGCCGTTATAACAACCCATTAGAGCAATAATAAAGCCAAAGACTGCAGCTTTTGTTAAGCCTGAAATAATACCTATGGCTTCAATGTTTTCAATAGTTGAATTAATATAATTAGCTGGATTAAAACCTAATTTATAAACACCAACAACATACCCACCAAAAACACCTATCACATCACCAAATAAAACCAGCAAAGGAAGAACTAATGTCCCTGCCCATAATCTTGGGGCAAACAGATATTTGTAAGGATTTGTTGATAATGTTATAAGCGCATCAATTTGTTCCGTCACTTTCATCGTTCCGATTTCTGCCGCCATTGCTGCCCCAATACGGCCAGCAACCATCAAAGCCGACAAAACAGGCGCTAATTCTCGCGTTACAGATATTAAAACAACCGAAGCAACAGCACTTTCAGCGCCATAACGAGCAAAGCCTGAATATGTTTGAAGTGCAATAACCATACCAGCAAAAATTGTGGTCAAGCCCACAACTGGCAGCGAATAAAATCCAATTTCAAGAACTTGTTTTAAAAAAATCTTGATGTAATACTTCGGTGTCAACGCATGATAAACGGCTTTAATAACGAACAAAACCAGATTGCCCAATGATATAACAAATGTAAGAAGAGGTCTTCCCAGTGTTCTTAAAAAATTTTCAACATATTTTTTGATCATTATTCTTGCCTTTTTTCTTTCCAATAAGGTTATCATATAGTGTTTATTGTTTGCTTTCAAGAACAGCCTTTAATTTGACCACAATCTTGTCCGGAGCTGAGCTCTCAAAAGCACAAAGTTTAAGTAAATCAAGTTTTACATTTTCATATACATAATTTTGTAACTGAAAGGGGTACCTTTCCGTATTTTTGATATCACAAAGTTCAACAACTAATTTTATCGTTGTTTTGGATTTAAATTTTTTTCGAATAATTCCAATACCTCGAACTTCTAACAGACCCTCGATATTTTTCGGCGTTTCGGCAAAAAGCTGATTTTGTTCTGCATAAATATTTGTTCTATCATCTGAGACAAGAACAGCTCCTTTGTTTTCAATCAATCTTAAGGCTAAATCCGACTTGCCGGATCCGCTTTTTCCTAGAATTAAGATCCCAGCGCCATCAAGGTCAACTGTTGTTGCATGAATGTTTTTCATTTAACCTCTTTTAATTGTTTTTAATCGCTCTTTTTTTTCTTCTGATATTGTTTCAAATTTAATTTGCCGACTTCCATCTGCTTTCGTTGAAATAAAAATTTTGAACACATCTGAAGGCAAATAACCCTTCATTTTTTCAGGCCATTCAATCAAACTAACATTTTGATACATAGCTTCTTCAATGTTGAGTTCCCAAATTTCTTCTTCTGATTTTAAGCGATAAAGGTCAAAATGATAGATGTCAAACCTTTGGGCTTGATAGCTTTGTACAAGCGTAAATGTCGGACTTGGAACCTCTTGAGCCTTAGTTAAATTTTGGATAAAAGCTCGTGCAAAAACAGATTTTCCTGCACCAAGCGTGCCATAAAGAGCAAAGACATCACCCCGCTCAGCAATTAAAGATATTTTTTGCGCCAATTTTTGAGTATCTTGCTCGCTCAGACAATCAAAATAAAAAACACCTTCACTCATGGTTTACAGTCCAAATAAACCAGCCTTTTTGTTTTTTTTGCGTATTACTTTAACGTTTTGTTCGCGCTGTTTAATTTTTCGCCAATCCCAAGGCTTATAAAAACGCCCTTGCCAAAGACCTCTTCGATTTTGTTGTGCCTGATATTCATAAGGGACATAAGCGTCTGTATATTTTGTATATGCCACCGCCCAACCGGCATTAACAAGCGCCGCACCAAGATCATAGGGGCCATAAGCGCAGGTTCCAACCATATTGCCGCGCGTATCTTGCTGAATAATATGACATTCAAGCTCCCCATCTTCTATCCAACCTTTGAGCCAAGCGGCAGATTGGCGTCCGCAATTGTATGCGCGCCCTTGTCCATCAGCGCAAGTTTGACTAATTTCAGGCGCAGCAATTCCAAAAAGTTTAAAATATCTGCCACGTATTTCAAGCGTATCGCCATTAATAACCCGAGCCGAAGTATAAATAACAGGAAAATCGTTTGGATTAAAAGCCTTAGGCTCTTCTTGTTGCTGCGGTTTTACAATTGCTGACACAACAGATTTAAGCAAATTTTTTGAAGGCTCTTGCTGTTCGACATTTTCCTTCAATTCTTGTGCGGCAGCTGTTTCAAAATCATCAAACAACTCCCCGCTTGGTTGCTTACCTGTTTCGACAACCTCTATTTCCTTTTCTTTTGCCTCATCGCTTATGACAACAGTGGGTTCTTCTTGAGCGGGGACCATCAACGTTGAAAGCGGATTTTCTTGAGATTTATTGCGTCCGATAAAGCTTAAAAAAGCATCGCCGACACCTGTTATACCATTATTAAACATTCCAAGTGCATACATCATAAACAACCCGACACCGGACATAATTAAAGCCGCAGGCAAACAACCCAAGCCTCTTAAAATCATTTTTGAAAAAATATACAAAATGACCAGAACGATTAAAAGACCTATAAAACTCATTCCTTGTATGAATAAACTTGAGCTTTGTGTGCCTGTACTGCCGCCATAGATTAAAACCAACAGAGCCAGCCCTAAAAGTACTTTTTTAAACAAATACATGTCCGTATCCTTAATGTTTAATTTGTTTCATTAGAACACATAAAATTATAAATTGCAAATCTTTTATTGATAGAGTGGGGGCAAAACATC
>CADBSM010000067.1 GCA_902797315.1 uncultured Pseudomonadota bacterium | reverse complement strand
TAACCTAATTGGAGCGCTTTGACAAGTTCATCGCTATAAGCCACACCGAACCCCGCGTCTAACGCGGGGTTTTCTAAGTACAAAAAACACCATAATCTTTGTTATGGTGTTTGGAATTACGCTTCTAAAACGCTATTTCTTCTTTTGATAAATCGGGAAAACTTCAACTCCTTTATAATCTGTTCCTGATCCTGTTTCACTCTCTGGTGTATCATAAACAGACATTGTTGTTTGTTCTTCCACTGTTGTCTTTAATGTGCGGGTATTCACAGGCGCTTTATTTGAATTATTGGCCTGAGGCATAACAACACCCGTGGCACGAGGCATTGGCATATTTTGATCTTCCACAATCATATATTGCTGTCCATAGGCATCGGTATAATATTTATCAGGACACTGCATCAATTCTCCGCCGCATGGGGCATATTCATATGTTCCCATATCAACAGGTACCCCATAAGGCATTTGCTCTGCCTTCTGATCTTTAGCCTGTCCTTCCTTTAAAATAAGATCCGGCGAAAGAGGATACGCATCATTTTTGAGCTTGATGAGCATATAACCTGATCTGCCGCCATATGCTGGCCCTGAAAGTCCGATAGAATAGTACCCACCAATAAAACCATAGTCTAAATCAATGTAATCAATCGCAAACAGGGTCTTAATCGTTGTGTTGCCGATGGTTGTCATTTTGCACATATAGCCAGAGTCTTCTAAAATAATGTTCTGTGCATTTTTAACATAAATCAAAGATTTTGCCGGTTTACATACAGGCGTTTGACCATTGTATGAAACACCATAGCTCAAAAGCAAATCAACAGAATTTCGATTAAGTGCAACTGAAACATCTTCAATTTCGACATCATTGATATACATATTTGCCGGTGTCACTCCAACCGTAATCGGTAGCGTTAAATAATCTTCCGTACAGGTGTGCGTATTAGCGTTTGCTTGGCAAACTAATGCCTTCTCATGCGTATTATTGCTAAGCATATGAATAAGAGAGTTGTATATGTACTCTTTCGACATTGAAAGCTTTGCCGGAGCACATTGCTTTGATCGGCAAACAACAACAGATGTCGGCATATCGATTTGAGGCTGATACTCCTGAGCCCTAGCAACCGGAACAGGCTGCGAAACAGCACAAGACCCGACACTTAAAAAGGCCGCCATGAGGCCCAAACCTTTGAAAACACATTTTATCATGCTTCTTTTCCTAACATAAATTTAGATCTAAAATATACTCTAAGATATGCAAATAATATGAAAGAAAGGTAAACAAAATTTATGCTTGTAAAAAAAATCTTTCTGCTTATAGTAAAACACATGAAAAAATTTGTCTTTTTAATTATCGCTCTGGTCATTGCAGAACTAACATCTACTGTCGCAAGTTCTGAAATTAAAGTTGTTGATGGCGATAGCTTGGAACTCAAAGGTCGCCGGATTCGTTTAATTGGAATCGACGCACCGGAATACACTCAAAACTGTCACGCTCATGACGGCACTTTATATCCTTGTGGTATTCATGCAAAAGATTTTTTAGAACAACTTATTGATGAAGGCAAACGCAACAACCAAAAACTTAAATGCGTTGCTCAAGATATTGATCGCTACAAACGCGATTTAAGCGTTTGCTATCTTGGAGATGTCAATCTAAACTACCAAATGGTTAAATCCGGATGGGCTACGGCTTATAGATATGATTTGTTTCAAAAAGCAGAAAAACGAGCTAAAAAACGTCAAATCGGCATTTGGCAAGGAAAGTTTATGCGCCCTGAAATATATCGTGCCTTAAAACGAGAAAAAGAAAAACAAAAAAATATCGTCAATTGATGAAATTGTTGTTGACAGTTGCAAAAAGTTATGTATATTGCAAAACACGTTTTAATTTAAATAGAGAAAGTTTAGGTGAAAAAATGTTCGCAGTTATTAAAACAGGTTCGAAACAATATAAAGTAACAACGGGCGATGTCTTAAAAGTTGAAAAACTTGCTGCAGACGAAGGCTCTGAAGTTATCTTTGATCAAGTTTTGGCCTTAGATGAAAAAATTGGAAAACCTTTTGTTAAAGGTGCCAGTGTTAAAGCAACTGTTTTAAAACAGGCAAAAGATGCAAAAGTCATTATCTTTAAGAAAAAGAGAAGACACAATTATCGTCGCAAAAACGGTCACAGACAGCAAATTACTTTAGTCAAGATTTTGGATGTTTGTGCGAAAGATAAAGAATAAGGAGATAAAAGATGGCACATAAGAAATCTGGCGGTAGCTCCAACAACGGTCGCGATTCTATCGGACGTCGTTTAGGTGTTAAAAAATTCGGCGGTGAAGCTGTTATCCCTGGCAATATCATTATTCGTCAGCGTGGTACAAAATATCACCCAGGCACAAACGTTGATATGGGTAAAGACCATACCATTTTCGCTGTGGCCGAAGGTAAAGTCGAGTTTAAAGAAAAAGGCGACAAGATGTTTGTCTCTGTCGTTGCTGAATAAACTTCTTTGACAGATATTTAATTAAAAAATAAGTGGGGTAAACTGTTTACCCCTTTATTTTTCAAAAAAAACGTGCTAGGTAAAAGTTATGAAGTTTTTGGATCAGGCCAAAATATATGTTAAATCAGGAGACGGTGGTAAAGGCTGCATTGCTTTTCGCCGCGAAAAGTATATTGAATTCGGCGGTCCAAACGGCGGAGACGGTGGAAAGGGAGGCAGCGTTTATTTTGAGGCTGTTGAGAACCTTAACACATTAATTGACTTTAGGTATCAGCAACATTTCAAAGCACCACGCGGTCAGCATGGTATGGGCTCTGAAATGTCCGGCGCAAAAGGCGAAGATATCATCATCAAAGTTCCTGTTGGAACGGAGATTTTAGCAGAAGATGGTCAAACTATTTTAAAAGACATGATTATCCCTCATGAGCGTTTTTTAATTGCTAAGGGTGGCGATGGAGGTAGAGGCAACATGCGCTTTAAAACTTCGACAAACCAAGCACCAAGATATGCTGAACCAGGTTGGCCCGGAGAAGAAAAATGGGTGTGGCTCAAATTAAAAATTATTGCAGATGTTGGTCTAATAGGCTTCCCAAATGCAGGAAAATCAACTTTTTTAGCAGCCATGACACGCGCTCGCCCAAAAATTGCAGATTACCCTTTTACCACACTTTATCCAAACCTCGGGGTAATGTGGATTGACCAAAGAGAAGTTATTTTAGCCGATATTCCTGGACTTATTGAAGGTGCTCACGAAGGCACAGGTTTAGGCGATCGTTTTTTGAAACATATTGAGCGTTGCTCGGCTTTTTTGCATATCATTGATGCCTTATCAGATGATGTGGTTGCCGCATATCAAACGATTCGCAAAGAACTCGAACTTTATAAAGAAAGTTTACTTGAAAAGCCGCAAGTTATCGTTTTAAATAAAATTGATTCTATTGATTCTCAAGATCTTTCCAAAAAAGTAAAAGCTCTTGAAAAACTAACAAAGCAAAAGGTTTTTACAATGTCTGCGGTTTCTCATATTGGTCTTGATGAAGTTTCAAGAGAGTTGTTAAAATACGTTAAAATTAAATCTGTTCAACCAGAAGAAAATCTTAAAATACAAGAAAAAGAGACTAAACCTTGGTCACCTTTGGACTAATTTCGCAGGAGAGAAAAATTGAAAAAACAAGAAGATGAAATTTTACAAATTATTGAAAAAGTTTTAGATGATAATAAAGCTGAAGATGTAACTGTTATTGATTTGCAAGGTAAAACTTCGCTCGCCAATCAAATGGTGGTTGCCTCAGGAACCTCTAATCGTCATGTTGCTTCTATAGCTGAAAAATTGATGGAAACCTTGAAAAAATCTGGCTATAAAGCAACGATAGAAGGACTTGAAAAAGCTGATTGGGTTTTAATTGACGCTTTTGATGTGATTGTTCACCTGTTTCGGCCAGAGGTTCGCTCTTTTTATAATTTAGAAAAAATGTGGCAAGCCATTGCCGATAAAAGAAAATAGATTTTATAAATTTCATAAGAACTGATTGTCCCTTAATACACTAACTGTTAAGGGACTTTTTTTCGGACTAAATCTTGGCGCTAAAAATTTTAGCTTTATCTTCCATTGCAATTTGAAATCTAAATATTACTTCAAAAAAAACTCAAAGTATATATGGAGAAAAAAACAAATGGAAGAAAAGAATAAAATAGGCCTTATTCCCGCAACTTTCATGGTTGCAGGAAATATGATGGGATCTGGTGTCTTTATGTTACCGGCCAATTTAGCTGGCATTGGTTCAATTGCTATATGGGGTTGGATTGTTACAACAATTGGCGCCATAGCATTGGCACTTGTTTTTTCAAAATTAACACAGATTTATCCGGCCGCCGGCGGTCCTTATGCTTATGCCAAAAAAGCTTTTGGTCCTTATATGGGCTATCAGACAAACCTCATATATTGGTTGGCGAATGTCGTTGGAAATGTTGGCTTAGCTGTTGCTGGACTTGGCTATTTAACAACTTTTTTTCCTGTGCTCAATGATCCGCTTGTGATGGCTTTAGCCCAAATTGCAGTCATTTGGTTTTTCACATATGCCAACATTTTGGGACCTAATGTTGTAGCAAAAATTCAGAGTATGACAACAAGTTTTGCCCTCATCCCAATTATCGGCATTGCAATTTTCGGTTGGTTTTGGTTTAATCCTGAAACTTATATGCAAGGTTGGAATGTGACAGGAAAAAGTGACATGAATGCCTTTGCCATGACCCTAAATTTCACGCTTTGGGCTTTTATCGGTGTTGAAAGTGCTTCCGTATCGACAGCTGTGGTTAAGAATCCGACAAAAAATGTCCCAATTGCAACAGTAACGGGGGTTATTATTGCCGCTATATGTTATATTTTAAGTTCCAGCGTCATTATGGGAATCATTCCCAACAAAGAATTAATTTCTTCATCTGCACCTTTTTCGCAGGCTGTCTCTATAGCACTCGGGCAAAAAGCTGGAGACATCGTTGCTTTATGCGCCGCAATCGGATGTTTGGGATCATTAGGTGGTTGGACACTTCTTGTTGGTCAAACAGCTCAAGCCGCTGCAAACGATGGTTTGTTTGGTAGAATGTTTGCTTGTGAAAATGATAAAGGCGTGCCGGCAACCGGACTTGCTATTGTTGCAACAATTATGACCGCTCAGGTTTTAGCCACAATGAGCCCAACTGCCTCTGCTCAATTTGGTAAAATTGCTTCAATCGCAGTCATCTTAACTTTATTACCATACATTTATTCAGCTGTTGCCATCAAAATTATCGGGCGCGAAAAAATGAGCGCTAAGCAGGGTGTGTTTTATACAGCCGTTGGTTTAATCGCCGCCTTTTATTCTATGGCTGCAATGATTGGATCAGATCCTTCTCAAACAAGATGGGCTCTAATGTTTGTCATTGCAACTGTTATTTTTTATGAACTTTCGGAAAACAGACAACTGGAAATGGCAGGCAAAAATGAAAAAATTACCTGCGTTGTACCAAGGTGGATTCGCCATATCACACTGCTCGTTACAATTGCTGCTCTTATTTTAACTTTTTGGATTTCATTTAAAGATGAAGAAAACCTTCAACATCGATTTAAAAGCCATTTTCCAATCGTTGAAAAAACAGACACATTAACAACAAATCAAGGAGAAAAAAATGATTGACATCAAAGATCCCTTTGAAGTTAAAATTCTTTTAAGTTATGACAATCTTTATACCGACACAGCGGCTGCAAGAGCTGTACGTATCTTAAAAGAAGATTTGGAAATTGAAGGTGCAAAAGTGATTGTCGCCGAACACTTAGAAGACACAAAGGCGATTTTTAACTCTGATCCTTCTATTCAAGCAGTTATGCTTGGCATTGAATGTAGCAGATGTGAGAACACCTATCACATTATTGATCAGATTAGATCAAGCAACAAACGTGTTCCAATTTTTCTAATGTCGAGCAAAAACTTTGCTTCTGATATTCCGACACATGTTTTAGAACAAGTCAGTGATTTTATTTGGCTTTTAGAAGACACTCTCGACTTTATCAGCGGGCGAATTCAATCAGCCATTAAGCGTTATCGACGAGATATATTACCACCCATGTTCAAGGCACTTGCAAAATTTGCAAAAGTTCACGAATATTCATGGCACACACCCGGACACACAGGAGGAACAGCATTTTTAAAAACGGCTGTTGGTAGAGATTTTTTTAATTTCTTTGGTGAACAAATTTTCAGATCTGATTTATCAATTTCTGTTGATGAGCTGGGCTCAATGCTCGATCACTCGGGTCCAATCGGTGAAAGTGAAAAATATATGGCTAAAGTTTTTAACTCGTCTCGAAGCTATCATATTACAAACGGGTCTTCAACATCAAACAGAGTGATATTAATGGCCAGCCTCACACGTGATGATATCTGTCTTTGCGACAGAAACTGCCACAAATCAGTTGAACACGCTATGACTTTAACCGGTGCTATTCCAACCTATTTGATGCCAACACGAAATCAATATGGTATTATCGGCCCGATTTTGCCTGAAAATTTAACATATAGTGCCATTCAAGAAGCCATTAAATACAATCCTTTAATTCGTGATGGCATGAACCGAACCCCAAAACACGCCATTATCACTAATTCGACCTATGATGGTTTGTGCTATCAAACAACTTGGGTGAGAGATTTGCTTAAAGAAAGTGTTGATCGGATTCATTTCGACGAAGCTTGGTATGGCTACGCTCGTTTTAATCCGATTTATGAAAACCGCTATGCTATGTGCTGTGAGCCATCAAGCTATGACAAAAACAATCCAACCATTTTTGCAACTCAATCCACCCATAAACTTTTGGCTGCTTTTTCTCAGGCGTCAATGATACATATTTTAGATGGTAAAAACGCCATACCACATGAGCGTTTTAATGAAAGTTTGATGATGCATGCTTCAACTTCACCTTTTTATGCCATCATTGCCTCAAATGACGTTAGTTCGGCGATGATGGAAAGCCATGGGCAAGCCCTCACAGAAGGCGCCATCAAAGAAGCTGTATATTTTAGAAAAACAGTTGCTCGTATCAACAATGAAATGAACAAAAAAGACACATGGTTTTTCAATGTTTGGCAACCAGATAAAGTTAGAAACCCAAAAACAGGTGAAATGATTCCGTTTTTTGAAGCCGAAGACGATCTTTTGGTTAAAAATCCTGACTGTTGGATTTTAAAAACAAATGATAGCTGGCATGGATTTGGAGCCATCGAAAATGGTTATGCCATGTTAGATCCAATCAAAGTATCCGTAACAACACCAGGTGTTATGCCAGACGGCTCGCTCGCTGATTTTGGTATTCCAGCTTCACTTTTAACAGCTTATCTCGACAGCAAAGGAATCGTTGTAGAAAAAACAACAGACTTTACTTGCCTGTTTCTGTTTTCTTTTGGCGTTACCAAAGGCAAATGGGGAACTCTTTTAAATGCCCTTTTTGAATTCAAAAAAGCCTATGATTATAATGTTGAGATTAAGCTAACTATGCCAAAAGTTTATCACTCAAATCCTTCAAGATATGAAGGCATAGGCTTAAAAGATTTAAGTAACCAAATGTTTTCATTAATGAAAGAATTAAAAACAACCAAGTTACTGGCTTCCGCTTTTTCAGAACTTCCAGAGCCAGAAATGACACCTTTAGAAGCTTATGAAGAACTTGTTCGAAACAATGTCGAATCGCTCAAGTTAGATGAAATGGCTGGTCGCACTGTAGCAACAGGTGTTGTTCCCTACCCTCCAGGAATTCCGCTTCTTATGCCTGGAGAAAAAGCAGGAAGACTTGACGGTAGCGCCTTGAGTTATCTGAAAGCCTTAGAAACCTTTGATAGCGCCTTTCCAGAATTTTCGCATGATACTCATGGTGTAGAAGTCAAAGATGGTAAATATCACATTTTATGTTTAAAAAAATAGCTATATAAATTGACTATACCGCCACACAAGGAAAGATTATTTCGTCTTTGTTCGTGGCGGTATGAAACATTTTAGCAGACTATCTTAAAACTTTTTTGCCGCTATTGACATCATCAACCAGTTGTTCTAACTCTGCCATTGAATAAACTTCGGTAATCCATTTTAAATCATCCGGCAAATCTGTCGTGAATTCACAGCGATAACGCACAGGGTGAGCTCCGGCATCAATTGCAGCATATTGGTTGTAAATACGATCATCGACCAAAATCGTCTCATCAGCTTTAAGCCCATATTCTTCAAAGCAAGCTTTGAGCATATCAACCTTTGCTGTATCATGCATAAATTGACCATGCTGCACACATTTAATAACTAAAAAATCTTTAACCTCAGCCAATAAATTGTTCAAAAATCTTGTTTTTGTTTCAACATCAAACGTTGCAGACAACGTAAATTGTTTAAAACCCTTATCGTGGAAGCGTCTCAATGTTTCAATAACTCCCGGATATAGTGGTCTGTTTGTAAAAAATTCAGGTGTATGGCAAAAATCATAATCTAGCTCGGCACCCAGTGTCGGGTGTGTTTTCAACTCTAGCGCACCATACTTAGGAGCAATCGGCAAAACCTTTGGCAAATCTTCCCATGTAATGTTACCATAAAGGGGTTTGTATTTCGGATGTTCTTTTAAAAAATGAAAATAAGCATAATTCAAATTAGCTAGAACCCCATCAACATCCCAAAATATATTTTTAATCATCATAACACTCCTTGCCCTATTTTTTAGATAAGATAATTTTTACGGCATCATCTAAGCTCAGATCCATATTTCTCAATTTTGGAGGAATAGCATAGTTTGTTTTGCCACACTTCAAATAAAGTCCATAACGCCCGGTTGCTAAAACAATATCTTCTTTAGTCGAAGGATGTTTACCTAAAATCTTCGGTTCAGGTTTTGAGCGTGCGCCTTTCAAAATTTCCTCTGCCCGTTCTTTGGTAATATTAAAAACTGTCTCTGAACCTGTTAATGATTTTGATTTCGTCCCTTGTTTAATATAAGGTCCGAATTTACCTAAATTGACCTCAATACCATCACCTAAATCTTTAGGTAAACTAATCAGAACGACAGCCTGTTCAAAGGTCAATTCTTCAGGTTTAATGTTTTTAGGCAATGATGTACGCTTTGGCTTTTCTGTTAGTGCTGTAGCATCATCTCCCCATTGCACATAATAACCATAGGGACCTTTTTTCAAATAAACATTCAATGTTTTATATTCGCCGAGTAGTTTATCTTCCGGTTGTGCTTCAGCAGGTTTTGCTTCAGCCTGTGCCTCTTCTTCCTTAACATCTGTCAACGGCTTAGTATATTTGCACTCCGGATAATTAGAACACCCTAGAAAAGCACCAAATTTGCCCAGTTTAATGCTTAAATGCCCTTTATGACATTCAGGGCACAGCCTTGGATCAGAACCATCTTCTGTTGCAGGGAAAAGGTGATGTGCCAATACTTCATCAATTTTTTCAATAACGTCTGAAACTTTGAGAGGAGCAACCGAATCAACATTTTTAATAAATTTCGCCCAAAAACCGGACAAAAGCTTTTTCCAGTCCATCTCTCCATTTGAAACATCATCTAAAAATTCTTCCAATTGCGCCGTAAAATCATATTCCACATACTTTTTGAAATAGTTTTCCAAGAAAACTGTCACAATACGTCCTCTGTCTTCAGGAATAAAACGCAGCTTCTCTACTTTAACATATTTACGCTCTTGCAAAACAGCGATAATCGATGCATAGGTTGATGGTCTGCCTATCCCCAATTCTTCAAGCTTTTTAACTAAACTAGCCTCTGTAAATCTTGGCGGTGGGGTTGTCATATGCTGTTCAGGACGAATATCTGCCTTATCAACAGGAGCCCCCTCTGCCACATTTGGCAAAATCCTGTTTTCATCGTCATCGTTTGAATCGTCTTTGCTTTCTTGATAGAGCTTTAAAAATCCGTCAAACGCAATAACCTGACCATTAGCACGAAGCAAGATTTGTTTATCTTTTGATGTTGAGTCAATAGTCACTTTATCCATAACAGCAGGCGACATTTGGCAAGCAATGGTTCGTTTCCAAACAAGCTCATAGAGCTTATAAGCATCAGAATCGAGTTTTGTCTCCATCTTTTTAGGCGTATTCATCACATCAGATGGGCGAATAGCTTCGTGCGCTTCCTGCGCATTTTTTGATTTGGTTTTATAAATTTTAGCTGTCTTGGGCAAATATGGCTCACCAAAATATTGTTCAATAGCCTTTCTGCAAGCCTTGATTGCTTCTTCCGATAAATTAACAGCATCTGTACGCATATATGTAATATAGCCGTCTTCATAAAGTTTTTGCGCAACTTGCATCGTTTTTTTTGCCGAAAAACGGAGTTTTCGAGCAGCTTCTTGTTGTAGGGTTGAGGTTGTAAACGGCGGTGCAGGATAACGATTAGCTTTTTTTCGCTCAACGAGTGAAACTTCAAAATCCTGCGCCTCAATTTTTGCTTTTGCCTCTAAAGCTTTTTCTTGCGTATTGATATCAAATTTTTCAAGTTTCTTGCCATCTAAATTGATTAAATGTGAAGGTATAAGCGCTTTATCTTGGCTCATAAGATCAACATCGATTGTCCAATATTCTTCTGATTTGAATTGTTCAATTTCATTTTCGCGGTCACAAATCAATCTTAATGCCACGCTTTGCACACGTCCTGCTGATTTTGAGCCAGGCAATTTTCGCCACAAAACCGGAGAAAGCGTAAACCCAACCAAATAGTCAAGTGCACGGCGCGCCATATAAGCAGACACTAAATTATCATCAATGCTGCGAGGGTTTTTAATAGCTTGTGTCACAGCAGATTTTGTAATTTCATGAAAAACAACGCGTTCAACTTTCTTGCCGGCAAGTTTTTTCTTGGCGGTCAGTTCTTCTAAAATGTGCCATGCAATCGCTTCCCCTTCTCTATCAGGGTCGGAAGCCAAAATCAAAGTATCAGCATCTTTTAAGGCTGTAATGATATCGTTCAAGCGCTTTTTGCCGCCCGCACTCAGCTCCCAAGTCATAGCAAAATCATGATCAGGATCAACAGAGCCGTCTTTAGAGGGCAAATCCCTGATGTGTCCAAAGCTTGCCAGAACTTTATAGTCTGAACCCAAATATTTGTTAATGGTTTTGGCCTTTGCCGGAGATTCTACAACAACGAGTTTCATGAAATTTGCCTCAATCCTTGTTTTGTTAATGTCAGAAAACTACCATTTTTTCTTAAAATCAGGTCTTGTATCTCAAGTTCTGTTATCTTTGCCATCACACTCTGAGCATTTTGGTCTAAAGAACGTATCAGATCATCTTGATCTAAACCTGACCTACCGATAATATTTAAAATTTGAATATCATCAGTTTCGACGTTTTCTTTTTGCACATTTATGACTTGTTTTTTTTCATTGTCAAGAGGTTTTATTTGAAGGCTTTTATTTTGGTATGTCTTAAGCGTTTGATTGTAATTAAGGCTCAAGGTATTTAAAATATCTTCAGCATTCTCCGTTAAATAAGCCCCTTCTTTAATCAGCTTATTGGCACCTTTGCTTCGGCCTTCAATTGGAGAACCAGGAACAGCAAAAACATCTTTACCTTGTTCTAAAGCAAGACGTGCCGTAATCAACGAACCAGAATTTAAAGAAGCTTCAACCACTAATGTTCCCATTGCAAGAGCGGATACAATTCGATTGCGCCTTGGAAAGTTAGAGGCTTGGGGTTCAGTAGATAAACCATACTCTGAAATAAGCAGACCCTGCCTTGCTATTTGGTCATAAAGCTCAAGATTTTCTTTTGGATAACAGACATCAACACCCGTACCCAAAACAGCGATTGTTGGCCCATCCTGATTTTTAGCATACATTGCGCCTTTGTGAGCGGCACTATCTATACCGCTTGCCATGCCTGATATAATCAACACATCTGCATTTGTGAGATCATATGCTATATGTGATGCCATTTTACGTCCATTAACTGAAGCATTCCGTGAGCCAACGATAGCCAAGGTCACTGGATATTTTAAAAGCTCAACATTACCTTTCAAATACAAAATAGGTGGCGCATCATTCAGCTCTTTTAAATTTCTTGGATAGAGCTCATCTTCAAAAGTAATAATGCTAATATTTTGCTTTGCTGCATTTTTAATTTCTGCTTTAGCCTGCAACGCCGAAAAAACTTGTTTTTTTGTAGAAAGATAGGTTAAAGCTTCCTGAGCAGTCCCATATTGTTTTAACAATTTATAAAACGACACCGGACCGACACCTTCGGTTTTAATCAGTTGAATCCAAGAAATCAGTTTATTTTCCTGCACTGTTTTTAAGCTTTCTTTTTGAAAGAGATTTTGCTTTCTTCACCTTTGATAAGACGCACAATATTTGCATGATGTTTTAGAACAACCAAAACAACAACAATGGTATAAAAAAAGGTATACACAGGCGTTGCTACCAAATATGTTATAAAAGGCACACAAAAAGCTGCGGTTAAGGCTGAAAGAGAAGAATACCTAAACATAAAAGCCATTACAAGCCAAATTGCTAAGGCAAATACCCCCACAACAGGACAGGTCACCAAAAGAAATCCAAGCGCCGAAGATATGCCTTTTCCACCCTTAAATTTCAACCAAACAGGAAACATATGCCCTAAGATTCCACAAGTACCTGCAACAAGAGAGGCTATCACATTAATGCTTGAGGCATAGTCAATAAAATAATATTCTGCCTTTGGAGCAAGATGATAAGCCAGATAAGCGGCTAGAGCCGCTTTAAAAGCATCAAACAAAACCGTTAAAAGAGCTAAAGTTTTATTACCTGTGCGCAAAACATTCGTAGCTCCAATATTACCCGATCCGATTTTACGAATATCACCGTATCCGGCCAAACGTGTCAGCACAAGTCCAAATGGTATGGAACCGAAAAAATATCCAATTACCCCCCATAAAACAAAAACAGAAAAGTGGTTCATTTAAAAGTCTCCTTTAAAAGTTTATTTTTTTCATGTCATTTATCATACATTTTTTAAATCATAGCCATACCACCATTAACGTGAAGCGTTTGCCCAGTAATATACGACGCTTCATCAGAAGCTAAAAATGCGACAGCATTTGCAATATCTTGAGCCTCCCCTAAACGAGCTTCGGGAATTTTAGACAGCAAATTAGCCTTCACATCCTCGGGCAAAACATCTGTCATAGCTGTTCTGATAAAACCCGGCGCAATAGAATTAACTGTCACCCCGCGGGAACCAACCTCTTGAGCCAGACACTTGTTCATCGCAATCATGCCGGCTTTTGATGCAGAATAATTTGCTTGGCCAGCATTGCCCATCACACCGACGATGGAAGCAATCCCTATAATACGTCCGAATCGGCGTTTCATCATGCCCCTGATAAGCGCTTTAGAAAGTTTAAATCCTGCTGATAAGTTAACATCTAAAACAAGCTGCCAATCTTCATCAGACATACGCATAAACAAGTTATCACGTGTTAAACCAGCATTGTTGACTAAAATATCAATTTGACCGAATTTAGCCTCAACATCTTCAACTAATTTTTTGATTTCATCAGTATTTGAAAGATTTGCTACAAAACATTCAACATCGCAACCAAGTTCAGCTTTCAATTTTTCCATACCCTCAGCTCGCATATCTGTTAAAGCAAGCTTAGCGCCTTGTTTTTTAAGCGTACGAGCAATTTTATCACCCAATCCTCCTGAAGAGCCAGTGACCAGTGCAACTTTATTGTTTAATTCAAACATGTTTTTTCCTTTCATAAATTATTTGCCAATTCTTCAATGGTTTGTTTTGTATTAACCGAAGTTGTATAAATATTTTTGTATGAGCGCTTGACCATATTCGATAAAACGCTCGAAGGACCAATTTCAATAATGTCCGTCACGTTTTGGTCTGCCATACAGGCCATTGTTTCCCGCCAATGAACAGTTCCTGTAATTTGATTCTCTAAATTTGTTATAATCTCAGCTTTATCTTGAGTTGGTTTTGCCGTAACATTTGAAATGAGTGCTATCTTTGGCTCAGAAGAACAAACACGGCTCAAAGCCTGTGCCATAGGTTTGACAGCCGGCAGCATCAACGGACTATGAAATGGTGCACTAACCGCAAGCATCACTGCTTTTCGGGCTCCAAATTCAGGTGCAATCTCAAGCGCTTTTTGTAAAGCTGATACATGGCCTGACAAAACAACTTGACCTTGCATATTGTCATTAGCCGCAACACAAAAAGACTTTTCATCACTGCAAGCTTCAACAAGAGCATCAACGTCATCAATAGAAAGCCCTAAAACAGCAGCCATTCCCCCTACACCAAAGGGAACAGCTTTTTGCATCAACTCTCCTCTCAAACGCAGCAATTTTGCTGTGCTTTCAAGATCAAAAACACCTGCACAGCAGGCTGCTGAATATTCTCCCAAAGAGTGCCCTGCCACATAAGAAACTGTGTTTTGTATATTAATGCCAAATTCTTTTTCTAAAACTCTTATTACAGCCATTGATACAGACATAATCGCCGGCTGAGCATTAACAGTCAACAACAGTTCAGAATCAGATCCCTCTACCATTAAACGATATAAATCTTGATGCAATGCCTCATCCACTTCTTGGAAAACATCTCGTGCAGCTCCGAAATTTTCGTACAAATCCTTTCCCATACCAATATGCTGAGAGCCCTGACCGGGAAACACAAATGCGTATTTCATTTAAAAAACCTTTTTATTAATTATTTGTTGGGAATTTTAAAGTAATCTCATTTAAAGTCAAGTTTTTATCAAAAGTTACCAGACATAGAAAAAAATATGCTTGAAACAAAAAAAATATCTGTTGTGACAGTTGTTCGTAAAGGCTCTCGATTTTATCAGAGTGCAATCAGGTCGTTTTTTGCGCAAAATTATCAAAACAAAGAATGGCTTATTATTGACAACACAGGTAAAGATGTTTTGCGCACAAAACTTTATAAATACACACAAAAAAATCAACAAATAAAAATTATCCCGAATTCTCAACCCTTGCAAAATATTGACCTCTTAAAACAAATCTTTCATCAAACTTCGGGCTCATATATTGCTTTTCTAAAACCTGAAGATTATTGGCATATTGAAAAACTTTCACGCCAAATTGGTTTTATGCTACGCTACAATGCATATCTCTCGCATACAAGTTATGCCTTTGCTGACGATCAATATCATTTGCTTCCCTTAGGGTGTTATCACATAGAAAAAGAACTTAATATGGTCAATTATCACAGTGACAACCCTGTTTCACTTTCAAGTATTATGCTTGACAAAGAGAATTTATCGATTGATTGGTATAAATATGAGCAAATCAGAGATTTTGACTTAATGATGTTTTTGTTGTCTAATGGCTTAGTCTCTTCAGGTATGGGTGATGTTTTAAGTTTGTGCCGACCGATTTTTGATCCTAGCACACAGTTGCACATTGATGAAATGGTTCATCGCTATATGAAAGAAAACCCAACAGAAAAATCTTTTAGATTGAGAGTCCTAGAGCATTTTGCATCATTAGCTCTCAACATTGCAGGACTAAAATTAGATCCTGCTGTTTGTATAGGTTACGATGTTCTTGAAAGCTTGAACATATTGAAAAATATTAGAATTTAATGGATAAAGAAATGGCAAAGAAAGCAATAAAAAAAGAAGCAAAATTTCAGAAGTTTTTGAAGATATGCGGTGCGTTAATGCTTATCTTCATATGTGCGGTTTTTTATTTATCAATTTTTTCATATCATCCGAACGATCCAAGCTTTAATAACGTCGGCTCTCAAAATGTGCAAAATTTGATGGGACACATAGGGTCTAATATTGCAGAAGCATCTTGGTGCTTTTTTGGAATTTCAATGGCTCTTTTTATGCCTGCTTTTCTCCTGTGGGCTTATCGTCTTGCAAAACATGGCAGTATTTTACTTTTCAAATTTAGACTATTTGCTTTTTTTCTTGGCATAAGTGCACTTTCTCCGCTGCTTAATATGTTGTCTTTCAAAAAGATGCACAACCAATTTTTAGGAGGCAAAGTCGGAGAAGTGTTTTTAAGATTCTTAAATACCCATTTTAGCTATATTCCTGCACGTTATAAAGAACCTATACTAGGTATTTGTTTGTTTCTCATCGTTCTATTAGCTTTCAATGTGGTCATGGGTGTTAATTTTAAAGGTTGGCTAAAATTCTTACAGAATATTTGTGTTGGTATTAAAAGGTTTATTCTATTCATTCTCACGGTTCTCGCTTCAATCTATCATATCTTCAAAAGAACACCAAAAATAAAACGCTCTGTTTCAAAAATTAAAATTGAGCCCAAACTCAAAGAAAAAGGAACTTTAGAAAAAGAAGAAACACCTAAAAAATCTGCGCCTCTCAAAGCAAAAGTTCAAATAAAAACAGGGATATACCAGTTCCCGAGTACGGATTTGTTATCACGCCCGAAAGACAAAGGATCTTTTGAAATCAGCCAGAAAGACTTGGATGAAACAGCAAAAAATTTGGAGCAAGTCTTAGAAGAATTCGGTGTTCACGGACAAATTGTCGCAATTCGTCCTGGACCTGTCATCACCCTTTATGAGCTCAAACCAGCGCCAGGAACAAAAACTGCACGTGTCATCGGTTTGGCTGATGACATTGCACGTTCAATGTGCGCTGTCTCTGTCAGAATTGCTGTCGTTCCTGGTTCTGATACAATCGGTATCGAAATTCCAAACACCAAGCGTGAAACCGTTTGGTTTAAGGATATGATTGAGGCTGATGCTTTTAGAGAATCTAAAAACACACTCAATGTTGTTTTAGGCAAAGACATAGGCGGAAAAAATGTTTATGCCGATTTGGCTAAAATGCCTCACCTTCTTGTTGCCGGCACCACAGGTTCTGGTAAATCTGTCGGGGTTAACTCCATGATTTTATCTTTGCTCTTTAAAATGACGCCTGAAGAGTGTAAAATGATTATGATTGATCCGAAAATGCTTGAATTTTCAATGTATAACGGCATTCCTCATTTGCTCACACCCGTTATTACAGACCCTGCCAAAGCTGTTGTTGGTTTAAAATGGGCTGTACGCGAAATGGAAGAACGCTACCGTAAAATGACAAACTTAAATGTCAGAAACATTTTTGGATACAATCAAAAACTCAAAGAACTCAAAGAAACACAAGAAAAGGTCACAAAAACCATTCAAGTCGGTTTTGACCCTCAGACGGGCAAACCGATTTATGAGAATCAAGAGCTTGATACGACGCCAATGCCCTACATTGTGATTGTTGTTGATGAAATTGCGGATTTGATGATGGTCGCCGGCAAAGAAGTTGAGGCTGCAATACAACGCTTAGCACAAATGGCCCGTGCTGCCGGCATTCACTTAATTATGGCGACACAACGACCTTCTGTAGATGTTATTACTGGCGTCGTCAAGGCTAATTTTCCAACACGCATCAGCTTTCAAGTGACCTCGAAATTTGACAGTATGACAATCTTGGGAGACAAAGGCGCTGAACAGCTTTTGGGTATGGGTGACATGCTTTATATGCCTGCAGGATTAAAACCTTTACGCGTTCATGGTAGCTTTGTTAAAGACAGCGAAGTTGAAGCTGTTGTCAACTTTTTAAAAATGCAAGGAGAACCCGAATATGTTGAGGCAGTTACACAAGGCGAATTAAACAGCAAAGATGGCGGATTGCACGATACTTCCATGGGTTCTGGCAGTGATGAAGACTTGTATGCACAAGCCTTAAATATTGTGCGCAATGATAAAAAAGCCTCAACCAGCTATATTCAACGAAAACTTCGCATAGGTTACAACAGAGCTGCAGCGTTAATTGATAAAATGGAAGAAGATGGCATTGTTTCTCCGGCAGATCATGTCGGCAGACGTGAAGTCATCGGTTAATGATAGGAGACTAAATTAATGATGCTGCTCAAAAATGTGTTTTTAAACGGTCAAATACATGATATTTTAATTGATAAGAATCGTTTCTCAAAAATTGGAGATGCTATTAACATTGAGACCAATGATACAATCGATTGCACAGGAAAAGCCATTTTGCCAACTTTTTGCAATATGCACACTCATGCTTCGATGATGTTTTTGCGCGGTGTTGGCGAAGATTTAGAACTTTTTGACTGGCTTGAACATGAAATTTGG
This sequence comes from uncultured Pseudomonadota bacterium, assembly GCA_902797315.1. Taxonomy (GTDB): domain Bacteria; phylum Pseudomonadota; class Alphaproteobacteria; order RF32; family CAG-239; genus UBA1254. The sequence continues at coordinate 1,864 of CADBSM010000067.1, read as the reverse complement.
CCGAGAGAAGCCAAATTGACACCTGAAATGATTTATCATTTATCTCGATTTGCTATTTTAGAAATGATTAAAACGGGCACAACCCTGTTTTTGGATATGTATTTTTATACCGACCAAACGATTAAAGCTGCTGATGAAATGGGTATACGTGCTGCAATTACATATGTCGGCATGGACAATTTTAATGTCGACGAAACTCAAAAAAGGATTGAAATTGCTGCAAATTTTTTAAAAGAAAAATCTCCTTCTGAGCTTATACTTAAAGGTTTATCCTGTCACTCTATTTATACAACATCTGAAGAGCTTATTCGGACTTTTAAACAAATGAGCCTTCAAAATCAAACGTATTTTCACATTCATATGAGTGAGACTAAAAAAGAAGTCGAAGATTGTCTCATAAAGCATGGCAAAAGACCGGTTGCTTTAATAGATGATTGGGATATTTTAGATTCAAAGACAATTATGGCTCACTGTGTTCATCTTGATGAAGATGAGCGCTTAAGAACTGCCAAATCTCTGGCCACTGTAGCACACTGCCCGTCTTCAAACTTAAAGCTTAACTCAGGACAAATGCCTTTACAAGATTATTTGAATCAAAAAATCAGAGTAACTCTTGGCACCGATGGTGTTTCTTCCAACAATTCGTTATCCATGCTCTCAGAAATGAAAATTGCCGCTTTGTCCGCAAAAAATGTGGCCAACGATTCAACGGCCGCTAAAGTTAACAACATTTTTAAAATTGCAACTTCAAACGGTTTTGAAGCCTTTGGTATTCAAGCTGGAAAAATAGAAGAAGGCTATTTAGCTGACTTTATGCTTGTTGATTTGAATAATTGTGCTTTGATGCCAAACATTAACTTGATTTCAAACATGGTTTATTCTGCCGACAGCTCATGTATCACCGATGTTTTTTGCAATGGCAAAGCTTTAATGCGCGACAGATATGTGCCTCATCAAGAAGAAATCACCGAACAATTCCAAAAGCTATGTCAACAAATATTTTAATTGAACTTTCAAACCCGTCTTGTGAAGGATTTGGTTTAAATCGTTGCTTTTTACTTTGTTTATGATAGAAATAAATAAAATGTTATTTTCTCAAGTTAAAGTGAAAGGAAAAACAAATGAATTTCATTGTAAAATACTTAAGTCATATTATTTTCGCTGCCGTAGCAGGATATTTTGCTTTTTTGGCCTTTTTAGTGGAAAAAGATCCCATGATTAATAAAATGATTTTAATCATTGTTTTGGGGCTTTGGATTTTATGGATTTTTGCTAAATCATTTCTCAAGATTTTAGCTGCAATTGTTTTGGTAGCAGGCATGCTTTTAGCTGGTTATTATGTCTTGCATGCTGATGAAATAGAATGCAAAAAGTCTGGGCGCGAGTGGAACAAAGAGCTCAAAGTTTGCGAAGACAAAAAGAGTATTGTCGAGAAAGCTCAAGGATATTTACGCAAATGGCTCAAAGAAAACATCAAGCTTGAAAAAGCTCAGGAACAAGAGAAACCTCAGGTTTCTGTAGATTTACCTCAACAATAACAAAAAGACACAACAAAAAAACAACCACTTTGGAGTGGTTGTTTTTTTATTTACATCCACAATTCTACCTTCCGCGTTCCGGCGTCTGAACAGGCGATTTAGAAGCGTTCTTTCTAGCCTCTTCTGCAGCTTTCTTTTCGGCTTCTTTTTTCAAGACATTCGCATATTTCAGTTCTTCCGGACGTTCATAGTACAAACCATAGTGTTTGTCTGGAAGCTCTAGAGGTTCAACACCAATATCTTTTTTCAACTTCCTGTTGGTTGCAGAGAGCTGACCGACAGCCACACTCCACACATCACCAAGAAGAACTGGATCTGGACGGTGC
>CADBSM010000066.1 GCA_902797315.1 uncultured Pseudomonadota bacterium | reverse complement strand
GATTTTGTGGTCAGATAGCTCAGTTGGTAGAGCAGAGGACTGAAAATCCTCGTGTCGGGGGTTCGATCCCCTCTCTGACCACCAATATAGACCGTGCCTTTGGGTGCGGTTTTTTTTATGACCTGCAAAAAGATCAAAATGTCAAATATAAATAAGTTCAAAGTGTGAGCCTAAAAATGCCTTTAACATCTACTCGACAACTGATCCTAAAAGTGATATATTGCTATTCTATTCAGCCGATGGGCTTATCCACATATCGTCAAGAATATACTGGCTGATTGATAAGTCACCAGCTTCAGAGTTTTTAGTTTTATTCTCAATTTGCTTGACGCCTGTTGAATTTGGTGTTATATTACCTTCAACAGAGGTGGTTTGTAGGTCAGAGAAGCGCATACTGCCGGCGGGATTTTCTGAATACAAAAAAACGCTCTTGAAAGAGCGTTTTTTCTTCATTTTTCATCACATAAAGGCTTTAAAGGCTTCATTTGCTTTAAAACACGGTTTTAGGTTTCAGGCTAGTTTCACCAAAATATGAAATTCTCTAAGAAACTTTGAGAATTTTACCTTTCTCTTCCGGCCTTTTTCACCAACAGGCGTCAACTCCGGGCAATAAGGCAACAAAACATCAATTTCTTCTTTACCATCCATAACCGTTCCCCCAAAATAATCCTCATTCTCAAAGCGAACACGCGTTTTGATGGTCATTTCATACACTTTGTCCACGTCAAGCTGTGTATAGATACTATACATTGCCCAAGTCACTAAAATCAGGAAATACACAAAGAGATAACCCAGGATAGCTAAAATCCAACCATCATGCGGCGGTGTCTGCAGGTTGTCGTATATGATATACGATGTTACCGCAACCAGTTCAGTGATGATAATACCGTTAAGCACCTTTTTGTTAATGTGTCCCCAAGGCACGCTAACTGCATAACCGACAAAAATGTGTATCATGCACAGCAAACCTAAAACAACACGGGATTCAATAAAATTGTCCATAAGCAATAAAAATTAATGATATATAAGACTGATAAATATGTTATTATAATAATCAATTTTCCACCCTGAACTTTAGATAAAAAATCAATTGATGTCAAGAAAAAATCTGTTCTAAATTATTTTTCTGCATCATGACAACTTCCTGAAATAAAAATATTCACCGATTTCAAACAAGCCATAAGCTACAATATATAGACCCATCAGTGTGCTAATAGCTATTGTGCCTATTAATGGATATTCTAAAATTAAAAAACCAAAAACAAGCCCTAAAATTCCCAAAGCTAGGCTCCAACCCCAAGGCAGGTTTTGACGCCCAAATTTATAAGAGCTCACCAATTGTGCTGCCCCTATTGCAAGACACCAAATTCCAAAAATAATCGGGAGTGTTAATGTCGTTACACCGATATTTGCCACCAAAATAATGCCGATTAAAATATCTAGAACACCTACAAATGTAAACCAACCAATATCTGTTTCTAAAGATGTTGTGATATACCCAGCACCAACAATAATCAGCGCAGAACCCAAATAAAGCGTTAAGGCTATTAAACTGATAGCAGGATTAAACCAGATAAACCCGCCAACAAGAATCATGACAATACCGGCAATCAAGTGCCAAAAACCTGTGCAGCACGGTCTTTTTTGATTATCAATTTTAATTTCAACCATTCATTTTCTCCTTCAACTAAACATTTCCTTGAAAGATATAATAATCGATTTAGAAAATAAAAGTTTCTACTCAAGTTTTATTTAAACAGATGTTTTTGAAATTATATCAGAAAAGGATAATTAATTTTTTAAAGGAGAAACACATGAAAAAAATATTTTACGCCTTAACATTGGCTCTTGCTGTCGGTCTTGCTGGCTCAGCCTTTGCAAAACATGAGTGTAAAGATTGCAAAGCTCAAACCAAGGGCGGATATATGCAAGACATTTCAAAAATGCCGTCTTCAACTGTTCAGGCTGTGATGACAATGCCTGACGAAACATTGGTTATGCTTCAAGGTAACATTTCAAAAAGAGTAAACAAAAGCACCTATGTTTTTACTGATAATACTGGTGAAATTATGGTTGAAATCGATTCTGATGCATGGAACGGACAAAATGTTTCACCAACAGACACTATTACAATCATAGGCGAAATTGATCAAAATAGCGATGGCACGACTATTGAGGTTGAACAAATTATGCTGCAACCCCAAACAAATGCCATGCAATAAACAAAGATTTTTTTCATAAAAAGCAAAGACCTCGCTTCAAAGCGAGGTCTTTTCCTTGGCTCCGACTGTCCGGTTCGAACGGACGACCGATCGGTTAACAGCCGATTGCTCTACCGCTGAGCTAAGTCGGAATAACTGGAGGCCGGTACCGGAATTGAACCGATATAGAAGGATTTGCAGTCCTCTGCATGAGCCATTCTGCCAACCGGCCAAGCGGTACCCTTGCGGTAAGTCTTATATATACAAATATTTTTTACCACGTCAATAGTTTTTTTTCTTTTTTTGCACTTTTTTTTGTAAAAAGCTTAAAAAAAACTTTTATTTCGCCTCTATTTATTGTTAATTATACTCATTATTTGACAAAGGAGACATGATGAAAATTGCAATTGCTTCTGACCATGGCGGTTTTACTCTTAAACAACAGATTATTGAATATTTCAAAAATAAAAACATTATCCTAGATGATTTAGGAACTAATGCTGATCAATCTGTTGATTACCCCTGTTATGGTAAAAAAATGGCCCTTCATATTTTGCAACATAAGGCTGATTTAGGGATTTTAATCTGCGGAACAGGTGTCGGTATCTCTATTGCGGCTAACAGATATAAGGGGATTCGTGCGGCTCTTTTATATTCTCTTGAAACAGCCGAAATGGCAAAGCGGCACAACAATGCCAACATTATTGTCTTTGGTGGACGAACTATGACTTTGACTGATGTCATCTCACGCATTGAAGTTTTTTTAAACACTTCTTTTGAAGGCGGACGTCATCAAAAGAGAATCGAGCAACTGGATTCGGAGTAAAATAAATGGATTTTGAACAAAATTTAGCCAAACAAGATCAAGAAATTTATCATTTAATTGAAGATGAAAAACGACGCCAATTAGAGCAAATTGAACTGATTGCTTCTGAAAACTATGTTTCAAAAGCTGTTTTGGAAGCACAAGGATCTATACTCACCAATAAATATGCTGAAGGCTACCCTGCCCGCAGATATTATCATGGCTGTGAAAATATTGACGCCATTGAAACGCTTGCCATTGAACGTGCAAAACAGCTTTTTAAGGCAAAATTTGTCAATGTTCAGCCTCATTCTGGCTCACAAGCTAATATGGCTGTTTATGTTGCTCTTTTAAAACCTTATGATACGATTTTAGGCATGAGCTTAGATGCAGGTGGGCATTTAACTCATGGTTCAAAAGTTTCATTTTCTGGTAAATGGCTCAATGCTATCTCGTACGGGGTTGAAAAAGAAACAGGTCTCATAGATTATAAAAGCCTTAGAAACCTTGCTTTAGAATATCGACCAAGGCTCATTATTGCCGGCGGTTCAGCCTATCCAAGACAAATTGATTTTTCAAAGTTTAGAAAAATTGCTGATGAAATTGGGGCTTATTTAATGGTGGATATGGCTCATTTTGCAGGTCTCGTTGCAGCCGGCATTCACCCAAACCCTATTGAATTTGCCGATGTCGTCACCACAACCACCCACAAAACTTTGCGAGGTCCAAGAGGTGGCATGATTTTAACCAACAGCGAAGATATCTCAAAAAAAATCAATTCAGCTGTTTTCCCAGGCATTCAGGGAGGACCGTTAGAACATATTATTGCCGCAAAAGCTGTTTGTTTTAAAGAAGATTTAAGCGATTCGTTTAAAACTTATGCCCAAAATGTTGTTGAAAATGCCAAGATTTTAGCTCAAACACTGCAAGGCAGAGGATTAAAACTTGTTACCTCAGGAACAGACACACATCTGTTGCTTATTGATTTAAGCCCTCTTGGTTTAACCGGTGATATTGTTGCCGATTCTTTAGAAAAAGCGCATATTACCTGTAATAAAAACGCTATTCCTTTTGATCCTCAACCGCCAAAGGTAACTTCAGGCATCAGACTGGGAACACCAGCCAGCACAACACGCGGTTTTAAGCACAAAGAGTTTATTCAAATCGGAAATGCTATAGCTGATGTCATTGAATCGCTCTTAAACGGCAATTCTCAAGCTATTATTAATAAAACAGCTAAAGAAATGATTGAGCTTTGTCACAAATTTCCGATATATTAATATTTTTTCATAATTTTTTGATAGCGTAAATATTTGATAAGCCCGCACCCCATAAGGCTTATCATTTTTTTAGAGTAAAAGATCCGAAGTGATTGTGCAAAAATTTGAAGCATTTCTTGTTTTTGTTCGTTTGATGCATTCTTACAACATTTATATTGATTGTTAAGATATCTTGGATAAACACGGCGCCGAATCAATCTGATATCCTTTTTGTGCAAAGATTTAAGATAAACATCATTGATATAGTTCATCACTACTCGATAATCATAAAGCTGTTTAGGGCTAGATTTTAAGTTTGAAATAGAAGCCATATTCAAAGTGTAATAATATAACTTTGCATCCAGAACCACGGTTTTCGGATGTTTGGCTAAAACAGCATACGTATGAGCACCATCTTCATAATAAACCCCATCAATAAAGGATATGTCTTGAATCAAATTTTTGCGATAGAACTTTGTCCAAACATTAAACGCTATTCGAAACTTTCTGTGTGAGGGGGCCAATTTAAGCGGATTATTGGTTATCAATGCCTTGATGTGTTTTTCTGATATATTGTCCTTGATTGGAGAAAGACCATCTGAGCGCTCAAAAGCAAAACAGACTAAATCTGCTTGGTATTGCTCTGCAAACTTTAAACAAATTTCGATGGTTTTGGGATGCACAGCATCATCAGAATCGATAAAATAAATAAAATCTCCTTTTGATTGTTTTAAACCATTATTACGCGCAATCGAAACACCTTGATTTTTCTGAGAAAGAATTCGAATTCGAGAATCTTTTTCTGCAAATTGTTTCAAAATTTCAGCACTTTTATCTGTTGAACCGTCATCAATACAAATAATTTCAATATCTTGATATGTTTGAGAAAGAACAGAATTCAAGCACCTGGCGAGATATTTTTCAATATTATAGACAGGCATAATGACAGAAACTTTTGGCATTTTTAACCTCTAAAAAAACAACATTTTGTTCATTTTAATAAATGGGATAAAAAAATCAAGAACATTTGCTTACTTAAGCTAAAATATATCCAAACATCTTGTTGAAAGAATGAATAAAATATTTTATGAAAATAAAAATATGTTATAAATAAGGGGTTATGGAAGAAAATCGTTTAATTTTACTCGTTTGTCAGCCTGAAATCGCAGATGGCGTCGGCGGTGCTATCACCATGTTTGTTAATTTTGCAAATATGCTGACACAACGAGGCTATTGTGTACACGCTGTTTATGACTCTTTGTCCACAGGATCTCCACACAATTTAGATTCCCATGTTAAACTCACAAATATGCGCAGTCTTAATCCTCATACTTCTTTCAAAGAAAATATTAATCATTACTTAACTCAAAACAGGCCTGATTTAATAATCTTTTTCTTTCCGATGTTATATGCAAAAGCTGAATTAAACTCTGAATTTGATGATATCCCTCGTATTTTGATGATTCACTCAAGACCAGATTTTTATTTTACATCTAAAAAGAAAATTTTAAAAAATCTCGAATCATTATATCGCAACACCATAACGCAGGTTTTATTTCCGAGTTTTGTTTCTTTACTGCCTGAATATATTCAAAAATCAGATGTCGTCAGCATTGCAAATCCTATTTATAGTTCAAAAACACAAGCTGATCTCACAACCTTAAAGAAAAAAATTATTTATCTGTCACGCATTGATCGTTGGAAGGGGCAAAAATTTTTAATCAAAAGTTTCAAGAAAATTGCAAGCAAATATCCTGATTGGACACTGGATATTTATGGTGATTCGACACCAAAAGAGTATGTTCATGTATTAGATAATCTCATCAAAGAAGAAAAACTCCAGGACCAAATTTTCCTAAAAGGTGTAACAAAAACGCCTATGGCAGCTTATTTAGATTATGATTTCTGCGTTTTTCCATCTTATTTCGAAGGGTTTGGTCTTGGTTTGAGTGATGCTTTAAGCCTTGGCCTACCGTCAATTGGTCTCAAAGGATGCACCGGTGTTAATGAATTGATTCTTGATGGCTATAATGGTTTTCTTGTAGATAAAGACGAAAATCAATTTGCAAAAGCAATGGAAACTTTAATAACTAATCAAACTTTGCGTATTGAAATGGGCAAAAATGCAGTCACAAGCATGAATGCATATAAAGCTGAAATCATCAACAATCAATGGATTGAACTGATTGAAAATATTTTAGAAAAACGACCTATTGTCAAAACAAAGGCTGTGAGCCCTAAATATGAGCCTTTTTCAATTAAAAAGATTAAATCCATAAAAAAATACACTTTAAAAGAAAAATTCAAGCTCACACTTCAAAAGATTTTAGCTAAATTTCAGCGTTAAAATTTTCTTTTATAATTTTGATTTCATCCGCCCAACCAGAAAGTTCATTAGGCGTCTCGAGAATAAGAGGAATATTTTGAAGCTTTTTGTGGTTGACAATATTTAAAATAGCTTTCAAACCTATACTCCCCTGCCCGATTTTTTCGTGTCTGTCTTTATGTGACGCAAAAGGTGTTTTGCTGTCATTTAAGTGTATAGCTTTCAAATTTTTCAAACCAATCAACTGATCAAATTCTT
>CADBSM010000065.1 GCA_902797315.1 uncultured Pseudomonadota bacterium | reverse complement strand
TAACCTAATTGGAGCGCTTTGACAAGTTCATCGCTATAAGCCACACCGAACCCCGCGTCTAACGCGGGGTTTTCTAAGTACAAAAAAAGAGGCTCTTTCATTAAGAGCCTCTTTTTTTATATCCGTTCAAACACACCTTCTATGACAGGTGGAAGGAAATAATTTTTGACACCTGGCAAAAAAGAAATTTGATCAACACGCGCAAATAAAGGACCTTGGTAACAAATTTCAATCATTTTTTCTATTTGTTGCTCATCACCTTGCATTAAAATTTCAACACTACCATCATCACAATTTCGCACCCATCCTGAAATCGTTTCAAAACGGCGGGCTGTTTTTTCAGCCCACCGTCTAAAGCCGACGCCTTGAACACGTCCTGTGATTTTCATATACACTTCTCGCATTATTCTTTTTTCTTTTTAGAGCCGCCAAGCATATTAAAAATACCCTTAGCCGTATTTCCTATTAAATCAGTTCCGCCCTCGACGATATTTCCGGCAGCGCCCGTCACAAGATTAAGGCTTCCTTCCACTAAATCTGAAGTTCCTTGATAAGCGCCTTGTGCACCGGCTTTAACGCCTTTTGGTGCTTCAAACATATTAGCATATTTTGTCTCTTTTAAGGCGGTATAACAAGGTGCTGGATCAGCATCTAACAAGAGCTGAGAGCCGACAAAAGCAGGTCCTGTCATTGCAACGCCTACCACGTTTTTAACAACTGAAGCGTTATCAATTCTAATACCTGGATTTGTAATCGTGCCTCCAATTTTGACAAGAGATGATATTGCTTGTGCAATATTAACATCTGTCAAACTGCCGTTAAAAGGCTTAATAGAAATATCAAGCTTATCATTAACCAAGTTAACCGTTCCATCGCCAACAATCGTCATTTTTTTAGAATCAAAAGCTAAGCCCTTCGGCAATTTTATTTTACCGTCTGCAAAATCACCCCTTAAAACAGCACATTTCATCGACATTGTTGGCTCCTTTGCCTGTAAATGCAAAGCTGACAAAAGCTGCGAAATAAAGTTTCCCTTGATATATTTTAACGCACCTGCCTGAAGCCTTGATTGTCCAATAACAAGCAAAACCTGTCCTTTTAAATTTTCAACCAACTTCGGATATGTTTCTCCATTTGATTTTAAGGCAATATGTAAATCTGTCTTACCGCCATTCAAAAAGGCAAAATTTCCTTCTTTAGGTGCTAAATTTTTTAAAAAGTCCTGTATGGTTATATCTGTGCCATCTAAATTTAAATTCAACACATTTCCGGCAGAATTAAGACTTAAATCGCCATTTAATGGTCCGCCGCCGGCCTTAAAACTTAAAGGTTTAACATTAAGCACACCATTTTGAAGAGCTAGTGTACCTGTTAAATCCGTTAAATCAATGTCCTCATTTAAGATAAGCTGACCGATATTAAACTTGATGTTTGCATTGACACTGTCTAAAGCTGATAAATCAAGTTTTTCATTGGGCACGAAAGATGCCGCATAAACCGGTGAAACGACTGAAACAAAAGCTGTTTTTTCTGGAGCTTTTAAAAGCATAACATTAAAGACTTTACTGGCAATACTTCCTGTAATAGAAGGTTTTTTGGCAGAAATATCTACTTTAACTTTGCCATTTAAAACATTGCCGCCCATGTCGAGTTTTTCAACTGTTGCATTCACAATTTTCAAATCTCCCGCAACTTTAGCAATCAGGTCTGTCTTGGGCAAATCAAAATTACCGGCTGGATTTTGAGCATTGAGACTTGCGTCATATTTGATATTACCACCCATCAAATCTGAAAGGAGTGCCTGAGCCTTAACTGTTGCTCCATATGCTTTTGTAGAAATATTAACATGATAAGGATCATTTTTCAAAAGTGTGTTAATTGAATCAGCAACAGCGCTCCCCTTCACTTCTGTCCCATTATAAACAACATCATATTTCAAATTAATTTCAGAATCCATGTTCTCAGAATCGAGCTCTAAGCTTTTAATATCAACTTTCATTTGGGATTTTGATTTTAAATCAGCATAATTGATGACACCTTTTTCAATATATAGCTTTTTAGCAACAATCCCAAAGGCCAAAGGCGCAGCCGCAGCATTTTCAACTTTAGGTTCACTTTTGTTTTCTTCTGATTGTGAGAGTTTCTCTGATTTTGTTTTTTCTTCTTCGGTCAACGGTTTTTCAAACACCCAGTTACCTTCCCCTTGAGCATTGACTGCGAGATTAACAACTGGCTCAATTAAATTGATTTCTTCAATTTCAATATCTTTTTTAAGTAAAGGTATCAAACCCAGAGACACATCTGCTTTTTTTACTTTAACCATCGGTGTCTTGTCTGCCCATTTGGCATTGGATAAGGTGACATCATTTACCTCAATTGTTGGAACAAGAGAAAGTTTCAAACCGGCATCACCATTGAGTGATAGTACACGTCCTGTTTGTTCATAAACAATTTTTTCAATACGTTGTTTATAAGTATTTAAATCAAAATTTTGGATAAAAATCACAAGTCCGATAATGCTTGCAAAAATCACAAAGGAAATGATAGTACAAATCCATTTCAATACCTTAAACATTTTTTTTTATTTCTCCTTAAAATTGAAACCTAAAAAATCAATTGCCTTTTTAAAATAATTCGGAATCGGTGCCTTGACAACAAGTTTTTTTGACATAACAGATGATAAATCTATTTGCCATGCATGTAAATACAACTTTGAACTGATTTCTGAAGGCTTATAGACATCTTTCGGCGCATATTTTCGATCACCTAAAATAGGCGCCCCGATATATGAAAGATGCACTCTAATTTGATGTGTCCTACCCGTTAATGGTTCAGCTTTAATCAGCGAAAACTTGTTTGCAACATCATCAACCAACTCATAATTAGTCACAGCTTTTTGTCCATCTTGGCACACAGCCATTTTATCACCGATTTTATCTAAATTTGCCTTGATTTGCCCTTGATTATTTTTGGGCGCACCTGAACATAGAGCTAAATATGTTTTTTTGATTTGATGCTCTTTAAAAGCTTTTGTTAAAGCAAGAGCATATTTTCTGTTTCGTGCTAAAACCAAAAGACCTGAAGTATCTTTATCTATTCGATGCGTTAATCTTGGCTTTTCTTCTTTTTCAAATTTTAAAGAATCTAAAAGCCCATCAACATGCCTCGTTTGATTTGTTCCGCCTTGTACAGCCATACCAGATGGTTTATTTAAAACAATGATATTATCATCTTTATAAACGACAAGAGACTTCATTAAAGCACTGTCAGCCTTTGACACAAAATGGTCTTGGAGTGGAGCTTTTTGATTGTCAAGAGGCGGAATCCTCAATTCTTGCCCTGCCGACAATCGTGTTGATGCTTCGCAACGCTTGCCGTCGACTTTGATTTGTTTTGTGCGTAT
>CADBSM010000064.1 GCA_902797315.1 uncultured Pseudomonadota bacterium | reverse complement strand
GGTTCATTGCGGCTATAAGCTGAAAACGTGCAGGATATGTATGGTGATATTCTGCACGTGAAACAGAAATTTTTCCGTTTTCAAGCGGTTGACGCAGTGCCTCAAGAGCAGCTCTATTAAATTCTGGTAGCTCATCTAAAAATAAGACACCGTTGTGTGCAAGTGAAATTTCGCCTGGTTTTGCTTTTTTTCCTCCGCCGACGAGGGCAGGGGTTGATGCGCTGTGGTGTGGGTCTCGATAGGGCCTGTTAAAATTAAGCTCACCATCTTTTAACAAACCGGCGATAGAGTGAATAATGCATGTTTCTAAAGCCTCACTGGCTGTTAAAGGTGGTAAAATAGAGGTTAATCTAGCGGCTAACATCGATTTTCCGGAACCAGGAGGTCCAATCATCAGCATATTATGTGACCCTGCTGCTGCAATTTCAAGCGCGCGTTTGGCGCTTTCTTGTCCTTTAATATCAGATAAATCCAGTTTGTTTTTTTGCATTTTTTGCTGTTTAGCGATAGGTGTTTTTAATGCTTGGATGCCTTTAAAATGGTTGATTAAAGCCAGCAAATTCGGTGCAGCAACAATGTTTTGAAGCCCGCCCCATACGGCCTCACTTCCTTGTTGTGATGGACATATTAATCCTTTTTGTTCGCGGCTTGCTTTTAGAGCAACTGGTAAAACACCATTGACCGGCATTAACGAGCCATCAAGACCGAGCTCACCTAAAACAATATAGCTTAAAAACTCTTCCTGAGGCAAAATTTGCATGGCGCACAGTAAACCGCAGGCAATGGCAAGGTCAAAATGTGAACCCTCTTTTAGTAAATCTGCCGGCGCTAAATTGATGGTAATTCTTTTAGCAGGAAAAGATATGCCAATGGCTTCAAATGCAGCGCGTACACGCTCTTTGCTTTCAGCAATTGTTTTGTCGGGCAACCCAACAATTGTAAAGCAAGGTAGACCAGATGTGATTTGTATTTGCAAATCAACATCTAAGACATCAAGACCGCTGAATGCGATAGTGTTTATCCTTGCTTGCATCTTGTTCTACCACCTCGGAACTTTATCATTTTCACGCCACCGACGTGTCGGATAGGCTCCTGTGCCTAAAAAATCATCTGCGGCTGTGACTTTTGGAATGTCGGTTAATTTTACAAAACCTTTTTTCTCAAGCTCTGAAGCACATGCTTCTGCTGAAAACTCAGCTGTTTTTTTGCAATAAGCTATCTCTCTTGTGTAGAGATTTTCAAGCACAATTTGGTCGTGCTGATAAGCTTTAAGGTGGTGCACAACAGGCTCATTTGTCTCTTGTTTAAAAAACATACAAGCAGTTGTGCTCATGCACAAAATGGCAAGCCATGATGATTTGATATGTTTCATGTCCTTTTCCTAAAAAAACAACCTTTTTAGCCTAGCATAAACGCAATTTATTAAAATAATCTTTATAAAATTTTTTAGATTTTTACAAACTTTCAGTGACATAAAATCTTATCCCCATTATCCACAAAAGTTTATTTTTTTAAATGCCTTTTTTTTAAAATTGTTGCACTAATACAGCAAGTCTTAAAACTTGTGCCAAAGATTCGGTGGTGTGAAAAATGGAAAAACCTGATTTTGAAAAATTGCCTAAAAACATTGAAGCAGAACAAGCCCTAATCGGTGCCATTCTTGCCAACAATAAAGCTTTTGAAAAAGTTTCGGAGTTTTTAAAACCGAAACATTTTGCCGATCCGGTTTGTGCAAAAATTTTTGAAGTTCTTTCAACGATCATATCTCAAGATAGAGCCGCTGATGTGATTACGCTTAAAAACTATTTTGAACAGCAGGGCACCCTAAACGATGTTGGCGGAATGAGTTATCTTATTAAACTTTCAGACAGCGCTTCTCCCCTGACAAATGTTGAATATTATGGTCAATTTATCTATGACAAGTATTTGAGGCGTGAGCTTGTGAACACCGGTTATGAAATTGTAAATCATGCTTTAACGGAGACAGCAGATTTGCAAGCTTCAGAACAAATCGAGATGGCTGAACAGCAGCTGTTTGCTTTGGCAGATCAGGGCGATGTTCAGGGTGATTTTATTGATTTTTCAATGGCTTTGAGCTCATCATTAGGCTATATTGAAAAAGCTTTTCAACGAGAAGACAAACTCTCAGGTTTGCCGACCGGTCTTGATCGTTTGGACAGACGCTTAGGTGGTTTAACAAAATCTAATCTTATCATCATTGCTGGACGACCAGCTATGGGCAAAACCGCCCTTGCAACAAATATTGCTTATAACGTTGCAGACTTTATGAGCAGAGAAAAAAATATTGATAAAAAAGATAAAGGAGTTGCTTTCTTTTCGCTCGAAATGAGCTCTGATGAGTTGGCTTCGCGTATCTTGTCAACGGTGACACAAACACCTTCGCAAAATATGCGGACAGGTGAATTGAATAATGCTGAATTTACGCGTATTGCAGCGGCTGTCAGGGAACTTGAAAATATTCCTCTTTATATTGATGATTCGCCGGGTTTAACAATTAATGCAATCCGCACGCGAGCCAGACGTTTGAAACGAACTAAAGGTTTAGGATTGATTGTGATTGACTATATTCAGCTCATCTCTGGTTCTTCTAAAAGAGGTGAGGCAAACCGTGTTCAGGAATTGTCTGAAATTTCACGGGGGCTTAAAATCTTAGCAAAAGAATTAAATGTGCCTGTTATTGCCCTTTCACAACTCAACCGTGGCGTAGAATCAAGAGAGGATAAAAGACCTTTAATGTCTGATTTAAGAGAATCTGGTTCTATCGAGCAAGATGCTGATATCGTTATGTTTGTGTTTAGAGAAAATTATTACATCAAAAACGAAGAACCGAAACAAAAACAAAACGAAACAGCCGAACATTTTCAACAAAGAATTGCCGATTGGCAAAAAAGAGATCGTGAAACAACAAATTTGGCCGAGGTTATCATTGGCAAACAACGGCACGGCCCTGTGGGAACAGTGAAGCTTTTTTGGAATGGGCAATATGCTCAGTTTGGTAATTTAGCCAATGAAGAAACGCTTCCAGAACAAATCGGCGGCTAATTTGTTTAATCTTAACGGAATATCTTAGATTTTATCAAAATTAATGCGTGGATCAACAAGGCTGTATGTTAAATCACTAATAAGTTTTAAAACAAGCCCTAAAAGAGCAAAAACATATAGTGAGCCGAAAATCACAGGATAATCGCGTGTCATAATAGCTTCGTAGCCCAACAAGCCCAAACCGTTTAGCGAAAAAATCACTTCAATTAAAACCGAACCAGTGAACAGCATTTTGATTAATAAAGCGGGAAATCCTGCAATAATAATCAGCATGGCATTTCTGAAAATATGCTTATATAAAATACTGTGTTCACTTAAACCTTTAGCACGTGCCGTTAAAACATATTGCTTACTCATCTCGTCTAAAAAAGAATTTTTTGTAAGCATCGTTAAACTTGCAAAGCCCCCGATGACAATTGCAAATACTGGCAAAGTGATGTGCCAGAAATAATCTTTAATTTTGCCCAGCAAGCTTAATGATTCAAAATTATCCGAAGTTAAACCCCTTAAAGGAAACCACTGAAAATATGTGCCACCTGCAAAAAACACAATTAAAAAAACAGCAAATAAAAACACAGGAATGGCCGAACCAATAATAATGACAACCGTTGTTGTTGTATCAAATTTACTTCCGTCTTTAAGCGCTTTTTTGATGCCGAGAGGTATGGATATTAAATAAATAATTAACGTTGACCAAAGCCCTAAAGAAACAGATACAGGCATGCGCTCTTTAATTAGCTCTAAAACAGTTTTATCTTGATAATAACTTTGGCCAAAATCAAATTTTGCATAGTCTTTGATCATTTTGTAAAAACGTTGATACCATGGTTTATCAAAACCAAATTGCTTGTTAAGTTCTTCTATCAAATCTTCCGGAACACCTTGTGCACCTTGGTAATTTGTACTTGAAGATGTGCTTTGAACTTGAGATGTTGCTGTAAATTGGGCTTTTGAATCAATGTTCATACCTTGGTATTTTGCTAAAATATATTCAACAGGACCACCCGGAGCAAACTGGATAATTGCAAAATTAACACTCAAAATACCTAGTAATGTTAAGGGGATCAGCAACAATCGTTTAATGATATAAGTACGCATTTTTATTCTCCTTTTTCCTTTATCCACCATGAAAAGGGCTGATAACCGATTTTTTCATCGCTTTTTGGAATCTCAAATTTGTTTTGATAGCCCACTCTGATATATGGAGAATACCATTGAAAAATGAGGTAATATTGATTGAGAAGAACTCTATCCAATGCTTTAACATACGCCTCATAGTCACTTCTGTTGTTAGCAGATATAATTTTTTCAATCAACTCATCAACGACAGGGTTTTCAATACCCATAATGTTGTAACTGCCTTTGGTATGTGCTGTTTTACTTGAATAAAATTCACGCAATTCGCTGCCTGGCATGGCGCTAACGCGATAAGACATAATGGCAATATCGTAATCAAAATGGTCAATTCTGTTTTTAAAAATATTAACTTCAATATTTCTAAAAGTTGCTTCTATACCTATTTTTTTTAAGTTTTCGATAAAGGGTAGCATCACACGTGTAAAAGTTGAGCCGTTGGCTGAATTGCTTAAAATTTCTATTTTTAAGGCCTCTCCTGTTCGTAAATTTGTCATCTTTCCGTGTCGAAAATCATAACCAGCTTCTTGAAGAAGTTCAACGGCTTGAACAAGGTTGCGGCGCATTTTTTGAGGCGTCGAATTGTCGGCAAGTTCAAATGGTTTTGTAAAGATATCGGGATCTAATTTATCTTTATACTGTTCAAGTATTTGTTTTTCTTTGCCTGTGGGCAAACCTGTCGCTTCCATGCCAGTGTTTGTAAAATAGCTGTAAAGTCTCTTATAAGCACCATAAAAAAGCTTATCGTTTGCCCATTCAAAATTAAAAGCTAAATCCAGAGCTCGTCGAACACGTTTGTCCTTAAATTTATCTCTTCGACTATTAATTGCAAAATGTTGTAAAATTGCCGGATTGTTGTGCTCAAATGCCTGTTTAATAACTTTTCCAGACTTAACTAAATCATTATTATAGC
>CADBSM010000063.1 GCA_902797315.1 uncultured Pseudomonadota bacterium | reverse complement strand
TCTTGCCACCCAGGGATAATGGCCCAGATGCGGGGACTTTTGTAATCCGTAAAATCCAGCTTTCTTGAACCAGACCACCAGGGTAAGGGACGAACGCGAACAACAGAGACAAGCTGCCGGCCCTTTGCTTCAAGATTTTTAAAATTTTTCATCTTTTTTTTTGTTTTTGGGTTAATAATTTCTTTTTAATTTTTTTATATCTTAAATTTAGCCGAAAAAGAGAACTTTGTCAAGCAATATTTTGAAAATTTTGGCAACTTTTTAAAATTTATATCTTTATTCTTTAATTTGCTCAAGCGCCCACTTTTTCAAAGACACTTTATCTGCCTTTCCCGTTGCAAAAACCGGAAAATCTTCTCTCAAAAGAAACATAGATGGCGCATAAAGTTCTGACAAACCTTTCATTTGGCAAAACTCAACAAAATCTTTTCTGGAAGCGCTTTCACAATTTGAAATCAGCACAACTTGTTCACCTTTTTTAGCATGAGGAACAGCGACAGCTACGCATTTAAAATCTTCGTGATGATAAATTTCTTTGGCATAATTTTCAACTGCTGTTAAAGAAATCATCTCACCACCAATTTTAGCAAAACGTTTAGCTCTATCAAGAAGTTTAACAAAACCTAAAGCATCAACTTCAACAACGTCTCCCGTATGATACCAGCCGTCTTTTACAGGAACCAACACACCTGGATTGTCCGGATAGATATAACCAAGCATAATGTTGGGCCCTTTAACAACAAGTTCTTTTCCTTTTTCTATCCCCTCAACATCATCAAGACGATATTCAATACCCGGAACAATTTTCCCAAGAGTTCCATATTTGTTGAACAAAAGCGTATTAATCGTCAAAAGAGGCGAGCACTCTGTCGTACCATAACCTTCAAGAAGCATCACACCTAAACGTTCTGACATTAAATTACGTGTTTCTTCTTTCACTCCTTCAGCACCAGCAATACAAAGTCTTATTTTTCTAAAATCATAGGGATGTGAGAGCCGTGCATAGACCTTATAAAAAGTATCTGTAGCAATCATCATTGTCGCCTTTAATTCATAAAGAAGCTCTGTAATCGTACGATATTGTAAAGGCGAAGGAAAAAGAAAGAGTTTTGCACCTGTCAAAAGCGGAAATAAAGTTCCGATTGTCAGACCAAAACTATGAAACATCGGCAAACAGTTAAAAAGCAAATCCTGCATATGAAGCTGAGCCTCACAACTTGTCTGCACAACGTTTGAGAAAATATTGGCATGAGATAAAACAACAGCTTTGGGTGAGCCTTCAGAACCTGATGTAAAAAGGATAACCGCCGGATCATTGGGGTTTTGATTGACAGGGACATACTTAATTTTATAAGCCAAAAAAGCCCTTATTTTTTCAAACCATTTAACCTTTAAAACAATATCTTCAAGGTATGAAACCTTCAGACCGTCCTTTTCAAGCGATTCGATCGTTGTTTCAATTTTAGCTTTTTGAATAAAAGCCCTAGAAGTAATAATGTTTTGAACTTCTGCTGTACGACACATAGCTTGAACAACACTTGAACCAAGTGAAAAATTAAGCATCACAGGTGTCCTGTTATAAGCAGACAAGGCGAAGAAAGTTAAAACATTTTCAACAGAATTAGGTAAGATGACGGCAACATTTTCCTTGTTTTTTGTAAATTCTGAAAATTTTGCACCAAGTAAATGACTTTTGATAATAATATCCATATAGGTTTGTGGCTGACGTTTCATATCATCTAGAATTTGACGTCGTTCAAAGACACCATTTTTGCCATAAACTTTGGAAGCACGCACCAATTTTTTGAATAAGCCGACATTGTTTCTAAACCGAGCTTCAAAACGAAGATTATTCAATAAATTATAGGTCAAACTTTTCAAATAATCACGGTCTTTTTTCAAGTTTTCTTGAATTAAAATCGATTGAGGTTTACTGACTTTTACTCTAATTTTCGGCAAGGGGCGATGTGGCACGTAGCCTGTCGTATCTGAAAACGGGCTAAACTCTGCCCCACTAATCCAAATAGGCACAAAAGGAGCGTTTGTACGATCAGCCACAATAACAGGAGCCTCATAAATTTTCATCATGTCTCCGTTGTCGGTCATCATGCCTTCGGGAAACATAACGCAACATCTATTGTGATTAACCACTTGAATAACTTTTTTAATATTAGCCGGATCCATATAGTTAAACTCTGTTTTAGGCGCATGTCCTAAAAAGAACTTAATCCATTTATTACGATAGAGTTTTGGATGAAGCAAAAAGAAGGGATTATTTGGTAAATATGCAAATAAGATAATAGGATCAAGCCACGAGACGTGATTGGAAATATAAATAGCTTTTTTAGGTAAATCTTGAGGATCAACTTCAAATGAGACCCGAACTTTCAAGATATGCAGCATCACGCGCAATAAAAAACGAATAAACTTTTGCATTACATTCTCCTAAAATGTTTATATTTGAAAGAAATCTCAATAGCAATGCTTTTTTTTATTTTATAAATAACGCTTTATGACGTATTGTTTCAAACTCTTGCGCTTGAAGTTTTAAAATCCTATATGAGAGGTATAAGGAAGGTAAATAAAATGAATATGGAAAAACTAACAGACAGATCGCAAGGATTTATTCAAAACGCACAACATTTAGCATCAAAAATGTCACACCAATTCATCGGTCCCGAACACTTGTTAAAAGTTATTCTTGACGACAAGCAAGGATTAGCAAGTTCGCTTCTTCAATCATCTGGTGCAGACGTTGATTATGTTCGCTCAAGTGTTGCTCAAGACCTTGAAAAATTACCGAAAGTGGAGGGAACAAGCGTTCAGGTCTCAGCCTCGCAAAACTTTTTCAAAGCTTTGGATTTAGCAGAACAAATATCAACAAAGGCCGGTGACAGTTTTGTTCCAGTTGAACGTCTTTTACAAGCTCTTTTAAGCATAAAATCCTATGGCGTAGATTTAAAAAAGTTAAATCAAGCAATCAACGACATGCGTCAAGGTCGCACAGCTAATTCAAAGTCTTCTGAAGATACAATGGATGCCTTAAAAAAATTCGCCACCGATTTAACAGCCCGAGCACGAGAAGGAAAGCTTGATCCCGTCATTGGTCGTGATGAAGAGATAAGACATACAATACAAGTTCTTTCAAGACGCACCAAAAACAACCCTGTATTAATCGGCGAGCCAGGTGTCGGCAAAACAGCAATTGTTGAAGGCTTAGCATTAAGAATTGTTAACGGCGATGTTCCTGAAAGCCTTTTGAACAAGCGATTAATGGTTCTTGATATGGGCGCATTGATTGCAGGTGCAAAATACAGAGGTGAATTTGAGGAACGTTTAAAAGCGGTTTTAGAAGAAGTTCAAGCTTCAAACGCTCAGATTATACTTTTTATTGATGAAATGCACACTGTTGTCGGTGCCGGTGCAAGCGAAGGTTCGATGGATGCCTCTAATCTACTTAAACCGGCGCTTGCTCGAGGTGAATTACATTGTATTGGAGCAACAACACTCAAAGAGTATCAAAAATATATTGAAAAAGACGCCGCCTTCGCCAGACGTTTTCAACCGGTTTATGTCGGTGAACCCAAATTGGAAGAAACAATTTCTATTTTACGCGGTTTAAAGGAAAAATACGAACTACACCATGGTGTACGTATTTCAGATGCTGCCCTTGTTGCGGCAGCGGTTTTATCAAATCGTTACATCACGGATAGATTCTTGCCCGACAAAGCGATTGATTTGGTTGACGAAGCATCCTCTCGCCTTAAAATGGCCATTGACTCCAAACCCGAAACCCTAGATGAGTTGGACAGACATTTGATTCAACTCAAAATTGAAAGGGAAGCGTTAAAAAAAGAGACCGATTCTGCTTCACAAGAAAGATTCAAAAAAATAGAAAGTGAAATTTCTTTGCTTCAATCAAAATCTGAAATAGAAAACAAAAAATGGAACGCACATAAAAACAGCTTACAAGAAACAGCAAAACTGCGAACTTTGCTTGATCAAGCGCGCATTGAAACCGAAAAAGCTTTGAGAAATGGTCAATATGAAAAAGCTGGAGAATTGCAATATAAAGAAATTCCAGATCTTGAAAAACGCATCGCAGAACTGACAGCTAACAACACCTCTCAAACTGATTTTGAAACCGTAACACCAGATACTATTGCCGAAGTGGTTTCAAAATGGACAGGTATTCCAATTGATAAATTAATGGCCGGCGAAAAAGAAAAACTTCTTGAAATGGAAAAAGTTTTAACCAAACGCGTTGTTGGTCAAGATGAAGCTATTATTGCCATATCTGATGCCGTTCGTCGTTCACGTTCTGGATTATCTGATCCCAACAAACCAATTGGTTCATTTTTATTTTTAGGACCGACTGGAGTCGGAAAAACAGAACTAGCAAAAGCCTTAGCAGAATTTTTATTTGATGAAGAGAATGCTATTTTGCGCATTGATATGTCTGAATACATGGAAAAACACGCTGTTGCTCGTTTGATTGGTGCGCCTCCGGGATATGTAGGATATGATGAGGGTGGCATTTTAACTGAGGCTGTCCGTCGCCGTCCTTATCAGGTCATTTTGTTTGACGAGGTTGAAAAAGCCCACCCTGATGTTTTCAACATATTGCTTCAGGTGTTAGATGATGGTCGTTTAACAGATGGACAAGGTCGAACTGTCGATTTTAAAAACACCTTTTTAATCATGACCTCAAACTTAGGCACAGGAGAAAACATTAAAGATGTTCGGCAAATGCTAAAATCATTTTTCAGACCAGAATTCATTAACCGGCTAGATGAGGTTTTAGTGTTCAAACCTTTAGGAAAAGAACAAATCAAGCAAATTGTTTCTATACAATTGTCAAAACTGCAAAAAAGACTTGAAACACGCCATATCAAGCTCAAAATAGATGACAATGCCAAAGAATTGCTTTCAACACTCGGTTACGATGAAGAGTTCGGGGCAAGACCTCTGAAACGCGTTATTGAGCAAGAGATTGAAAACCCTTTAGCAAAACTTATTCTAGAAGGCAAAATTCAAGATAACATGACTGTCAATATTGAAGCTCAGGAGGATAAAATTTGTTTTAGAACATAACAGAAAAGATTTTTAGGCATAAAAAAACAAACAGCCAAATTGATTGCTTGACTGTTTGTTTTTTTTAATTACATATCTAAAGCTTTTCGATAGGTATCTATTAAAAATTCTTGTTCATCTCGATCTGCTGCATCCATTTTGCGAAGTTTTAAGATTGCACGCATAATCTTAACATCAAAACCTGCACTTTTAGCTTCAGCAAAAACTTCTCTAATATCTGTTGAAATTTCTTTTTTATCTTCTTCCAATTTTTCGATTCGTTCAATCAGAGAGCGCAATCTGTCACTAGCAATTCCACCAACTTCTGCCATTTTTTTCTCCATAAATTATTAGTTAAACATTTTAAGATAAAATGCAAGCTAACAAAAAAAAATGCGTTTTACAAGTCATATTTTTGATTATATATATTCAAAAAAAAATTTAAGAAAAGGGGAAAAAATGCCTTACAACACAAGCACAAAGATTTTAGCAACAATTGGTCCTGCAACAGCTTCAAAAGATGTTTTAAGCCGTTTGATAGATGCCGGTGCTGATGCTTTTCGCTTTAACTTTTCACACGGCACGCACGCTGAACACAAAACCCGTTATGAAATTGTACGCGAGCTTTCAAAACAAAAGAACAGACACATTACGATTGTTGCAGATCTTCAAGGACCCAAGCTTCGAGTCGGTCATTTTGAAAACGGCAATATCACACTTCAAGCCGGACAAACTTTTATGTTTGATTTAAGTCCAACTGCCGGCAATGAAAAACGCGTTAATTTACCCCACCCTGAAATTTTTGAAGCCGTTCAAACAGGCGATAAATTGCTTTTAAATGATGGTAATATTGTTTTAGAAGTTTTATCTAAAGACAAAACGCATATCGAAACGAAGGTTCTTATCGGCGGTGTCTTATCTGACCACAAAGGGGTCAATTTACCAAACATTACGCTTAATATTTCAGCTTTAACAGCAAAAGACAAAGAAGATCTCGATTTTGCTCTTAGCTTAGGTGTTGATTGGATCAGTCTTTCTTTTGTGCAAAAAGCACAAGATGTCAAAGATGCAAAAGAAATCATCAAAGATAGAGCTTTAATTATTTCAAAGCTTGAAAAACCAAGTGCTATAGAAGAGCTTGACGACATTATTGCTTTATCCGATGCAGTGATGGTTGCACGCGGTGATTTGGGTGTCGAATGTCCTCTTCAAACAGTCCCTACCATACAAAAGAAGATTATTAGTGCTTGTCGCAAGCAAGCCAAACCCGTCATCGTTGCCACTCAGATGCTAGAATCGATGATTGAAAGCCCCTCGCCCACACGCGCTGAAGTTTCTGACGTTGCCACAGCTGTATATGACATGGCAGATACCGTTATGCTTTCTGCTGAAACTGCTGTTGGTAAATATCCTATCGAAGCTGTCGATATGATGCACCGCATCATTGAAGAAGTTGAACATGACGCAAATTTTGTTGAAGCAACTTTTCTCAATGAAATGCACGCTTGCTGCACACAATCTCAAGGCATTACCTATGCGGCAAAAGAACTCTCTGAAGTTCTGCCTCATGTTGCAGCCATTGTAACCTTTACTGTTTCAGGCTTTACAACATTTTCCATGTCAAAGGAAAGGCCAAATTTGCCGATTGTTGCTATCACCCCGAATCATTATGTCGCCAATCGCATGGGAATCGTCTGGGGAGTTCATGCCTTTGTGGACGAAAAAATTTTTGAAAGTTTTGAAATGGTAGAAGAAATTGCCTTAAAAGCTGTTAACTCATTAAATTACGGCACAAAAGGAGATTACATCATTACAACAGCTGGCTATCCTTTAGGGCAAAAATTGACAACAAATATGCTTCACACCGTCCAAATACCATAGTTTTTGCACAAATAAAATGTATATTTTTCAACGTGTTACAAAAAAAATATACAAAAAAGTGCCGTTTTTTTATTTTTTGTCTTGACAATGCATTTTTTAAAATGTATAAGGATGGCATAAACCAATTAAAGATAAATTATGGACAAGCAAAATATGCACCGAAGAGCTGTCTTCTAGCTATTGATGATTAGAAAAGAATTTACTGCTCACTTAAAATCCTCCGCCATGAAAAAGACGCGTCCTTTTGCACCCACCTAACGTGCACCTTGGCGAGCCTTGCCGGTTGTGATTGAAGTTTGTATTGAACAAAGCTAGCGGTTTAAAACATTTCTTCAAAATCATCCTTTTAGGCAGCCGAAAGTCCCTCAATGACAGGGCAGTTACAAAAATTAACTTAAAATGACTACTATTAATTCACCCCCGATTTTAGGGACACCCCAGCTTCTCAGTGAGAAAAAGTGATCCCGCCGGCGCCGATGAAAGCAAATCAGGGGACCAAATTTGGCACCGTTACGACGGACAGCTCATCGCCCTCTGAAGTATTGCCTGAAAAGTCATCGGCAAAAAAAAGTTTAACAACCCCCGCTCTCTTAGCTTAGAGCGGGTTTTTTGTTGTAAAACACTCCTTAATTAAAATAGATAAAAGCCCTATGACACAAAAATGTTTCATAGGGCTTCAAAAGAAAGATAGATGTATCTTTATTATTTTTGGAGTTGTGCGGCAACTTCTGCAGCAAAATCTTCTTCTTTTTTCTGCAAACCTTCGCCTAATTTGAAGCGAATATAAGAAGCCAATTTAATGTCTGTGCCAAGCTCTTTTGCAGCTTCAGCAATAACATCTTTCACTTTTTTATCCGGATCCATAATGTAAGCTTGTTCTTCTAAAACAACTTCTTCATAATACTTACGGATACGGCCTTCAACCATTTTTTCAACAATGTTTTCAGGTTTTCCAGAAGCTCTTGCCTGTTCAGCAAAGATACCTCTTTCATGTTCAACGGCCTGAGGATCAACATGTGCAATATCCAAAAACAGAGGTGCTGTTGCTGCAATATGCATAGCAATATGTTTACCTAAATCATTCAACTTTGCCTTGTCGGCATTTGATTCTAAAGCAACCAAAACGCCGATTTTACCTAAATTCGGCTTCAAAGCGCTGTGAATATATGATGCAACAACCCCATTCTCAACAGACAAAACTGCGGCACGTCTCAAATTCATATTTTCACCGATTTTTGCAATCATATCCGTCAAACGTTCACCAAAAGTTTTACCGCATTTCGGACAGCCGAACTCTTTCATTTTTTCGACATCACCATCCGAAAGGAGGGCAACTTTTGCAGCATCTTGAACATATTCTTGGAAAATATCGTTTTTAGCAACAAAATCTGTTTCTGAATTAACTTCGACAACAGAAGCTTTGTTACCTTCAACAAGCACCGAGACCAAACCTTCAGCTGCAATGCGGCTTGCTTTTTTAGCAGCTGTTGCTAAACCTTTTTTACGAAGCCAATCCACAGCTTGATCCATATCTCCGTTTGCTTCAACCAAAGCCTTCTTGCAATCAAGCATACCGGCGCCGGTTGTTTCTCTCAATTCTTTAACCTTAGCGGCTGTAATTTCTGCCATTTGATTTTTCCTTATAAAAAATAGAATTTTGAACAGAGGGCGGCAGAACTCCACCGCCCTTTTGATTAATTATTCTGCTTCTGCTTCTTCAACTTTAGCTTTTTTGGCGGCTCTTTTTTTAGGAGCCTTAACTTCAGCACCTTCATCTTCAGATGCTGGTTCGACTTTAACTCCTTGAGCAGCTATTTCTGAAGCCATACCGTCAACGATAGCAGCAGACATCAACTCGCAATAAAGTGTAATTGCGCGAATAGCATCATCGTTGCCTGGAACAGGATAATCAACTTCTGTCGGATCAGCGTTTGTATCAACGATACCGATAACAGGAATACCAAGTTTTTTAGCTTCTTTAATAGCCAAAGCTTCCTTCGGTGTATCAATAACAAAAAGCATATCCGGCTGACCGCCCATATTCATGATACCATTTAAGGACAGAGCTAATTTTTCTTGTTCTTTTTTCAAGTTCAAAATTTCTTTTTTAGTATAGCCCTCAGTTTCACCTTTTTCGAACATATCGTTTAATTTAACGAGACGCGTAATTGATTTGTGCACTGTTTTCCAGTTTGTCAACATACCGCCCAACCAACGATAGTTAACATAATATTGTCCACAGCGAAGGGCATTTTCTTTAACCACATCTTGAGCTTGTTTTTTTGTTGCAACAAACAAAATTTTACCGCCGTTTGCAGCAACTTCACGAGCAGCATTCAATGCATTATAAAGCATTGGATACGTTTTTTGCAAATCAATGATGTGGATGTTATCTTTCTTACCATAGATGTAAGAAGCCATTTTAGGGTTCCAGCGACGAGCGTGGTGACCAAAGTGTGCGCCTGCCTCAACAAGCCCGCGCAATGTAAAAGTCGGAAGTGACATATTTAAAAATTCCTTTTCTTTTCCGGTTAAACCTCCGCAAGCTATTGGCCTTAAAAAAACTTAAAGCACCGGAGCGAATACGAGCTTTTCATCAAAAAGATATCCGCCTTATCTTGCGTGTGTATTATTGTTACAAATCAGCACCATTACTGATTCGTTTTCTCATTTAGCCTGAAAAATTTTAAAAATCAAGTCTTTTTTTACTTTTTTATTTTAAAACACTTGCAATTGAAGATAATTTGCTTTTATATTCTTTCGACAGTGCTGTTAATCTGCTTTTCCAGGAGAGAAAAAATGTTCAAAAAATTAATACCGTTGGCCGTTTTTTTCATCATTGCGATATCTTGTTTTGGCGTTTGGCAATATTGGCAATCAACACAACCTTTTGTTTATGCCGGCACACTAGAAACAACCAAAGTCATCGTCGCCTCCAAACTTGCTTCAGATATTGTACGATTTGATATTGAGGAAGGAGATTCGGTCAAAGAAAATGACTTGATACTAGAGATGAGCTGTGACAGCTATAAAGTTCTACAAACCCAAATTGATCATGATTTTACGCGTGCAAGCGCCTTGCTCAAAAAGGGACACATTTCTCAAGCACAATATGATGTTTTAGCCAGAAACAAACAAGACAACGATTTAAAACTTCAGTGGTGTCAAGTCACTACCCCCATTGATGGTATCATTATTACAAAATTCAGGGAAAAAGGCGAGGTTGTCACTCAGGGATCACCTCTTTTTTCGGTAGCAGATCCATACAATATCTGGGCTTATTTCTATGTACCGCATGATGAAATATATCGTCTCAAAATTGGTCAAAAGGTTCAAGGTGTATTACCAGAGGCTCCTGGAAAATATTTTGAAGGCAAGATTATTAAAATCAGTGAGGAAGCAGAATTTACACCTAAAAATGTTCAAACGCGCGAAGAACGCACGCGTCTTGTTTATGGTGTAAAAGTCAAATTTAAAAATCCAGAACTCATCTTAAAATCTGGCATGACCATTGAGAGCACCCTTATAGATGAGTAAAATTTCAATCGACATATCGCATATTGAAAAAAATTTTAAAGGCGTCAAAGCCCTCAAAGATGTTTCCATGAGCTTTCAATCTGGAAAACTTTACGGCATTATAGGTCCTGCGGGGGCAGGAAAAACAACTTTGTTCAGAATTATCTTACAACTCATGAAACAAAACCAAGGCACTGTTTTTTATTATAAAGATTCAAAAAAAGTGCGTTTAAAGGATATCAAAGATAGTATTGCGTATATGCCTCAAACACAAAGCTTATATGCAGATTTATCTATTGAAGAACATTTAGAATTTTTCAAAGATTTGTATGGAATCGATCAAGCAATTTACGAAAAAAAGAAGCAAGAACTACTTACATTAACAAGACTTGAAAAATTTTTAGATCGCCCAGCAGGAAAACTTTCTGGAGGTATGTATAAAAAACTAGGTTTAATGTGTGCTCTTTTAAGATCGCCTCAGGTTATACTGCTTGACGAACCAACAAACGGCGTTGATCCAATCAGTCGGCGTGAATTTTGGGATATGTTACACCAATCCGTAGAAAACGGCATTTTGGTTTTAATGACAACTGCCTACATGGACGAAGCCGAACGTTGTGGCGAAGTCATATTGATGGAAAACGGTCACGTTTTAGCACAAGGAGAACCGAGCAACCTTCTCAAAAAAGAGAGGGTTAAAAATTTTGATGAATTTTTCTTAAAACGCGGAGGTCTTCAATGAACGAGTGTATTGTAAAGGTTGAAGAGTTATGTGTTCAATTCGGCGATTTTTTTGCCGTTAAAAATGTTTCTTTTGATGTAAACAAAGGTGAGATTTTTGGTTTTTTAGGTGCCAACGGGGCCGGAAAAACAACAACAATTCGCGTTTTATGTGGTCTGTTAAATCCTACTTCAGGAACAGTTTTAATTGACAACATCGAGCTTATCAAAGGCAAAGAAAACTTAATCAAGCAAAAAGTGGGCTATATGTCCCAACGATTTACGCTTTATGACGGCATTTCGATTGAAGAAAACATGGATTTTGCTGCCTCTTTAAGGCATTTAGATCCTGAAGATTACATTACTCAGAGAAACAACCTTCTCGACTTTATTGACTTTAAAGAAGATCTTTCAACTATAGTCAAAGATCTCCCTGGAGGCATCAAACAAGAAATAGCTTTATGTGTGGCGCTTATTCACAATCCGATGATTGTATTTTTAGATGAGCCAACAGCCGGCGTTGCACCAGCGGCCAGATTTCGATTTTGGAAACTCATTAAAGAATTGTCAAATCGTGGCAAAACTGTTTTTGTCACCACACATTACATGGATGAGGCTGAAAATTGCGGACGAATTGCCTTAATGCGTTCAGGAGAACTGATTGCCCTTGATTCTCCTCAAAATCTCAAAACAAAAACTTTCACAAAACAGCTTTATAATTTGAATCCCAAAAATAGTAATTATAAATTTCAAGACACATCTTATTTTGAGCTTTTAGAGCCATATGGACAGCATTATCATGCAATTTTCAAAGATGAAAATCTGACCAATAGTTCTTCTTTACTCAAAGACTTTGATATTGAAAAAATAAATCCATCTTTAGAAGATGTTTTTATTCGTTTGGTAGAAGGACAAAACAGATGAGTGTTTTTTCAATTTTACGCACCAAAGCGGTATGCTTAAAGGAATTTAAGCATATTTTCAGAGATCCGTTTACCTTAATGATGGCGTTGGTTCTTCCTTTTTTAATTGTTATTATTTTAGGCTATTCCATTGAATTTAATATCAAATATATCGATTTGGCTTATATGGATCATGACAAGACCGAAAGTTCTCGAAAATTGATTGAAACCTTCGGATCTTCAAACTACTTCAAACCATTTGAGGTTGAGACACCAGGCCAAGGCATAGATTATTTAATTGCAGAAAAAGCTAAAATGTTTTTAATGATTCCGCCGCAATTTGAAAAGGAAATCATGGCCGGTAGAACAGGCAACATTCAAATTTTGCTTGATGGAGCCGACAATGCTGCTGTTTCGTCAATCATGAATTATTTAAATAGTATTCATACCCACGCTATTTCCAAAATTTTAAACGTTGCTCAAACCGATCATCCTCTTTTATCAATCAAAACACGTTATTTGTTCAATCCGGAGCTCAGTTCCCAATGGTTTTCGATTCCAGGCATTGCTGCAATTATTATTGCTCTTGTTTCAATTATGTTAACAACATTAACAATTTGTCGCGAATGGGAACAAGGCTCAATGGAAATGCTGCTCACAACCCCAGTTAAATCTTCTGAGATAGTCATAGGAAAATTGTTCCCTTATGCCATTTTAAGTTTTGGCGGATTTTTAATTGTATTTGCTGTAGCAAAGCTTTTGTTTAAAGTTCCTTTTGTAGGAAACTTTGGTGTTTTGCTGTTGGGCACAATGTTGTTTATTTTAGGCTATCTTGCCTTGGGCCTTTTAATTTCAGTCATCTCACACGAGCAACAGGTTGCTGTTCAATACGCCGCACTGATTGGTTTAATGCCAACATCACTTTTTTCTGGCGTTTTCTTCCCTGTGGAATATATGGCACCTGTTTTTCAAGCCATTGCCTCTATGTTTCCGGCACGATTTTATGTAGAGATTGTTCGTGACCAGTTTTTAAAAGGCAGTAGCCTAGCTGACTTATGGCAACCTTTTGTTGTGTTAGGTTTGCAATTTATGATTTTATCTTTAGCTTGTGTTTTTAAGTTTAAGAGGACACTCGAATGAACACCCTATACGGTTTTATAAAAAAAGAATTGATTGCTTTGTGGCGA
>CADBSM010000062.1 GCA_902797315.1 uncultured Pseudomonadota bacterium | reverse complement strand
TTTTAAAATGTCTTGTGTCATATCAAGGGTAATTTCATTCTTAGATAACAGCTGCGAGTGAGCAACGATTCGCTTTAAAGATCCCTCAAGTTCTCTAATGTTAGAAGTTATTTTTTGAGCCAAAAACTCAGCAACTTTTTCTGGTAATTCAATCCCCATTTGTTTTGCTTTATAGTTCAAAATTCCCATTCTTAAATCAAAATCTGTCGGATGAATATCCGCAACCAAACCACCACTTAACCGAGATTTAAGTCTTGCTTCTATTCCCTCCAAATCAGAAGGCGATTTGTCAGCTGAAATGATGATTTGACGACCTTCTTCAATCAAGGAATTAAAGGTATAGAAAAATTCTTCTTGGGTTGATTCTTTGTTACTCATAAATTGGACATCATCAACCATTAAAACATCAACCGTGCGGAACTGTTCTTTGAAGGCTGCCGTGTCCTTATAGCGTAAAGCTTTTACAAATTTGAATAAGAATTGCTCCGCAGATAAATAAATAACATTACGAGTAGGATCTTGTTGCTTAATATGCCAAGCAATAGCGTGCATTAAGTGAGTTTTTCCGAGCCCTACACCTGAATACAAAAACAAAGGATTAAACGAAACCTGACGAGATTCAGCAACTTTTTTAGCAGCCGCACAAGCAAACTCATTTGTTTTTCCGACAACAAACGAATCAAATGTATATGCAGGGTTAAGAGGTGCTGAAAGCTGCATAAAGCCTTCTTTTGTTGTGTAATCATTGTAATTTGTAGCATTTCCAAAATTTGGAACATACAAATTTTGAGGAGTCGGTGTTGAAGAAATCTTTTTTAACAAAGACGAATCGGTCGAATGAAACTTATTGATAGCGTTACCTGTTTGAACAATAAAATTAATTTTTTTAATATTTGGATTTTTATGCTCCCAAATTTTGTGGATTCGGTCAGAATAATGAGTTAAAACCCAGTTTTTCATAAATGTTGTCGGGACACAGATATTCATTACACCATTTGAACATTGCCCTAAGGTTAATGGTTTTAACCAACTGTCAAAAGCCGTTTCACCAAACTCCATTTTAAGTTGGTTGCATATTTGTCCCCATTCTGTCTGAGCGGAAGTTTCTTCGTTTTTTATTGCCTCTTCAGCCATTTTTTGTTCCTTATTTTCTTATTTATGTTAATCCGATTGGCTTTTGTTAATAATTTCTTAAAGTGTTCTGATACTAGTCGGTATTTTTTTAAAAAACAATAGAACATTTATAGAACATTGAAATTAATTTTCTTGACAAGCGTTTTTGAAAGATTTGTTCGATTCTCACACTTGTTAGAAAACAAAAAAACAAACTTCTAAGATTGATTTCTCAGAAGTTTGCTTAAAAATTAAATCATCTTTTTAACTTCTAAAATGGCTTGATCAAGCTTTGATGGATCAGAACCGCCGGCTTGAGCCATATCATCTCGACCTCCACCGCCTGTCCCGCCAACAATTAACGCAGCAGCTTTAACCATATCAACAGCACTATATTTGTCTGTTAAATCTTTTGTAACACCGACCACAATAGAAGCTTTAGAATCTTTATCTGAAGCTAATACAACGATTCCGGATTTGATGGTTTGATTAATTTCATCAATAAAAGCTTTAAGCTCTTTAGGATGAACATTTGGCACAATTTTGCCAACAAATTTAATACCATGAACAAGTTCTATTTTGTCTTCATTATCGGCTGCTTTATTGTTAACAAATGATTTCTTAAGCTCAAAAATATCCTGTTCTAACTTTTTCTTATCTTCTAAGAGATTAAGAATACGTTTTTCTAAATCATTGACATTTGTTTTGAGTTCAGCAGAAATTCGGTGCATTTTATCTTCTAAGTTTTGTACAAATTGTTCAGCACTGTATCCTGTAACGCATTCAATACGGCGTATACCTGCAGCAACGGCTGATTCTGAAACTATATTAAAATATCCGATATCTCCAGTATCACAAACATGGGTGCCTCCGCACAATTCTTGCGAGTATAGATTGCCGTCCTTTTCCATTTTAACAACGCGAACTTCATCCCCATATTTTTCACCAAACAAAGCCATTGCACCTGTTTCAAAAGCATCTTCTTTGTTCATTAAGACGGTATTAACATGGTAGTTTTGTCTGATAGATGTATTGACAATGTCCTCAACTTTTCTAATTTCATCTGAGGTGATTTGCTTAGGGTGTGAAAGATCAAAACGCATACGATCAGGACCAACAAGCGATCCCTTTTGGGTGACATGATCTCCTAAAACAATACGTAAAGCTTTGTGTACTAAGTGTGTGACAGAGTGATTAGCACATATTTTTTTGCGGCGTTCAACATCTACTTCAAATGAGGCAATGTCAGAAGTTTTAACACAACCGTTAATTATTTTGCAGACATGAACGAACAAACCATCAAGTTTGCGTTTTGTATCCGTAACTTCAATTTCACAGGTCGAACTTTTAATAAATCCGGTATCACCTACCTGTCCGCCACATTCGCCATAAAACGGAGTTTGATTGGCAAGAAGATAAAACTCACCCTTATTAACAGTATCAACAATTTGACCGTTTTGAACGAGTGCCGTTACAGAACAATCAGCTTTGAGCGTTTTGTAACCTAAAAATTCAGAAGTCCCGAGTTTTTCTTGCAAATCAAACCAAATTTTTTCAGTTCCCTCATCGCCCGATCCTGCCCAATTCTGACGCGCTTTTTCCTTTTGCTCTGCCATAGCACATTCAAATTCATTAGTGTTCACCTGAATATTTTTGAGTTTTAAGGCATCTTGAGTCAAATCAAGCGGAAACCCATAAGTATCATAAAGCTTGAAAGCTGTTTTACCACTTAAAATATCGCCTGTTTTCAGGTCGGCTGTTTCGGCATCAAGAAGTCTCATGCCCGTTGCAAGTGTTTTACCAAAACGAATTTCCTCGGCTTTGATTGTTTCTCTGATTAAAGCCTCATGACGATAAAGTTCAGGATAAGCCTCTCCCATTTCTTTTTGAAGTGAAGGAAATAGCTTATACAACACTGGTTCATGAACACCTAGCATATATATATGACGCATAGCCCTGCGCATGATGCGTCTTAAAACATATCCCCTACCCTCATTTGACGGCAAGACACCATCTGCAATTAAAAATGCAGTTGAACGTAAGTGGTCTGTAATAACATTATATGAAGATGTTAGAGACTTATTGTCTTTATCTGTTCCTGTTAAACGGCACAAATCAGCAATTAAATTTTGAAACAGATCAATATCATAGTTTGAGTGAACACCTTGCAAAATCGCTGTAATGCGTTCTAGGCCCATGCCAGTGTCAATACAGCATTTTTTTAACTTGATACGTTCACCAGAGGGTAAATCTTCAAACTCATCAAAAACCAAGTTCCAAATTTCAATCCATCTGTCACCGTCCTCATCTTTTGTTCCCGGCAAATCGCCAAAGACATCAGGACCATGATCATAAAAAATTTCCGAGCAATAACCGCAAGGGCCTGTATCACCCATCTGCCAAAAATTATCTTTGGTTGCAATATTGATGATTCTTTCAGAAGGCAATCCTGAAATTTTTTTCCACAAATTTCTGGCAACTTCATCCGTATGAAAAACCGTAACAGCTAATTTATCTTTAGGAATGCCGAATTCTTTTGTAACAAGTTCCCATGCATAATAAATAGCTTCTTCTTTGAAATAATCACCAAAAGAGAAGTTGCCAAGCATTTCAAAAAAGGTGTGGTGGCGGTTGGTGTAGCCTACATTGTCAAGGTCGTTGTGTTTGCCCCCTGCTCTAACGCATTTTTGACAACTGCAAGCCCTTGTTATCTCGTCAAAACCGCTGTTTGGCAAGCCAGCAAATCTGTCCTTAAATT
>CADBSM010000061.1 GCA_902797315.1 uncultured Pseudomonadota bacterium | reverse complement strand
TGTCGGCGTAGCTCATCAGGATAGAGCAACAGTTTCCTAAACTGTGTGTAGTGGGTTCGAGTCCCGCCGCTGACGCCAATAAAAAAACCACCCTTGTGGTGGTTTTTTTATTGGCAACAATGTTTTGGGGCTCGAACCCGAGAGGGCTGATTAAAAGTGATAAATTTTTTCGTTTTTTTAAAATATGCTTGATGTTTGTGAAAAATGGCATAATATACTAAAATCAATTCATCTTTAAAACGGAGAATAATTTTATAATGCCAAAAATACTTGTGACTTCTGCATTGCCATATATTAACGGTGTTCCTCACTTGGGGCACATGGTGGGCTGCTTGCTGCCTTCAGACGTTTATGCTCGGTTTATGCGAATGAGCGGGTATGAGGTGCTGTATATCGTTGGTACAGATGAACACGGAACAACTTCAGAAGTCGGCGCCTTAAAAGAAGGCATGGATGTTGCGCAATATTGTCTGATGAATCATCAAAGGCACTTGAAAACCTATCAGGACTTTAACCTGTCTTTTGATTTTTTTGGTCGAACATCTTCAGATCAAAATAAAGAAATGACTTATCAGATTTTTGAGGCTTTGGATAAAAACGGTTTTATTGAAGAACGTACGATTAAACAAATTTATTCAATTGATGACCAAATGTTTTTGGCTGATCGCTATATTACGGGAACATGTCCTTATTGCGGTTATGACAAAGCCAGAGGTGATCAATGTGAAAATTGTACCAAGGTTTTAGAACCGACCGACTTGATTAATCCCAAAAGCGCCATTTCAGGTTCTGCTCATTTAGAAGTA
Source organism: uncultured Pseudomonadota bacterium (assembly GCA_902797315.1). GTDB lineage: Bacteria > Pseudomonadota > Alphaproteobacteria > RF32 > CAG-239 > UBA1254. The sequence goes on along the minus strand of CADBSM010000061.1, from coordinate 10,280 downwards.
CGTGAATCAAAACATCTGTTTTTAAATTTGCCTAAAATTGAGCCTCAACTTAGAGAGTGGCTCAAAACAAAAGAGGCTTATTGGCCAGATGTTGCCTATTCAATTGCCCTAAAATGGCTTAAAGAGGGTTTAGAGCCGCGTTGTATCACACGTGACCTAAAGTGGGGATTTCCGGTTCCTAAAAAAGGTTATGAAGACAAGGTTTTTTATGTTTGGTTTGATGCACCAATCGGGTATATCGGCATTACAAAACAATGGGCTGATGAAAAACCAGACAGCCGAAATTGGAAAGATTGGTGGCAAGAAGATAAAGATGTTTACTATGTTGAGTTTATGGGTAAAGACAATGTGCCTTATCATGCTATTACTTTTCCGGCAACATTGCTTGGAACAGGTGAAAACTATAAAAAAGTTGACTATTTGAAAGGGTGTAGTTATTTGACTTATGAAGGCGGGAAGTTTTCAAAGTCAGAAAATAGAGGCGTCTTTGCTGCAGATGCCGTTACTGAATTTGCTCCTGATTATTGGCGCTATTTTTTGATGAGCAATATTCCGGAAAGTTCGGACACCAGTTTTACGTTTGACTTGTTTGCCGGTGTCGTCAATAAAGATTTAAATGGTGTGTTGGGTAATTTTGTGTCACGGGTTTTAAAAATGACAGCTTCAAAACTTGGGCCTCAAGTTCCTGAAAGCGGCACTATGACAGAACTCGAAAATAATTTACTTAAAAGTCTTGATGAACATATCAAGCTCTATTTCAAATATATGAATATGCTTGAGTTTAGAAAGGCTTTAAATGAACTTCGAGCTATTTGGGTTGAAGGCAACAACTATATTACGGCGGCTGAACCTTGGGTTGTGATTAAACAAGATGAAAAACGTGCCGGTGCAATCTTAAATGTATGTATTAATTTGATACGTGTTTTTGCTGTTTTAAGTGCGCCCGTCATGCCTGAAACAGCTCAAAAAATGCTAGATGCATTTGGCTTAAAACTAAGCAGTGAAAGCCTTAAAAATTTTGATATTAATGTTGAAATCAAAGCTTTAAAAGGCGGTATGCCGTTTGAAGTTGGAAACACACTATTTGAAAGAATTTCGCCTGAACGTATCGTAGAGTTGAAGGCAAAATATGGGAGTGCACAATCATGAAATTTGACCAATTCAGAGACTTAAAAATAAAAGGTTTTTCAAAAATTTTACATCGCCTTTTTTTGATACTGACCTATCCTTTCCGTCATCCGATTCGCTTTTTACTTTTTATTTTATTTATTATTGCTGTTTTGATTGGTGCTGCACTTGTCAAAGGAGTCTCTTTCTATGATATTCCCAAATGGTACTTTACAAAAATTGAACAAACAGAACCAAAGGAAGACATCGCTTTTGTAAAACAGGTTTTATTAAGTCATGCGCAAAAGCTTGATGTTCCCCACAAGTTACAAGCTTTTAAAAAATCAATCACTTTTTCAAAAGTTTCAATGTCTGAAACAAAAGAAAATATAGCAGAGAAAAACGAGCAGAAAGTACAAAATAAGGCTAAAGAAGAACCTGTTTTGCCTCGAAAAAAATATGCTGTTTGGAATATTCAAAAAAACGCACCTGCTGACCAATCTTCTAATGTGCAATCCAACACCTTAAAAAAAGAGATTGAAGAAAAAGATATTACTTTAGAAAAAGAAAAAATTGAGGGGTCAATCAACCAAATTTCTGAAAAACTTGAACCAATAGAAATTGCTCCTTTGCCAGAAAAAGTACTCTACCGAAAATTAGATACTCTTGGTTTAAGATATCTTGATGATCCGGTGATTATTTCAGGAGAGGCTATTGTGTACGGACCAAATGAACTTTATGTTGCTGATACATACCTATATTTGTATGGAATATATACGAGTTCTGTTAAGTATAATGCTTCAAAGGCCGCGCAATATTTAAGAGAACTTGTGGATTCTCGCACGCTAGAGTGCCATGTTGTTGCCTATACGGCAGATGACATTGCCACAGCAGTATGTTTGATAGATGGTCGAAGCATTAATCAGCATATGGTTGATGCTGGTATGGCTGACAATATTGCCCTGTAGGATAATGTATGTGGCAACCTGTTTTAATGATTGATGGGTTTATCCTGTGCATTTTGGGTATAAGTATGCTTATGCCTGCTGGACTTGATGTATATGATATGAAACAAGAATGGTCGCCATTTTTGACTTCCGCTTTAGTGACAATATTTATCGGTTTGTGTCTTTTTGTTTCAAATAAAAGTAAAATTGAAAAGTTAAACCTAAGGCAAGGCTATTTGATAACCTTTGTTTGCTGGCTTTCTGTAGGAGTGTTTTCAGCTTTGCCCCTTGTTCTGAGCCATGTAACGCCGAATATAGCTTCAGCTTTGTTTGAAAGTATATCAGGCGTGACAGCAACCGGAGCAACGGTTATTGAAGATGTGGAAATTTTGCCACGTTCAGTGTTGTTGTGGCGTTCAATGCTTAATGCTTTAGGAGGAATAGGTGTTGTCATTTTTGCTGTCGCCATGCTTCCTTTTCTGGGTATCGGTGGTATGCAGATTTTTGAACGCGAAAATAATGATACAAATGATAAGTTGATGCCGAAGTTTATTGATATTGCAAAATGGATTATTGGTGTCTATTTAACACTAGTTTTACTTTGTGCTTTTAGTCTCTATTTTTGCGGCATGGGGCGCTTTGATGCCCTCAATCACGCGATGTCTGTTGTCGCGACGGCAGGTTTTTCAACAAAAAATGCTTCAATTGCTTATTATAACAGCGCTCTAATTGAGATGATTGTGGCCTTGTTCATGGTTTTGGGAGCGTTGCCGATGACTTTCTATATTATTTTGCTCAAAAAGCGTGAAATGGAACCAATCCGCTTAGGCCAAATTAAATCGTTTTTAAAATCTGTTTTTGTGTTTAGTTTGCTCGTGGCATGTTTTGTAAGTTATCACAATCAAATCAATTTTTTTCATGCCCTTAGGTTGGCTTTGTTTAATGTTATATCTGTAATGACAACAACGGGGCTTTCTTCAGCTGATTATTTAGAATGGGGCATCTGGACAGCTGTTTTTTTCACCTTGCTATCATTACATGGCGGCTGTATCGGTTCTACAACAGGTTCCATTAAAGTGATGCGTTGGCAAGTTCTCCGTTCATATTTTCATAAAATTTTAATTGCATCAATTGAGCCAAACAGAGTTGTGCCAATTAAAATAGGTGAAGCACCTATTGCGGATAAGGCTGTTAATTCAGTCTTTGTCTATATATTTTCTTTTTTGGGTTCTATTGCGGCTGTGGCGCTTGTGCTGAATTTGATGGGATATGACTTATCAACATCATTAACGGCAGCTGTTTCCACAGTGACAAATACGGGACCTGGAGCCTCGAAGGCTATTAGCGCTTCTGGTAATTATGCTTTTTTTTCAAATTCAGCAAAATATCTTTTATCGATGGCAATGCTTTTAGGTAGGCTTGAAATTATGACAATTCTCGTTATCTTCACAAAGTCTTTTTGGAAAAATTAATAAAACGGAAAAGCTAACAGTCAATGGCATTTTTTGCAATGCCGCCAAGAGAGGTTTCTTTGTACTTTTCGCTGAGACTTAAACCTGTTTCATACATCGTTTTAATGATGCTGTCTAAACTCACCAAATGGTTTCCAGAGCCCTGCAACGCAAGACGAGCAGCATTTACGGCTTTGATTGCACCCATGGCATTTCGTTCAATACAAGGAACCTGTACAAGACCTTTAATCGGATCGCAAGTCAAACCAAGATTATGTTCCATAGCAATTTCTGCCGCGTTTTCAATTTGAAAATTATTGCCCCCAAAAGCTGCGACAAGGCCGCCGGCAGCCATTGAACAAGCAACGCCAATTTCGCCTTGACAACCAACTTCGGCTCCTGAAATAGAGGCGTTTGTTCTATATAAACTGCAGATCGCTGATGCTGTGGCTAAAAAATTGATGGCTGCTTTTTTTTGATCATTGCTATCATGAAACTTCCCATAACGCTCCATGTAACGCATAACAGATGGAATAACGCCGGCAGAACCCATTGTTGGTGCGGTCACCATGCGCCCGCCGCAGGCATTTTCTTCCGCAACAGCCATCGCCCAAATATTAATCCAATCAATAGGTGTTAGTGAATCTGTCTGATTGGTTTCAAAGCGTGCTTTGAGGTGCAAATACATATCGTGGGCCTGTCTTTTTAGTCTTAATCCTCCGGGGAGATAGCCTTCCTTTCTCAAACCATTATCAATGTTTTCTTGCATGATGTTGGCAAGTTTTAATATTCTTGATTTGATTGAAAATTGTGATGACCATATGGATTTTTCGTTTTGCAATACAAGTTCTGCAACAGACAGTTTGTTTTGCGAACATAACTGCATGAGCTCTTTACAAGAGTTAAAATTAAAGGGTACATTAAATGGTTTTCGCTCGATTTTTCGACCCATTTCATCTTGTCGGGCAATTGTTCCGCCACCAACAGAAAAATATGTCTCTTTGAGCAAAATATTGCCATTGATATCAAAGGCCGTCAATGTCATGCCGTTAGCATGCTCTTTTAAGCTTATCGATTTTTCCAGCAAAATATCTCTATCAATATCAAAATCAATGAGCCTTGACTGATTGAGTACAAGTTTTTTGTGTTGTTTGATACGTGTGATGTAATCGTAATGTGGGTCAATATTTTCAGCATCTAAGCCCATTAAGCCAAATACAACAGCATTGATTGTGCCGTGTCCGATGCCTGTTAAGGCAAGAGAACCATATAAATGTGTTGTGACTTTTGCAACGTCTGCAAGATTGCCTTTAGCTTGAAGAGATTGCGCAAAACGCTTTGCCGCTTTCATCGGGCCGACAGTGTGTGAACTTGAGGGACCAATACCAACCGAAAATATCTCAAACAGACTATAGTACATAGTTTTTATATCTCTATGGCGTAAATGTCTTTAACGCGCCAATCATCACCATCTGGAACCAAAACGTAAATAATGCGTCCTTGACACAAGCCAAACCAGTTGCCGTTACAGGTGCTGTCTGTATGAATTTCAACCAAATTAGAGTTGATCGGTTTAATCTTAGCAATTTTGAAACTCATCTCTGTCGGACGCTTCAATGATTCATCGCTCATAAATATAAACTTTGGCAGCTTTGAATCGCGGCAGTTTTCATAGTCAGGATTTAAGGTGCATTTAATGGCAAAATCAACAGCGCAAGCCATTGAACTATTTAAATGACAACCGGTTTCAAGTTTTTCTGCTTGATAGGAATAAAGCTTATCTTCAAAATTGAGAGAACCGATTTTTGGTGTCTCGTTATTTAAAATAACGGGAGCAGAAGTTTTGGTTTTCCAAGTGTACAAACCAACCAAAATCAGCAACATTAAGACAAATGAAATTAATATTTTCTTTGACATATTTCTATTCCTTTGTGAAAAAATAACGTAAACCAAGAGTATATGAAAGCATATGATCCATATGAGAAATGTGATCAAAATTAGTGTAATAAACCATTGCTTTGAGCGCAAGATTGTTGTTTAAATGATAAAGAGCGCCGCCACCTAGGCGATAACCATAAGCAGAGTTGTTGTGATGTTTTTGTCCGCTCAGTTTTTCTTTGAATACATATTCACCAATGCCGGCAGAAGCAAGCATCTGAAAAGTTTTGTTCTGGCCAAAGGGCAAATAACCGATCAAATCTAAACCATAAGCTCGATAAGAAGATGTGTATTTATGATGAATATCAATTTTTTTAGAATCTGAGCCGACCTGTTCAAAAAACAATTCGGTGCCAAAATATGAATTGTAAGTTGTTCCGATAGTTGCTTTGGCGCCTAAATAAAAGGGATTAAAACCTTTAGCATTCATCTTGCCGTAAATGCCATCTATGCCAATATAGGGCGTGTATATGTTTGAGGCCTTAACCTGATGCGAAAAACACAAAAAATAGGCAGCCAGAACTAGAAACAAGGATCTCATTTTTTTCTCCTCTTTTAATGGATTGATAACCTTTTTATATCATAATCGAATGAAAATAAAAATAAAGTAAATATTTTTTTAATCCTTACTCTTTTTATCGTATTTAGTGAGGTTGTCAAAAGGAGAAACTTTATGAAAGTTCAAAAATCTTCACATCAAGAGGGACGTACCATTGTTGAAACGTTGGGCTATATTATGGTGATGATAGCCGTGACGGTTAGCTTCGCTGCAGCCGTTTCGAGAGGTTATTATCGTTATGAAAGCAGTGCGATTCAGCAAGAGTTATCTGATTTGAAAAAAGTTATTACCATTCGTTATGCTGCAGATGGACACTATAATAACGTTAAATGGGATGATTTGTGCGCAGACAAAGCAGGACCAAAATCCTTGATGCCTTCAATTGAATGCGATTCTACGCAAGGTTGTAAATGTAAAGTTCAAAGGGGGCGTCACTCTTTTGATGGCCCTGTTGACATTGGACCAGCTGATTGTAGTGTTCAAGAAGATGATGATAAAGAAACTTGTCTGACTTATTTTATTGAATTTAGAGAATTACCAAAGGATATTTGTGCACAGCTTGCCTCTAAAGCATGGGACAATATGGAGGGTTCGGATCTAGAACGTATGGTTGTGAGTCAGGGGTCGAACCATCAAGCGCCAAAGACATGGGTTTGGCAATTTTCACCTATCTCAGAAGAGCAGGGAGATAAAGAATTGCCACCTAAAATGACTGATATTGTAGATGCTTGTAGCAGTAAATATGACAATACAATAACGTGGTATTTTAATTAAATATTGTTACTAGATGAGAAAAACTGTTGAAGTTTAAATAGCAAATTGTTAAATTTTTTAAAATTGTTTATTTTTGTAGGAGATACCAATGGTCAATTCTATCATTTTACCGCCAGATTATAGACCCTCACATCAAGAAGAGTATATGAACGAAATGCAACTCGAGTATTTTCGTCAGAAGCTTGAGGCGTGGAAAAAATCTTTGGTGACACAATCGGAAGACACTCTTGAAGATTTAAGACAAGGCGGTTTGAACCAACCAGATGACGTTGATAGAGCAGCTCTTGAAACAGATAAATCGCTTGATTTAAGGACAAAGGATCGTGCGCGTAAGCTCATTTCAAAAATCAATGAGGCTCTGGACCGTATCTCTGATGGTTCGTATGGATATTGTGAAGAAACAGGAGAGCCGATAGGAATTGAACGCTTAGAAGCAAGACCTATTGCAACACTTTCAATCGAAGCTCAAGAGCGTCATGAACGCATGGAAAAAACATACGACGATGAAGCTTAAATTATGTCGGAAGTGAAAGATTTTATATTAGCTTCAGCTTCGCCTCAACGCAAGCGATTGCTTGAGCAAATAGGATATGTGCCTAAAAAAATCGTTTCGGCTGACATTGACGAGACAGAATTGAAACACGAAAAACCCTTGTCTTATGTGAAACGCATGGCTCTTGAAAAAGCACAAGCTGTGGCGGCTCTCTATCCGAATGAAAACATCTTAGCTTCAGATACCATAGTCACGGTTGGTTTGAGAATTTTACATAAATCAAAAACGATTGAAGCCCAAAGAGCTGTTATGAAGCTGATTTCAGGGCGTAATCATAAAGTGATTAGTGCCGTTTGTCTGATAGATAAAAACGGTAAAATTATGCAACGTGTCGTTTCAACGCGCCTTTCTATGAAACGCTTGAACGAACAAGAAATTGAAACGTATCTTCAAAGTAAAGAATGGGTAGGTGTATGCGGTTATAAGATAGAAGGATTGCTTGCGGGATATGTTCGTCAAATAGTTGGCTCGTATACAGGTGTTGTCGGTTTGCCACTTTATGAAACAAGAAATTTATTGATAGGAGCAGGAATAAAATGACCCCAGATATGATTGTTTATGAAAAGAAAAATAATGCTATTCGTTTGGCTGTTTTAGAAAAAGGTCAAATGATTGAATTTGATATGTTTGATGAAAATACGCCAACGGAAGGTAATGTTTATCTAGGACGTATTACGCACAGGCTTGAAACTGCGGGTGGACATACTGCTTTTAAGGTCAATATTGGTGACACAGCAGAGGCTTTCTTAAATGCTTATGAGCCTGATTTAAAAGAAGTCAATATGTCTGAAGGTCAAAGCGTTGTTGTTCAGGTTTTGCAAGAAAAACATGCCGAAAAAGGAGCTAAAGTTGTTCGAAATATTCAAATTGTTGGAACAACTGTTGTTTATCGTCCTTTCAAAAACGGTGTCGAAATTTCTTCAAAAATTACAGACCAGCAAAAAGCTAAAGAATACCGAACAGCAATGTGGAACCATGTCGAGGGGCAGGAAGGTTGGGCTTTAAGAACAGCAGCTGTTGACTTTGATCTTTCAACAGTCTTGGAAGAAATGGTTAAATTGCGCTCAATTTATGAAAATATTCGTCTCAAAGCGCGCTCGGCTAATGCTCCAGCTTTGCTTTATATGCGTGAAAACCCTCTTTTTGAATATATGCGCCGTCATAAGGATACATTAAAAAAAGTTGTTATCAACAATCATAATTTGAAAGAGGATATAGAATCTTTTATGGATGTTGAAGTTGAATATCACGCCAAGCCTTTTGAAGATTTTGGAATTGAAGACCAATTGGTAGAGGCTTTGAATAAAACAATTTCCTTGAAATGCGGAGGAAAAATTCAAGTAGAACAAACTAAAGCGTTGGTCGCCTTTGATGTGGATAGCGGTTCAATTAAGGAAGGGGATAATATTGACCTCTTAAATAATGAAGCAGCTATTGAAATTGCCCGCCAAATCAGGCTTAAAAATTTATCTGGCAAAATGATTATTGATTTTGCTGGCTCGAAAGAATATCGCTTTATGAAACCCCTAATAGATTTACTTGGAACAAAGTTGGCAGATGATCCGTGCCGTGCGAGAATTTTAGGTTTGAGCAAGGCTGGCAATATTGAAATTGTACGTCAAAGAAGAAGACCTTCGCTAATCGACTTGTTTACTGAAGAATGCCCAACATGCTTTGGTACAGGTAGGGTTGAAAAGTAATGGTTAAACTTCATAAATGTCCGATTTGTGGCAAAATGACAGACGATGAAAAATATCGGCCCTTCTGTTCAAAGCATTGCGCCGATGTCGATTTAGGTCGCTGGTTTAATGGGCAGTATGCTGTTGCTATGGAAGAAATGGACGAAGCTGATTATCAAGAGTTAGAATCTGAACTTGAAAAATTAGTTGATCAAAAGGATAGTTCTATTTAACTCAAAATTTAGAAATAAGCTTTAGAATGGTCAAAAATAAGGATCATTTAAAGGAGAACTATTTTTGAAGAAGATTACAGCCCTCATATTTTTATTGATATGCTTGTGTTCGTTTCGAACAACAGCATATTTACGGGCGCTAGATCCGGAAAGTTTTAATCAGTTATACGCTTATGCCTCAAGAGGACGAATATCTGAAATCAACAACGCAAGATTCCGCGGAATGAACGTTGATTCTGTTAATGAAAACGGAGATACAGGGCTTTGTGTCGCAGCTCAAAGACGAGATGTAAGAGCGTATAAAACCTTTTTGCAAGCAGGCGCTAACGCCCGTCACCCATGCACATGGGAAATAGCAGGGTATGAGCAGTTTATGTATTCGGCAATGTCTATGCCAGTGGCTAATCAAGATGAGGCGATGCTTGCAATGTATGGCTCAAGAGGCTGGTCATGGCAAACGAAAGCGTTGGTAGGAACAGGCGTTGTGGCATTAATTGCGGGCGGTGCGATTGCTTTGGGCTCAGGCGGGGGCGGAGGCGGCTCAAAATCAAGCTCGACAGAAGAAAAAGATGAGTGTAAAGATTTTTTAGGCGATGACGGCAAATGTTATGACTTTTTGAATTGCCAAAATGGTGGACATCAAGTCAATGGAAGATGTGAGTGTCCAGCCGGATGGAAAGGAACATTGTGCCAAAATCCGGATAATTGTGAGGGGTATGTTTCAAGTTGCCCGCATGGGTATATTGAAACAAGAGATATATGTTATTTAGGTGGGAAAAAGTATTATAAATGTGAGGTAAACCCGTGCGAAGGATATCCGTATAACAGCTGTGGAGCAGGTTATGATGTTGTCGGTAGTTGTTTATCGGGAACAACGTATAAATATCAATGCCAGCTGAGAGACTGTTCGGGATATAAAGAAAGCTGTGGGTCCGGGCAGATAGAAGTTCCGGCATGCCAATCAGGCGATAAGATGTATTATGCGTGTGTAGATTCACCGTGTGAAGGATATAACTATATCAAAGGGCAGTGTCCGGCA
>CADBSM010000060.1 GCA_902797315.1 uncultured Pseudomonadota bacterium | reverse complement strand
GGCGTTTGAGGAACAACCATTTTCAAAGGCGCTGTTGAACCTTTAATCAACCTGATGGGCCACAAAAGAAGTGCAGAAAAAATACTTTCCCAAGGAACCAAACTCAATGCAATCCAACCAGTTAACCATAAAGGAATAAAAGCCAGCAATATCAAAATAAATGCCCATTCTTTCGGTGTATCAATCACCCAACCAGAAAGCCATAAATTCCATGCATAACCCCAGTGAGGCGGCCAAAAAATATCAAAGCGCCAATTTTCGAGCACAATAACACGAATGCCTTCAATGAAGATAATACTCCATAGGCAACCAACCAATGTTATCCTTGCAAGCACGAGTAAAGGTTTCAATACTTTCTCCTATTTTTCACGAGGATACTATATTTTAGATTAATTAACAAGTATTTTATTTTCCTTTTCGCTCATTTATTTTCTGAGACAAAGTTTGTCTTAATTGATCTGCTTGTTTTTCTTGCTGCTGACTGTTTTCTTCTTTTATTTTTTCAGCAATCAGGTCATCAACTGTTATTTTTTTGCCGACAATTAAATTTTTTATTACAACATGCTTACCTTCTTTTTTATATTTTTCAATTTGTTGATTTGAAAAATATTCAAACGGTTTTAACATCAAACGAAGATAATCAAGCTTGTAAAAATATTTCACCCCTTTATACCAAAGCAATAAAACCAGAAAAAGCGTCAAAAAAAGCATATAATCTGAAAAGCTTTTGATTGTACCGTTTTTCTGCCAAAATTCGGCAATGAGTTTCCAGTGTGCTTGAGATACAAAATCAAAATTCCATATATAAAGAATTATCTGACGGCTCACTAATGTCCACAATAGTGTCCAAAAAGAAGCTGTGAAAAGCATTTTTAAAAAACAACCGATTTTTTTGAACATTTTATCTATTTTCCTTCGATTGCGACATCCCTTGCATAGAAGAAGCATACATGTTTGATACAAGTTTTTTGTTTGATACAAGTTTTTTGGCACCTTGGTTTGCTTTTTGAGCCTCTATCCTTTCTTTACAAGTTTCAAGATATGTTTTTCTAGCAGAAACATAAATTTTTCGACTTTCTAAACTTGCTTGCTCTCGGCTAACAACTTCAGATACTTTACTCATAACACTTGGTGTATTTTCTGCTATTGCGACGTCTAACAGTCCTTTTCGCTCCTCAACCTGAGAGGTAAGCCTTTCACCATCGCGATCAAAAATCTTCATATGTGATTTAACATCTTGAATTGTTTGTTTGGTTGTCTCATCACATTCTGAAATCAACGATATAATCTTAGAATCAGGCTTTTTGCGATTAACATCAAAATGATTATTTGCAATCTCTTGTGCCTGCAATTCTCGAATTTGATTTACTTTTTTGACCAAATCTGACATATAAGATTCTGCCTTCAAAGCAGCTGCCGTCTGGCGAACAAGTTCTGCTTGTGCCTGAACGTCACCTTTAGCGGCTTTAAAATCTTCATTAAACATACGTTTTTTGGTTTCAAGCTCCAAACGCTTTTTCTTGTCTAAGTTCGGATTTTTCAGCAATTCATCCATCGATGCATAAATTTCTTTATCAATCAACTCTTGTCTTTGTTTTTCATCACCTGCCACAAAATATGTCTCTGAAACAACTCGAGCATCTTCCATAGCACAAGAAAGCGCTTCATTCATTTGTTTTTGGCGTTTCAAAGCTCTTGTCTTTAATTCTTCTTTCAGCACAGCATCTGATAAATATTCTCCTTTATCACGCCATTTAGAATTTTTGTGCATCATTTCATCAACCATTTCGGCCTGCGTTAAAAGAATAGCAACTTTTCCTGTCGAAGCAAGCGTACCCACTTGTAAGGTCGCCTCTTTTTCAGAAAGATTTAAAAACTCTTCTTTATTCTTTGCTTCATCAAGACGGCGCATAAAATCTTTACCACAGCGGTTTTCAAACTCTGCTCGTTTCAAGGGATTGGTATGTCCCTCTCTTAAATCTTGATAAAGTTTTTGATATTGACTAATTTTTCTATCAGCGTCTTGTGCCAGTAATGACATGAGACCTTCTGCACCGCTCCTGAAAGCATCAACTTTTTGTCGTGCCGCTTTAAGCTCACCTTCTTTCATTTTATTAACATCTTCACGAGCAATAGCACTCTTTTCTTTAGAACCCCATAAACTTCCGCTCATGGCCGCCATTGCAAGACCTTCTACCTTATCAAAGCCCCAGCTCATCAAAGCCAAAAACCACTCTTCATACATATATTTGACGACATCTTCTTCTTTAAATTTTTCGCCTTTGTGGTCGTTGTTCGGTCTTTTCTTGTCACCAGGAAGTTTTTCTGCAGCGGCCTCTTTTTTGAGTTTATTGTATTGTTCTTGCTGCTCGGCGGTTAATGTGCCACGATATGCTCCTTCTTTAAGCTGCTCTGGTGTTAATGTTTTGCGCTTTTCTTTTTGTTCAACACCTAAAGCATCTCTATTTTCCAGGTTGTGTGAAGTTTGTATGCGGTCATCAAACAACCGAACAATGCGGTCATTACGACTTTTATCAACATATTGAGAATCTGGCGCACTTAAAATCGCAGAAGTTTGTAATTTTTCCAGCTTTTCAGGAGTTTTGCCATATTTCCCTTCACTAGAGGTCATATAAAGTTTCATCAAATCGCCCACTTTCTGACCGGAAACATTACAGCGATTGGAATTAGCTAAATAACCATCTGGCTTTTCATACAAATCTTTATATAAAGCACTTACCTGCGCAAGATGCGCAGACATAGCGCTGCGAAGAGCCTCATTTTTAGCTGCATCTTCATAAAATTGATGTTCTTTATCCCTTTTAGCTGTGCCTAAAAAGTGCATATTCTTTGCAAGTTGCGTGCCAACAATCTCCCCATTTTCTAAAAATGTTTCATCAAGCATAAATGCTGCCGCATTTTTTCGAACACCATTTTTGGTTGTAATTTCAATGTCTTTCAAATTGTTTAAAATTTGTCTCAAATCTTTCTGCGCTTTAGCACTTAAATAAAGCGCTTCATTCATATCTTCACCGTTTTTATAGCGCGCACTTAAATCCACCACACCAAGAGCCGCAACAAAATCTGTTTGACAAAGAAGCTCTGTTTTATTTTCAAGCATTCCCTGAAGCTCCGCTTTTTGCTCTTTTGAAAGATTTTCTTGTTTCAAAAGTTCAACCAATCGAACGCTATTTTCCTTAACTTCTGCGTTTTCTTTCAATTCTTCTGCCATAATTTTTCTCCGAAATACTTGAAATGTTAACTTATATTAGCATCATTTTTTGTTTTTGTCTATTACTTTTTTGTGACATTTTGGCCTACGCCTTCAGCTTTTTTAAAAACGCACCGATACGATGGTTTTCACGAATACCATCTTGGGGCTTAACTTTTAAGAGTCCAAACATTCTCGGCTTAATTTTTTCATTTTGAATTGGAGCATACATTGCAGGATTTGTTGTCAAAACCTCAAAAGCAGCCGGAGCATCTTTAGATGCTGTCTTAAAATAGTTATTGATTAAACGCTCTGCATCAATCGGAAAATTTTTAGCCCGAACCGCCTCAATAAAACGACGTTTGCGTTCTTGACGGCGCATATATTCTTCATACAAGGAGCGCTCTATTCTTTTGCGCTGTGACTTAAGCCTGCGTTCTTCATAAGAAATTTCACAATTTTCAATATCAATCAAAATTTCAACATATGATATAACAGCCAGTTGTAAATTTTGGTCTGTTAAACCTTCAGCAAAATTAAGAAGCTGTTCATCAGTTGAATTTGGATTAAGACTTGAAAGTGTCTCAGGAAAAGCACTAAGCATAATATCCCAGCAAATAAGTGTATCATTAACAATTTTCCGCCCCAAGCTCGGTTTATAGTTTGGGATTAAACTTTGAGGAACAAACGACAAAACCGGAAAATCTAACTGCCTCATCGCAGCAATTGCCATAACAGCATCAACAAAATTTGCATAAGCCTGTACAAGCTCAGCTTCATCATTTCCATAATTTGCTTGGACTTGTTGCTGAGTTTGTTGTTGAGCTTGTTCTATGATTTGATCTTTTTTCTCTTGCGTATCAGTATTTTCTGCAGCAATAAATGTATTGAGCAAACGTTCAAATTCATCGTCCGTTTCCTCTTCTTCAAGATCTACCGTTGTTTCATCGGGAATATTTTCAAGCCGCCCCATAATATTAGAATTAATATCCAAAAAAGAATTTTCTTTATCTTCTGCCATAATCTATTCTCCATAAAACAAAAAAAACAACTATTGCTTTTCAAAACGCATTTGTGTATATGATATAAGAAGAGGTGTAAACATATCATTAAATTCTACCGTCAATGGAAAAAGAAAACAACATTTTTTTATCAATTAACGACAACTCTTGCGTTGGCTTGAGGCTTGATCAGTTTTTGAGCTCAAACCTTGATTTGTCTCGTTCAGCAGTTCAGCGTTTAATCAAGCAAGGCAACGTCACCTCAGATGATCATGAAATTATCGATTGCTCATATAAAACAAAGCTTTCGGACACATATGAAATTGATATTCCGGATCCCAAAGAAGCGGACCCTGAGCCACAGGATATTCCTCTTGACATCGTTTATGAAGATGAAGATTTACTTGTTATCAACAAACCTGCCGGCATGGTTGTTCACCCTGGCGCCGGTGTCTATAACAACACACTTGTCAATGCCGTGTTATTTCACGCCAAAGGACAATTATCTGGCATTGGAGGCGTTAAAAGGCCTGGCATTGTTCATCGCATTGACAAAGAAACGTCTGGACTTCTTGTTGTAGCAAAAAACGATTTAGCACACCAAAAACTATCTGCACAGCTTGCCGAACATTCTATTGAAAGAGCATATTATGCCATTGTTTATGGTGTTCCTTGTCCGTTGAACGGAACGGTTGAAGGCAATATTGGACGCTCTAAATTTGACAGAAAAAAAATGGCAATTCTTAGCTCTGGAGGCAAACGCGCCGTCACGCATTATCAAACCATTGAAGTTTTTTTTAATGCTTTAAGCCTTATTCAGTGCCGACTTGAAACCGGCAGAACACACCAAATTCGTGTACATATGTCAAGTATCGGAAACCATCTTGTCGGAGACAAGCTTTATACGGCACCCAAAAAAAGCTCGCTTCAACTTGAGACAAGCCTCAAAAATGCTGTAAATAATTTTGAACGACAAGCTCTTCACGCTTCAACCCTTGGTTTTATTCACCCTAAAACAGGGGAAAAAATGTTTTTTGAGGCTCCTCTTGCCCAAGATTTACAATGTTTAATATCAAAATTACGCAATCCCTTATATTAAATTTTGTTTCTATTAGAACTTTTTGTTATATTGCACCTTTTTCTTTTTTTCTTATGATAAAACGGATCATAAAATTAAAGGAGAAGGAAAATGGACTCATCCAACGGACTTCTTGAACTTGATTTTTCCCCTGAACGTAACTTATCTCGCTATTTACAGCAAATTCGAAAATTTCCGATTTTAGAACAAGCTGAAGAATATCGCTTAGCCGTTGAGTATCAAAAAACACACAGCCAAGCCATTGCTTACAAATTAATTACATCACATTTAAGACTGGTTGTTAAAGTCGTTTCAAAATATAGAGGTTATGGTCTGCCAATTTCTGAAATGATTTCCGAAGGCAATTTGGGGCTTTTATCGGCTATTGATAAATTTGAACCCGAAAAAGGTTTTCGATTTTCAACTTATGCCTTGTGGTGGATTAAAGCCTCTATTCAAAAATATATTCTCAACTCTTGGTCTCTCGTCAAATTAGGAACAACTGCCGCACAAAAAAAGCTGTTTTTTAACTTAAGAAAAATTAAAAACAAACTTAACCTGAATGATGATCGCGAAATGTCTGAAGATGTTTTAGCGCATATTTCAAAACTTCTTGATGTCAGTGTCCAAGATGTCACCGACATGAATATGCGACTAAAGTCTCATGACGGATCTTTGAATACCGCATTAAACGATTCCTCAGACGGCGGTGCAGAATGGCTTGATTTTATTTCTGATAACAAGCCCAATCAAGAAGAAAGTTTTGCTCATATTGAGACCTTAAAACACCGAAGAAAACTTTTTAATAAGGCCTTGATTGTCTTAAATTCACGAGAAAAAGATATTTTATTTAAACGTCGTCTTTCTGAACGTGCAGCAACACTTGACGATTTAAGTAAAACTTACAATATTTCCAAAGAACGTGTCAGACAAATTGAACTCAATTCTATCAAAAAAATAAGCAAAGCTGTAGGGGCGTCTTTGAATTAATCATCATTTTTAATTAATTTAAGAGCATAACTTAAATTAAAAACTTTTCTATTTGCTTTTTATTTTATAGAATTCGTGATGTATTGTCATTCGTTTTTGAAAGGAAAAAATAAATGAAAAAATTGGTAATTTTATCAGTTGTCGCTTTTCTAAGCGCTTGCTCTCACGTTTCTAACTTGACCGGAGCTTCTAACTCTTCTGACACTGGCATGAAAGCTTGCTTGTTGGCTGAAGCAAATACAAGATATCAGGCTGGTACACTTTTCACCAACCCAATTAAGGAGACAGCTTCTGATTTGGTTAAAACCTGTATGAAAAAATTGGCTCTTCAATCTGTTGGAATCAGCCAAGAATCTCAATCAACAGCTGAAAATATTATTTCTAATTTGCAAAGCTTAAAAGCAGCCCAATAACTGAAATAAAATACAAAACAAAAAATCCGAACACAAAAAATGTTCGGATTTTTTGATTTTAATCTCTTTACTTTTGTCTAATTTGTGTTATACTTCTTTTCATTGTTTTATTTTTGTATCACATTAAATTTTTAGCTATATGAAAAAGAGTTTATTATTTTTTGCAAGCTTGCTCATGTTGTTTAGTGCTTTTTCTTGCACAAAACCTGAGCCGGAGTCTCCTGATGAAAGAATTGAGGAAAAAAATCAGC
>CADBSM010000059.1 GCA_902797315.1 uncultured Pseudomonadota bacterium | reverse complement strand
ATTGTTAGATCCACTCAGGCTTAAAGGTGAAACATTGCGAAACAATTTTGCAACGACCTGGTTTCTTTTGCCGACTTTTTTAGCCTGTTTTACTTCTTCTTGAAGAGATTTAATGTTCTGAAGCACTTGTTTCTGAAGTTCAAAAGTTTTTTGCTCAACAATTTTTGTGATGACTGTTTGTTTAGCTTGTTCATTTAAGAGATATTCCTGACACAAATCTTCCAGATTGATTACTTGAGAATCAGAAGGAGACTTCTCTGCTAAGAGCTCTTTGCTTTGCTCGTTTGTCAGATTATCATTGGTTTGTGAAGTGTTGGCATTAGCCTTTGCCGCAACAAGAAGTAAAAACAAAACAAGAGCGGCTTGCTTGGCTCGGTTTCTTGCAAGTTCTAACTTAGCCTTTAAATTTTGGGCTTTGTTATATGTCTCTTGTTTGTTCATAATTTAACTGTACTGCATTTTGACAAAATAGTCAATCTTTTTTTATCAATAATTTCTGTTTATTTTTGTGATTTTCTTTTCACAATTTTTTTGAAAGTGTGTAAAACTGTCAGCAGTAAAAAAACAAATAGGTTATTTCAATGAAAAAGATTTTAGCAATGCTTTCAATAGTTTCTTTTTTGGTTTCTTGTGTGAAAAATGATAGACATATTGTTGTGCCGGCTGTTGTCCCTAATGCACAAAAGGCAGAAACGAAAGTGATTTATCCGAACAATATTATCGGGGCCATTGAACCGATTTATATTTTACCTATGAAATCCGCATTTTATGCCCGAATCGATACGGGAGCAACAACCTCATCAATTGATGTTGAAAATTTAAAACACTTTGAGCGCGATGGAGAGGCTTGGGTTTCTTTTGATATTATTAATGCAGCCTCCAAAGAAGCGCACCATTTTGAAAAGCCTGTTCTTAAAAGAGTCAAAATCAAGCGCATAGAACAGGAAGAATATCGTGTTAAAGTTTTGATGGATGTTAAATTTGGCGGCAAAAAAATAAAAACAGAATTTACGCTGGCAGAAAGAAGCGATTTTGATTATCAAGGTTTGGTCGGACGAAATATTTTGACGGGACGTTATATCGTCGACACCTCATTATCGCATACATTAAAGTAATATTTTTTAAGGACGATTCTTATGCATCAGTTTTTACATGTACGCAGAGTACTTTTTATCCTTCTATTCTTATCTATCCTTTTAACCGGTTATAGCATTTATTATAAGGTGAAATACTGGAATTTTGGTTTGACGCCGAATAAAATGACAGATGTCTTTATTATTGATGCTCATGTGTCTTTCACCGCTTTAGACGGACCGGTCAAGGTGTCTCTTGCAACGCCGAAAAATGATTCGAATTACAAAATATTAAACGAGGATGTTTCAGCTAAAGGTTATGTCGTTGAGGCTAAAGACAAAGAAGGTCGTGCCGTCTTTAGTGCTAAAAATAAAAAGGGTAAACAAAATATCTATTATCGCATTACGCTTTATGATAATGAAGATTCAAGAGGCAAAATCAGGGAAAAAGCGCCGCTTGAACCTAAAGCACCTTTGTATGATGAACAACAAATGCAGATGATTGACAATATTTTTGAGGATATCCAAAATATGGAGGGAGATTTTGCTCAAAAAATTATTCTCATTTTTAACGAACAGCCATTAAATGAAAGTGTTTCGGCTTTGCTGCCCGTTAAAGTCAGTCTCAAAGAAAAAGCGGCATTTATTGTTGATTTGCTTGCTTTGAAAAACATACCTTCAAGGCTTGTCAGGGGCGTCTATTTAGAAGAAGGCAAAAAAGAGACTTTAGCGGATTTAATGCTTGAGGTTTATGAAGGCGGGCGTTGGAGACTTTATGATTTAAGAACAGGGCAAGAAGGGCTGCCTAAAAATTTTGTGCCGTTTCAAAGAGGCGCCATATCTCTTTTAGATGTTGAAGGCGGCGAAAAGTCATCTGTTCGGTTTTCTGTCTTAAAATCTTTAACATCATCATTTGCCATGGCAGAGCATCGCTCAAAGCTGACTTCTACAGGCAAACTTTATGCTTTTTCGATTTACAATTTACCGCTTTTAGCACAAAATATATTAAAATGGCTGATGGTGTTTCCGTTGGGCATTTTGGTTGTTGTTTTAATGAGAAATATTGTCGGCGTACCAACAATGGGAACATTCACGCCGATGCTTGTGGCTATGTCTCTTGTCCAAACCGGCTTTTTTGCAGGTTTAACGTGCTTTGGAATCATTGTTTTAACAGGTTTAATGCTTCGAAGTTTGCTTTCAAAGCTTAATTTGCTTTTGGTTCCGCGTATTTCAGCTGTTGTCATTTTTGTGATTCTGATTATTGAGGCCATGACAATTATCGGCTATCATTTTGATCTTTCAATCAGCTCTTCCGCGGTATTCTTTCCGATTATCATTACGGCATGGATTATTGAACGTGCCTCAATTTCTTGGGAAGAAGAAGGTCCGAAAAATGCTTTGACCGAAATTTTTTATACCTTACTGACAGCTGTTTTTACCTATATTGTGATTGAAAGTGAATATATCAGGCACTTTACATTTGCATTTAATGAAATCAATTTAGTTATTCTTTTTGTTGTGATGCTTTTAGGTACATATACGGGTTACAGACTAACTGAACTTAAACGCTTCTATCCTTTGGTTAAGGAAAAATAGATGCTTGAATGGCTTTTTGATGCTCAAAAATTGAAAAAACTTGGCGTTTTGGGAATGAATGCTAGGAATTACAAGCTTATTTCTAAGGTTAATAAACGCCGTCTATACCCGCTGGTTGATGATAAAGTACAAACAAAAGAACTTGCAATTAAAGCAGGTATTGCGACAACGCAAAAAATTGGTTTGATTGAATATCAACATCAGGTCAAATCTTTTAAGAAAATTATTCAACAGGCGCCTGAATTTGTTATTAAACCAGCTCATGGAAGCGGAGGTAAAGGTGTTTTGGTTATTAAATCTTGGCATGATGATTTATTCATGACGGCCTCTGGAAAGAAACTGACTTATGCTGATGTTTATCAACACATTTCTAATATTTTAAGCGGTTTGTACAGTTTGGGCGGACGCTATGATGTGGCGTTGATTGAAGAAATGGTTCATTTCAGTAATGTTTTTGAACAATATAGTTATCAAGGTGTTCCAGATGTGCGTATGATTGTTTATAAAGGTTATCCAATTATGGCAATGACACGACTTGCAACATCTCAATCAGGTGGACGAGCTAATCTGCATCAAGGAGCTGTTGGTGTTGGTTTAGATATTAAAACTGGACACACTTTAAATGCAGTGATGTATAATTTACCTATCGCAATTCATCCCGATACTAAGGCAGATTTAAAAACTTTAAAAGTTCCTTTATGGAAAGAGCATTTGCTCATTGCATCAAAAGCCTATGAGATGACAGGGCTTGGTTATTTGGGCGCAGATATTGTGTTAGACGAGCAAAAGGGACCAATGCTTCTAGAACTTAATGCCAGACCTGGTCTTGCTATTCAAATTGCGAATTCAAACGGATTGATTAAATCTATTAAAACAGTTGATAAATTTTATCCGCAAAATTTAAATCCCGAGCAAAGGGTGGATTTTCTCTTGAATATCGACAATAAAAAAACTAAATCAATTTTAGATGATTGAACAAATGGAGAATGAAAATGTCAAATTTATTGAATAAAACGACAACACAGAATCTTGCAAAATCAGAGACAAAAACAATAGGATCTGATGAAACAAAAAAACTAGAAATGAGTGAAGCCAGATCTAAAAAAATCAAGCATTCGTACGATGTAAAAGATAAAGAAAATGCCCTTCTTTTGAAGCTAAAAGATGGAGATGTTGTGATTGAAATGTTTGAAGACGCAGCACCAAAACATGTCAAACGTATTAAAGAGCTTGTACGTCAGGGCTTTTATAATGGTCTGAAATTTCATCGTGTGATTGAAGGTTTTATGGCGCAAACAGGTTGTCCTCTAGGCACAGGGACAGGAGGTAGTGGTCAAAAGCTTAAGGCTGAATTTAATACAATTGCACACAAACGAGGGACAGTTTCAATGGCAAGAGCCATGGATGTTGATTCTGCAGACAGCCAATTTTTCATTTGTTTTGCTGATGCGCCTTGGCTCAATGGCCAATATACTGTGTGGGGACAAGTCATTTCAGGCATGGAACATGTTGACAACATCAAAAAAGGAGATGGGTACAACGGCATGGTTAACCATCCTGATGAGATTGTCAGTTTACAGGTAATTGCTGATTTGTAGTTTTTACCGAATGCTTTCCATCAGACCGTTTTGGCATAGTTTGGCAAATACAGGCTTTTGAAGTCCAAGCGTTTGAATGACGTTTTTAGGTGAAAAGTCGGATTCTAGTTTGCTGTGTGTAGCGATGCCGTTTTTGATGCTTTTTATTTCAGCACTTGGAAGTTTTGTTTTACCAATGCATGATGATAAATAAACAAAAACCTCATCATTGTCATGAAGGTTTTCGAGTGCGATTTTTCTAGCTAAAATATTAAGGGATACATCAGCCTTGCTTGCATCTTTACCCCAAGGAGATCCGCCACCGACAGGACAAGTCGTTGAATAAAAATCGCAAGCAAGTTTTCGACCTGTAACACCACAGTCAGCGACACTGCTGTGGGTCATATAATTTCCTGTTCCATTCACAATAAGCTCTTCAGGTTGTTCTTGTAAGATGTTGCAGATTAAAGGTTGTAAATCTTGAAATCTGAGCATAGGAATAGCCACGATAGCTGTTTTAATTTTATTTGTTTCATCTAAAGTGATTTGTGTTTTAATATCAAGACCTAAATTATCAGATT
>CADBSM010000058.1 GCA_902797315.1 uncultured Pseudomonadota bacterium | reverse complement strand
TCTAATGGCTAAATTATACAATATTCCTTTAAGTGTTTCTTTTGTGAAGGCCATTGCCGATCGATTTTCAAAACAATACCTCGAAAATCCGCTTGACTTGGCAGATGTCCTTTTTTTAATGCCCAATCGCCGTTCTTGTTTATCACTTAAAGAAGCTTTTTTACAAAACAAAGGCTTGTCGGCATTTCTTTTGCCTAAAATCATACCAATCGGAGACTTGGACGAAGATGAAATTTGTTTCGGTCAATCTGAAGATGCTCTTTCAAAATTACCGCCTTCCATTTCAAATGAAGAGCGTATGTTTTTATTTGCAAAACTCATTTTTTCTTCGCGCAAGCTTTATGGTATGTCAGACATTTCTTTTTCTCAAAGCCTTGCGCTGGCCTCTGATTTGGGCAAATTAATCGACAACACTTACACTCAATCTCTTTCGTTTGATGATTTGGAAAAAATTGTACCTTCGCAATATGCTGCACATTGGCAGCAAACATTACAATTTTTGAAAATTATCACAGAGTATTGGCCTCAAATTCTCAAAGAAAGGGGCATGATTGATACTGTTCAAAAAAAGCAGACATTACTCACCCTTCAAGCTGAAAAATGGAAAAAAAATACGCCAAAACAAAAAATTATCTCTGCAGGTTTAAGTGTTACATCAGTTGGAATAGAGGCTATTCTAACCTCGCTTAATTCTCTTGAAGATGCTGAAATTTATTTATATGGTCTCGACAGATACCTCGATGATGAAGAATTTGAACATATCAATGAAATTCACCCTCAGTATGAAAAAAAACAATTACTAGATATTCTCGGGCTTAAAAGAAAAGATGTTATTGATCTCTGCCAACCACAAAATATTGATCGTGAAATTTTAGTTTCAGAAATGATGCGACCAGCCGGAACAACGACACACTGGCGAGAATTAAAAGACAACCCTCACATTCAAAATGCCTTGAATGGGCTTCATATTATTGAGGCAAAAGACAATTTTGAAGAAGCCTTAAGTATTGCTTTGATAATGCGTCAAACCCTAGAAACTCCTTCTAAAACAGCAGCTCTTGTGACAACAGATCGAAATTTGGCACGCCAAGTGTCAAACGAACTTAAACGTTATGATGTTCAAATTGATGATTCGGCCGGCCTTCCGCTGCATCTTTGTCCTATTGCTCTTTATTTAAGGCAAATTCTTCAAACGATCCAAAATCAATTTTCACAGGTATCCGTGGCTGCTTTGTTAAAAAATCCATACACACATTTAAATTTAGATGCGGCTAATCTGAGATATCAAGTTCGGCAAGCTGAAATTAGTATAAGAAAACCCAATTTCAGCGATAATACACCCAAAATAAATGAAGATGAACTTGTACAAAAACTTCAAAATACATTGCGCCCCCTAACAGAACTTTATCAAAAGTCTTGCGTTTTGCTTACAGATTTGCTCAAAGAGCACATTAAAGCAGCTGAAGCCCTAGCTCAAGATGAACAAATGAGTGGATCTGACAGGTTGTGGCGTTTTGAAGACGGACGTTTGTGTGCAAGCTTTTTAAGCAAACTGATTGATAAAGCTGATATTGTTGAACAAATCAACCCCCAAGAATATGAAGCCATTTTAACAACCTTGCTTGCCACTCAAACTGTTCGAAAAGCTTTTGGATCTCATCCTAGGCTTAAAATATTGGGACCTATTGAGGCTCGTTTTAACCATTATGATGTGACAATTGTCGGCTCTTTAAATGAAGGCATTTTTCCGGCCTCTAATGACGCCGATCCTTTTATGTCCTACACCATGAAAAAAGACTTTGGCTTACCTTTGCCTGAAATATCTATTGGTGTGTCATCTGATGATTTATCATCGTTTATGTGTTCACCTGAGATATTTTTAACAAGATCCGAACGTATCGCTGGTACACCTATGAGTAAATCACGTTATTTATTGCGCTTGTTAACACTTTTGAAAGGGTTTGGCGCTGATAGCTCATTTATAAAATCAGGTTTTTATCAAAGTCTTGCAAAACAACTTGAGACACCTACCCTCAAAGAAATTCATCAAATAAAACCTGCTCAGCCGAGACCTCCTCTTTCAAGCAGACCTCGGCGATTTTCTGCGACAGCTATTGAAAAACTCATGACTGATCCATACGAGATTTTTGCACGCTATATCCTTCAGCTAAAACCTTTAGACGACCTAGATAATAT
The DNA here is from genome assembly GCA_902797315.1 of uncultured Pseudomonadota bacterium. Classification (GTDB taxonomy): domain Bacteria; phylum Pseudomonadota; class Alphaproteobacteria; order RF32; family CAG-239; genus UBA1254. The sequence goes on along the minus strand of CADBSM010000058.1, from coordinate 12,238 downwards.
TTTAGATCAAAATAATTATGGTACAATCGTTCACAAAATTATAGAACGATTTAACCTCATTTATCCTGCAGAATTCGATTCAAATGCTCTCAATACACTTTTAGAAATTGGTAAAAACGAATTCGAATCTTATGCCCTTGAAATCAATCAAAAGGCTTTTTGGCTTTCAAAATTTGAAAAAACAGCTGTTTGGCTGATTGAACAAGAGGATAAATATCGTCATCAAATTATAAAAACACATCATGAAGTTCATGGAAGCATGATATTTCATGCACCCTTGGGTGACATTGTTATAGAGGCAAGAGCGGACCGAATTGATGAACTTAAAGATGGTTCTTTTCATATTATTGACTATAAAACAGGACGTTTCCCAACAGCTAAACAAATTATGAGTGGCTACGCCCCACAACTTCCGATAGAGGCGCTTATTGCTCAAAGCGGTGGTTTTGGTACAAAAACGGCACAACTTCCGGCAAGAACTGTTTCAACAATCAGTTATTGGGGGCTCGGACGAAAAATTGTCTCAATTACAAAAGATCTTTCTAAAATTTTGCAAGAAACTGAAGAACATATAAACGCTTTATTAAGGGCTTTTGACAACCAAGCCACACCCTATTTGCCAAGACCCAATAGCAAACACGCCAATCCTTATCCGGTCTATGAGCATTTGGCACGACTAAAAGAATATATTATTGGAGAAGACGATTATGACTGATTTGAATCAAAAAAAAGAAGAACTGCGTCTTTTAGCCATTGCTGATCAGACAAAAGCTTCTGATCCTTCTTTATCTGTGTGGGTCGAGGCTTCAGCCGGAACAGGAAAAACAAAGGTTTTATCTGATCGTGTTCTGAGATTGCTATTGGAAGATATTAATCCTTCAAAAATTTTATGTTTGACATATACGAAAGCTGCAGCAGTTGAAATGAATAATCGTATTTATGCAAAACTTTCAACTTGGTCTGTTTTATCAGATTCTGATTTGATAAAAGAGCTTTCTGATTTATATGGGACAATAAATATATTTAAACAAAAATCAGATCTTCTTGTTAAAGCGCGTATTTTGTTTACAAAAATTTTAGATGCACCAATACCGCTCAAAATACAAACAATTCACAGTTTTTGCCAAGAAATCTTAAAACGCTTTCCTTTAGAATCTGGAATCTCTCCTTATTTTGAAGTGATGGATGAACAAAAAACAAATGAAGCGTTGGAAGAGCTGAGCCGTAAAATTCTTGCTGAAATTGAACACTTTCAATCGCCAGAACAACGACAAGCTATATTATTTTTGACAGATAACCTTCAGGAATTCAGCTTTCATGAACTTTTACTCAATTTAGCCAAAGAGCGCAACAAGCTGATAAAGGTTATGTCTGCCTTTCAAACTCAAAACTTGTTTTTAGCACATTTAAGACAAAAACTTGGTTTTGAACAAGAGCCTTCAGAAAATGAGAGCTTAAAACTATTTGCTCAAAAAATAGACAAGCCGATGATGCAAAAATGCGCACAAGCTCTTCTTCAGGGTTCGAAGACAGATCAAGAACACGGTCTTTATTTGGTTCAATCTCTTGAAAATTTTGATTTTAAAGTCTACAAGCAAGCATTTTTAACCAAGGACAATACACCTTTATCAGTTTTTGCTCATCAAGGGGCCGTTGCCGTTTTTAATGATATTGAAAAAGAAATGAGCAAAGAAGCCTGTAGACTTATTCATCAAATTGAAATTTTAAAAAATATCCGCATATACGAAACAACAAAGGCTGTTTTTATCATTGCAAAACGCTTAATCGATGAATATAAGGCTTATAAGATTTCAAAATCTTATCTTGATTATGAAGATTTGATTGTTATGGTCAAAAACTTGCTTGAAAAACAAGACATTGCCTCGTGGGTGTTATACAAGCTTGATCAGGGTATTTCACACATCTTAATCGATGAAGCGCAGGACACTTCAGAAAACCAATGGGCCATTATCAGAAGTTTAACAAATGAATTTTTCTCTGGCATAGGACAATCTCAAGAAAACAGAACAATTTTTGCTGTCGGTGACAGAAAGCAGTCAATATACAGATTTCAAGGAGCCGAACCCGAAAAGTTTGATCAAATGAGAAACTTTTATTCTCATAATGCACCCCATTTTCACACCGTTAACCTAAAAGTTTCTTTTCGGTCGGCAGAGGCTGTCTTAGACATTGTTAACACTCTCTTTGCCGAAAAAGAAGCATCAAAAGGTTTAGTCTATGACGGGCAAAAAATAGAGCATCAAGCTTTTCGCATAGGATCTGCCTCTCAAGTCACTCTTTGGAATATTGAAGAACCGCTTAAAGATGAAAAACATGACATTTGGGAATTACCCGTTAATTTCAACAACAAAATCTCGGCTCGCTCAAAACTGGCCGAAAAAATTGCCCACAAAATCAAGCAGATGGTAACACAAAAGGAAATTCTCCAATCAAGAGGACGTCCTATCAGATATAAAGACTTTATGATTTTGGTTCAACGTCGCAATGCTTTTGTTGATGAGTTTATCAAAGCAGCTAAAAAAATTGGCGTTGAAGTCAGTGGTTCTGACAGACTAAAGCTAATGGATCAAATTGTTATCGAAGATTTAATATCCTTTGCTCAGTTTTTGCTTTTACCTAATGACGATTTAAGTTTAGCAGAGATTTTAAAATCTCCGCTTTTTGAATTAGATGATGATGATTTATTTGATTTGTGCTATCACCGACAAGATTTATCCCTGTGGCAAAGACTAAAACAAAGCGCAAAACACCAAAATATTGCAGATTATTTAACTGAGCTTTTAAATTTTGCAGATCTAGCTCGGCCTTATGAAATCTTTTCGAACATCTTAGCAACCCACAGCGGACGAAAAAAATTTTATTCAAGGCTTGGCATTGAAACCAAAGATGCTATTGATGAATTTATGAATTTAACACTTCAGTTTGAAGAAGAACATGTTCCGAATTTACAAAATTTTGTAGCATGGATACACTCATTTAAAACAGAAGTCAAACGAGAACTTGATCAAAGCGATGAGGATAGTGTCCGGATTATGACTGTTCATGGATCTAAGGGACTACAAGCTCCTATTATCATTTTGCCAGACACTTTAAGAGAGCCTTATGTGCGAAGGCAACGGGGCGGTCTATTTGAAAACAACACTGTCTATTTTCCGCTGTCAGCCAGTGACTATAATCAAAACTGTGAGAAAATATACCAAAAAGAAATTGACAAAACATATGATGAATATCGAAGACTTTTATACGTTGCTTTAACTCGAGCTGAAGACAGACTTTATATTGCCGGCTATGGCAAATCAAAGGGCAGCGGAAAAGATTGGTTTTCAATGTGTCAAAAGGTTTTGCAACAAATTGGAATTAAGGAAGATAACGAATACATTTTTCAATGCCAACAACTTGTTGATGTCGAAAAGCCTAAAACAGAACCCGAACATTCTATTCAGCCTCAAGACACTTCTTTTGCTTATCAAATTGCGCCAAAAGAAAAGGCTTTAAGCAAACCGTACTCACCCTCCCATATGGAGGAAGATGATCAAGAACCTGTAGCATCTCCTCTTTGTGATGACGGATTTTTTTATAAACGCGGCACAGTGATACATAAAATTTTACAATTGTTGCACGATTTAGGCATCAAAGAGACTGCTCATCAAGCTATCAAAAATTATCTATCACATGAAAAAGACATTTCAGATGCCCTAAAACAAAATATCCTAACAGAAGTCTTAAATCTTATTCAAACAGAAAAATATGCCTTTCTTTTCTCAGAGCACGCCAAAGCAGAAGTTCCTGTCATGGGAATCGTTGATTCAAAAATTATTTCAGGACAAATTGATAGACTAGTTGTGGACAAAGACAAGGTTATTATTGTTGATTTTAAAACGAACAGACCTGCGGCATCAACACTCAAAGAAATTCCACAAGCATATATAACACAGCTCAAAACGTATCAACAACTTTTAACTCAAATTTATCCATCAAAAAAAATTGAAACTTATATCTTATGGACGAATACATTAAAATTGATGAAAATTTAAAATTTCGGTTGTTATTCTTATTTTTAACTTTAATATGTCTGTCATAAATACTATATAATGCAAGTAATGACTTATTTAAAGAAAGGAAAACAAATGCAAGCTGTTAATGAAAGCAATTTTCAAACTGAAGTTTTAGAATCTAAGGGGTTAGTCTTAGTTGACTTTTGGGCAGAATGGTGCGGACCTTGCCGTCAGCTCGGTCCTGTTTTAGAAAATGTTTCCAAAGCATTACCTGATGTTAAAATTTGCAAAGTCAATGTTGATGAGGCCCCAAACACGGCCGCTTCTTATGGAATCAGAAGCATTCCAAGTATGTTTTTATTCAAAGATGGCAAACAACTTGACACCAAGGTTGGTTTTTCATCTGAAGCATCTATCACTTCATGGCTCAATAGCTATAAATAAAGATTAAAAATCCGGTTTCAATCCGGATTTTTTTAAGGGACGAAAATAATGAGCGATTCTCTATATGAAAAAGCCAAAGATTTGTTGTGGAGAGAATATTATGAAAATTTTGAAATTGTGAAAGGAAGTGATTTTCACAAAGCATTTATCAACGAAAAGATTAAACATTCTTTACAAGTTGCCGGTGCTGGAAACGGAATTATCAAAAATGAAAATTATTTTAAAAATAAAACGCCTGAGTTTATTGAGATAACGAAGACAGCGATTTTATTACATGATATTTATCGCTTTCGTGAAGTTCGCGGCTGGTTTGAAACTGGAGAAAAAATTGATCACGGAGTCAAGGGTAGTGAATTTTTAGCTCAGTTTGAGGTTTTTAACAATCCGCTTATCACAATTGCGGTTAAACATCACGGGCACATGATTGAAGAATTGTACCAAGACACAACCTTTCAAGCTTTTGATCCACAGATTCAAGATGACATTAAGCACATTTCTTTTGCTGTCAGAGATGCTGACAAAATTGCAAATTGGTATTTAGTCACACATGAATTTGAGAATATGCGTGAGGTGTGGCTCCCTCACCCCTTCGACACAACCAAACGACAATCTGATATTGATTCGACATTGCTTCAATATTTCTTTAATTGTCAGGTTAGCCCCAACAAACTCAGAAAAACAAATGCAGATACAGCCGTTTCAATTATGTGCTGGTTATTTGATATGAATTATTTATACAGCATATTATATTGTAAAAGGCTCAAACTCTTTGAAGCATTTTGTCGCATATTGGGTCTGTTTCAGGTCGATAGTCAACTGATTGAACAGATCAGATTAACAATGCAAGATTATGTTTTTAAAAAATTTCATCAAGAAATCTAAAAAAAATGAAAAAAATCAAAAATAACGCTTGCAAATAAAAATATTTTGGTTTAATAAGGGAGAAGTCGATGCGCCCGTAGCTCAATTGGATAGAGCATCTGACTACGGATCAGAAGGTTGTGAGTTCGAATCCCGCCGGGCGCGCCAATGGAAAAAGCACTTTTTAAAGGTGCTTTTTTTTGTTGGAAAGTTCGACGTGGAGAAGAACTCACACAGTGAGTTCGGAATCGAGCGAAAGGTGGATATCAGACGCCGTTCAGCTTTGCTGATGAGCGAAGATCGGCGAGGTTTATCCGAGACAATCCCACCGGGCGCGCTAATAAAACTCCACGAGCTCACGCCGGTGGAGTTTTATAGACAAGATAATGAAAGGTATGTTAAACTTTAATCAGTATATCTACAAAACATCATAAAACATATCTTGAGAAATTTCTTCTAAATCAACGTCTTCAAGTTCTTTAATAATCGTTGGTACAAAATTTTGGCGCACGAGCAAAGCTGCATTACTTATTGCAACTGAAAAGCTAAACCCATCAGCACCACCGTGACTTTTAACAGATAAACCATTCAAGCCAACAAACATAGCACCATTGTAAAGTTTCGGGTTTAAAATCTTTTTTATCTTACGAACAGTAAAATATAAGAATGGCAAACCCAACCAAGATATCGGCGTACGCTTAATAGAATCCTTAAACATACTTGCTGCAAATTTTGCTGTACCTTCAATTGATTTTAACGCCACATTTCCTGTAAAACCATCGGCCACAATCACATCTGCCTTTCCTTGGGGGATATCATGCGGTTCAATATATCCAACAAAATCAAGATCTAAATCTTCAGAGGCTGCTTTAAGCATTTGAGAAGCATGCCTAATTTCATCTCGTCCCTTCATTTCTTCAGAGCCGATATTCAAAAGTGCAACTCGGGGCTTTTCAATATTTAAAGCATGTCTTGCCAATACATTACCCATCACCGCAAATTCTGCCAAATTCACGGCACTACACTCAGAATTTGCACCTAAATCAAGCATTACATACTTACCGAATCGATGCGGCATAATGCTTACAATCGCTGGTCGGTGAATTTTCTGAATAGTCTTTAACAACATTTTTGAAATTGCCATTAAAGCTCCGGTATTTCCGGCAGAAACAACTGCTGCCGCCTCACCTTTCTTAACAGCTTCAATTGCTTGATACATGCTTGTATTTTTGTTGCGGATAACCTGAGATGGCTTATCTTCATTGTGTACCATCTCGGGTGAATGTCTGAGCTCGCAAACATTTTTTAAATGAGGAAAACGTTTCAATTCAGCCGAAACTTTCTCTTCATCTCCAAAAAGCAAAAAACGGATATCCGAATTGTTTTTTGCCGCTATTGCCAAACCCTCGACAACAATCCGAGGGGAATGGTCTCCCCCCATTGCATCTACAGAAATTACAAGCAAATTATCGGACATATTTTAGTCCCTCAAAACTCTAAACTAATTAGCTGTTTTTTGAGCGATTACTTCTTTGCCATCATATTGACCACATTTAGGGCAAACGTTATGAGGGCGCTTCAACTCGCCGCAGTTTGGACATTCTTGATATGAAGCTGCGTTCAAAGCATCGTGCGAACGACGCATATCACGACGAGATTTTGATGTTTTCTTTTTTGGTGTAGCCATTTTTTTTCTCTTTATACTTAAATTAATCCAAATTGTTAAAAATGCTTTTAGCTAATTTTTTTTGACTTTGCAAGCTTTTTTTACAAATAATTACTTTTTTAATTTTTCAAGTGCGGCAAAGGGATGTGTTTTTCTTGTTGTTTCCTCATCAAACTCTGATTGAAACGAAAATTGTTCGCCTTCCATCTTTGGATAATCATCTAAAATCAAGGCAAGTTGTTCAATAGCAATTTGTCCCAAATCAATCTTTCCATTTTCGATAATGTCAGGCGCTTCATCATTAATGCCGTAATTGAGCTCTTTTAAATCTTGATAGCTCAGTGATGTATCATAATAATATTCAAACGGTGCATGATAAGCCTTATCAAAATTTTGGACAGATATGACACTTTCAAGTGTTAACAGAGAATCGACACACCCTTTGATATCTAATCTATTTTTTTTATAGTTCATTTTTAAGTTTATTTGTGCACAAAAAGATTTGACCTCTTTAACTTTTAAAATAGAGGCTAGCATTTTACATTCTTCAACATTGGCTTGTATTTTGTATGTCTGCTCATTTTGCGATAAATCTTTAATTTCAATAGGGTATGAAAAATCTTTTTGCATTTTGTTTTTCCTTGTGTTATATCATGCACAGAAGAATATAAGAATAGGGAAACAAAAATGTCAAGATACAATATGCTCTTTTTAAGTTTTATGTTGCTTTTTACTGCCGCCTGCTCTTCTGACGTGTTCTTGGTGCATAATGGCAATATCCCAAGTGCCGAAAAAATTGCACAGGTTTCTGTAGGACAGACGAAAGAAGAAGTGGCTGATATTTTAGGAACTCCTTCGTCTGTTGCAAATTTTGATGACAATACTTGGATTTATATGTCGTCAACTGTTAAAAAAGTTGCTTTTTTTAGACCAAAAATTATGGACAGAGACATCCTAACCATTCGCTTTGATAAACAAGGAAAGGTTGCTAAAATTGACCAACTTAATCAAAAAGATGGTAAGACTATTGATATTGACACAGAACAAACAGAAGTCGAAGAAGAAGATGTCGGCTTTTTCAAAAAATATTTCGGTGGGGTCGGTGCTTATATGCCTATTGGTCCCTCAAAAGAACATTAATTTGATTAAAGCATAAAGCATGATATCAGGTAATGATCTTAAAATCATTACCTGATAATTTTTTTACGCTTCTTAAAATTCGTAAGCTTATCACTAATCAATGCCGTATCCCGTCCTGTCTTGGCAAGGCGATCATACATACGTTCAATTTCTTTTTCAAGATAAGCTTGCTCAATTTCACCTGCAAGACTTTGTTTTTCTTCTTCTGTGCCGTCACGCTCAACATGTTCGATTGCATTCACCAAATCTTCTACATACAAGTTGGTTGCGAGCTTCTTTTTAATCAAATAAGGCATTTCATAGGACAATTGCCTTGCATTAGCATAAGCTTCATGTCCATTCTCACAGTTATTATATTTTAGTCTTAAAAGCCTGAAAGCAATCTCAAGCTCCTCGCTGTCATCTACAACAATAAAAGGCATACGTGAAGCAAAACCATCAGAAGCAAGCGCTTTCAATGCCTCTAAAATATGGTGAAAAAATCCGTTAATATTATAAATAATGAATGGTTTGTTTTTTAAAAAACCATCTTGCATTGCCACACAGTCATAAGCAAGCTCATCTAATGTTCCCACCCCACCCGGGGCAAAAACGACAATATCTGCCGCCAAAAGTTTTTTCTTACGATTTTCTAACGTATCTTCCAAAACAACTTTGCTGATCTGGGATAAAAATTCATCTTTTTCATACAGTTCATAGTATTCTTTCGTCGTGACTCCGACAATTGGAGCAACATTATCATCATAAACTCCTTGTTTGCGCTTTTTCCATGCATCCATCACACCTTTGGCCACGGCACCCATAACCCCTGAATTTGAAAAACCATAATCAAGGCAAAAACCCATTTTCACAATGAGTTCACCCATTTTATAGCACTCATCAACATATGCTGGATTGTTTCCTTGGCGGTGACCGCCTGAAACACAAACACGCAAATTCTTTTTAGGTTCGCAGGAATCATTCATTATTTTTCTCCTTTTTTTATTTTTTTGCGTCAAATCAAAGTCTGTAATTTTGATTGTCTCATAATATGATATCAAAATCAACAAAATAACAATTAAAATTAAATACAAAGCTTTGCACATTTCCTCAACTACTGTAGAGACATGAAAAATGAAGTACAAAATTGGTATGATAACGCTTAAAATTGTTAAATTAAATCAATTTGTTAAGCTTCTTTTTTATGATCAATTTTTAAAAAAAATTATTTTTAGCACTGATTGAAAGCAGGTCTTAAAATGATTACTTCTGCTGCGTGATTTAATTTATTTTAAAGGAGAAAACAAATGACTGAAGGTGTACGTTATCCAACTTTGGCTTTTCATACAGGCGGCGTTGGCCAAGCAAACGATGGAATTCCGCCACAACCTTTTGAAACTTTTTGCTATGACAGTGCTTTAATGCAGGCAAAAATCGAAAATTTTAACGTTGTTCCTTATACCTCAGTATTGCCTAAAGAACTATTTGGTCATATCGTACCTGTTGATAAAGTTGTCAGCACATTTAAACACGGGGCTGTTTTAGAGGTTATTATGGCAGGACATGGGGCTTGTCGTGATGAACACAAAGCCATTGCCACCGGTGTCGGTATTTGTTGGGGCAAAGATAAAAATGGTGAGCTGATCGGCGGTTGGGCCGCTGAATATGTTGAGTTTTTTGATACACATATTGATGATGAAATCGCTGAAGGTCATGCTAAAATGTGGCTTAACAGATCATTGAAACATGAACTTGAGATTAGAGGTGTTGAAAAACATAGCGAGTTTCAGATGTTTCATAATTATTTAAATATCACACAGGAATTTGGATATAGCTTAACATGCTTAGGATTTTTAAATTTCGAACATGCTGAGCCTGTCAAAATTTAACCAAAGAGGATAAAAAATGTTTCATAAAAATATGAACAAAAAAAACATACCGGCAGAGACTCAAAAGTCTTCTGCCGGACTTGGCGTTATTGCTCTTGCCGCTATTGTTGTCAGCTCGATGATAGGCGGTGGAATTTATAGTTTGCCACAAAACATGGCGGCATCTGCATCTGCTGGTGCTGTCTTACTTGCTTGGATTATTGCGGGTATTGGTATTTATTTTATTGTCAATACTTTCCGTATTTTATCTATTGCCAAGCCAAATTTAACCGCCGGAATTTACATGTATAGTCGTGAAGGGTTTGGTTCTTATGCGGGTTTTACAATCGGATGGTCATATTGGTTGTGTCAAATCTGCGGCAACGTCGGTTATGCTGTGATTACAATGGACGCGCTAAACTACTTTTTTCCCCCGCATTTTGCCGGCGGAAATAATTTTCTTTCAATCATCGGTGGATCAATCATTATTTGGTTCTTTAATTTCCTTGTTTTAAAGGGAATTAAACAAGCAACACTCATTAACCTTATAGGAACAGTGGCAAAAATTTTACCACTGGCACTTTTTATCATTATTTTAGCTTTTGTTTTCAAAAGCAACCAATTTGCGTTTGATTTTTGGGGCGAAAATATGACTTTAAATCCGAATTTAGGTTCCTTTCAAGATCAAATTAAAAGCACAATGCTTGTTACTTTATGGGCTTTTATCGGTATTGAAGGCGCTGTTGTTATGTCTCAGCATGCTAAAACCCCGAAATCTGTCGGCGAAGCGACTGTTATGGGCTTTATCGGGTGTTTAGTCATCTATATCTTGCTGTCATTACTGCCATTCGGATACATGCCTCAACAACAGATTTCAGCAATTGCTAATCCTTCAACAGCAGGAATTCTAGAAAAAATTGTCGGCAAATGGGGCGCCGTCGTCATGAATGTTGGTTTATTGATTTCTGTTTTAACAAGTTGGTTAGCTTGGACAATGGTAACAGCTCAAATTCCTCAAGCAGCTGCTCAAAATGGAACATTTCCAAAAGCTTTTTCAAAAGAAAACGCGCACCATGCCCCTTGTGTTTCATTGTGGACCACAAGTGCATTGATGCAGATTTTTATGCTTTTGGTCTATTTTTCATCAAATGCATGGAACACTATGCTTTCAATCACAAGCGTCATGGTTTTGCCTGCATATTTTTCCTGCTGTGCTTATTTGTGGAAATTATGTGAAGATCATGAATATCCAAAAGATATTGCCATTTCAAGATCATCGGCGCTTTTTTCAGCAAGTTTAGGGTCTATTTATGCCTTATGGATGATTTATGCGGCAGGTCTTCAATATCTTCTGATGGCTATTATTTTTATAGCAATCGGTATCCCCGTCTATATTTTGGCACGCACACAAAATTGTCCAAACGAAAAGGTATTCACAAAAAAAGAATGTTGTTTTGCCTCTGTTCTCATTATTTTGGCAATTGTTGCGATTTATGCTCTTTGGACGGGAATCATTAAAGTTTGATTTTTTGACAAATAATGTTTGACAAATTAAATTAAAATGATTAGACTAACGATTAGTATATTATTTTTATCACCATAATTTAATCGCTTATGAAGACAAAAACTTTAATGCAGTACCTCGTCGAGGACGATTATTCTGCTTTTATGCGTTTTGCGCACTCCTCAGCTGTTCTTGCTGTTGACGAAAGCGATGAAGTCAGCTTTTACGAAAAAGCACCAGAGAATTGGGCACTGACCCTGATCAACTCCAAAGCGCCTTCGTATGAAGCTGAAAAGGCCATCATTCGTTATCAGAGTGTCGCTGTCCTTTCACTGTGCCGCATCCAATGGGGGGTCTACCACAAGTCCATTATGTGGGCTTTGGAAGAAGGATCTAGCGAAGATGCTGAAAAAATTGTCGACTCTTTGAAGGCAAAGCCTGCTCCTCAAGCAGAGGTAGCGATGATCCGTCGTTGCGAATCGCAATTATTCAAGCTCTGGCTCAACAAATTCGGGGAGCTGGACGAAGAAGCTGAGAAACTTATCAATGAAGATGCTTCGTTGTGGAGTCTCAAAAATGACTACATTAACTGGCAACTCTCTCAATGAACAAAAAAAAAGACCGCTTTATGAAGACGGTCTTTTTTTTGTTGGCGTATTCGGCGGGGTTCTCTGCTCAACTTTGTAACGTGATTTTTTCTTCGCTCTCGCTTAGAAACAATCACGAACAAACTCACGCCTGACATCTGCAATCTGTCCCC
>CADBSM010000057.1 GCA_902797315.1 uncultured Pseudomonadota bacterium | reverse complement strand
GGGTATAGCTCAGGGGTAGAGCGCAACCTTGCCAAGGTTGATGTCGTGGGTCCGAATCCCATTGCCCGCTCCAATTAAAACAAAAAAGCTCCCTTTAGTGGGGCTTTTTTTGTTTTAAAGGTTAGCGGCAAAGGATAAGGAGCCACGAAAAAGTGGGTCCGACCACAAGCTCAAGCGAGACGGAAGTATCGCGGTCGGCAACGCCGATGAGCGCAGGGGCGGCAAAGCCAATCCCATTGCCCGCTCCAATTACAAAAGGTCTCCTTTATGGAGGCTTTTTTTGTAATTGAAAAGCGACAAAGGGTGAGGAGCCACGAAGAAGTCGACAAGAAGAATAATCAAAGTAAAGCTTCTGACGGATTTTATAATTGAAAAACAAGACCTAAAAAAGCGGAAAAAACAATATAAAATATTGGATTCTTAGGATATATACACATAAGAAAAAAGATACTGAAAAAAACCAAAACAGAGTGCATACTGTTAAAACTTACCAATGCAATATGATAGTTAGCATATAAAATCAGAGCAACAACAGCTGGTTGAAGTGCTTTTAAAAGCTTATGTAAGCTTTCTTCGCATGAAAATTTTGAAACAAGCTTGCAAATTAAAATCACCACAATAATCGATGGCGTAATCAAACCAAGTGTGGCTATAAGCCCTCCAAAAAAACCACTGGCTTCAAAACCCGCAAAAGTTGCCATATTAACACCAATAGGACCAGGTGTTGATTCTGATATAGCAATCATATTAGACAATTCTTGAGATGTAAACCATGGATATTTTTTGCTCAAATCAAATAAAAATGGAATTGTTGCAGCCCCGCCCCCCACGGCAAAAAGCCCAATTAAAAAAAACTGAACGAACAATGTGATATAAATCATTTCTGCCCCTTTTTAAACAAAGTTAGCATCATATACAGCAACAAAGCTGTTATGACCACAAAAATGGCTGATGCTTTAAGCCAAAACAATTCTAATACAGCAATAAAAAAAATACTGAAAGACAATATTTTTGTCTGAGATGATAGATATATTTTTTTGCTCAAATCAAAAACTATTTTTAAAAGCAAAGCAATAACCCCTAAACGCACACCATTGAAAAGATGTACAACATATATATTTTGCATAAAATACTGTAGCACAGAAGCAATCAATAAAATAATAATCAACGATGGCATAACGACGCCTAATGTTGCCACAAGCGCCCCAGCTGTTTTTTTGAGTTTATATCCGCAAAATGTTGCAACATTAATAGCTATTGCACCGGGAGTGCATTGCGAAAGTGAAAAATAATTAAGTAACTCGTCTTCTGTTAACCATTTTTGACGATACACAATCTCATTTTTCAAAATCGGCAACATGGCGTATCCGCCGCCAAAAGTAAACAAACCTGTCTTAAAAAAGCAAACAAACAACTCTAACAAAACACGCATTTTTTTTTCAATCTCCACGACTTTATTCGCGCAAAACAGTGATTATATTAAAATACGATTTGTAAACAACTTTTAAATGAAAGTAAAAAATGAATATCGGCATTTTAAAAGATAGCTTTAATGATGAAACTCGGGTTGCAGCAACACCTCAAACGGTTGAAAAATATATCAAATTAGGACATAAAGTTATTTGTGAACGCGGTTGCGGTTTAAAGGCAGGCTTTTCAGATTATTTGTACAAAAAAAATGGCGCACTTCTTGTAGAGCATGAGGATATTTTAAAAAGCGATATTATTTTATCTGTCGCTTATCCTCAGCAAAAAGACTTTTTGCATTTTAAAGAAGGGCAATGGCTCATCTGTGATTTAAGAGATATTGATTATCAAGACTATTTACAAGCGTTAGTCAACACAAAAATTGGCGTAATTGATTTAAGCAAAATTCCAAGAATTTCGCGTGCACAAAGTATGGATATTTTATCTTCTCAAGCTGTTTTAGCTGGCTACAAAGCTGCAACGATGGCAATTAATCATGTCAAAAAATCTGTTCCTCTTTTAATAAGTTCTGCCGGCACATTAGCTCCTCTTAAAAGTTGTGTCATCGGTGCTGGGGTTGCTGGTCTTCAAGCCATGTCTGTTTTAAAACGCATGGGCGCCAATGTGATTGGAACAGATATAAGAAGAGAAACAAAAGAAGAGATACAATCTGTCGGCGCAAAATTTAGCGACAATATTTTAAGCGAACTCAGTACAAGTGATATATTAATTACGACAGCTTTAAGTGCTCAAAAGAAGCCTCCTTTGCTTGTGGATAAAGAACATGTTCGCCTAATGCCTGAAAACGCTGTTATTATTGATTTAGCCGAAGGCAATGTTGAAGAAAATAAAAACCGCCCAGATATTTTACTTATTCAGGACAGACATCTTGAACGTCAAATCCCTTATTCTGCAAGTTTATTTTACGCAAACAACATCTATCATTTCTTAAAGTTTTTTGATTTTTTCTCATGCAATTCAAATTTTGAAGATGAAATTTTTGTAAATGTTTGTGTTTGTTTTAATGGTTTTTTAAGGGGAAAAATAAAATGACAACAACTTTTTTAGCATCTATTTTTATTTTATCATGTTTCATTGGTTATTTAATTATCGAGAGCGTCACCCCTGCCCTTCATTCTCCATTAATGAGTGTTTCGAACGCCATCTCTGGCATTGTCATCATTGGAGCCCTATCGACAGCGGCTTATGCCAATGGTTTTAACGCAGAAGAAATCATAAGTCTTTTAGGTGTATTTTTTGCAAGTCTGAATATCTTTGGCGGATTTGTTATTTCATGGCGCATGCTTAAACTTTTTAAAAAGAGGAAACAAAAATGATTATTTATCAAGAACTTTACATTATTTATTTTATTTCAGCTTTACTATTTATGATATCCATCAAAAGTCTGTCATCTCCTCAAACGGCCATTTTAGGCAATAATTTAGGTATAAGCGGCATGACGCTTTCTGTGCTTGCAACGCTTCTAGTTTTACCAACACGAAATGATTTTGGAATTTTAACAGCAGGCGGTGTTGCCGCTTTTTTAGGTATTTTATGGGCAAACAAAATCAAGATGACAAATTTACCTCAAATGATAGCTCTTTTAAATGGTCTTGGAGGTCTGGCTTCCGTCTTGGTCGCTTCTGCCGAACTTGAAAGATATACAATTTATTCTGCAGATTTAGTAATAGGAATCATTGTCGGAAGTATCGCTTTTTCTGGATCAATGATTGCATTTTTAAAACTTTCAAACAAATTAAACATTTTTGCATTTTTTATTAGAACTAGGCATATTATCAACACTTGTTTAGCCTTAGCTATACTCATCTTATCAATAGAATTTGCTTTAAAAGCTAATTTGTTTACTGCTTATTTTCTTATATTAGCCTGTTTTGCTTTTGGTATAGGTATTACAATTTCCATTGGCGGTGCTGATATGCCGATTGTTATTTCTTTACTCAATAGTCTATCTGGATTTGCCGCATCAGCTATAGGTTTTTCTCTGGTCAATATTGTTTTAATCATCACCGGTGCTATTGTTGGAACTAGCGGACTTCTGTTAGCTCGAAAAATGACTCAAGCAATGAACAGAAGCTTTCTTCAATTGTTTTTTTCAAATGAGAAAGAAACGATACAAAATCAAACAAACGAGCAATATGCAAAAACAGGAAGCCCTGAAGATGCTGCTTTTTTAATGCAAAATGCGAACAGTATCATTATTGTTCCGGGATATGGTATGGCTGTTGCAGGCGCACAGTATGCTCTCTATAACCTAATGAATTTACTTGAAACAAAATATCATGTTAAGGTCCGATTTGCCATTCACCCTGTAGCCGGACGGATGCCTGGACATATGAATGTTTTATTAGCGGAGGCAAAAATTGATTATAACAAGATTTTAAGCTTAGATGAAATTAATGCAGACTTTGAAAATACAGATATCGCCTATGTCATAGGCGCAAATGACATCACAAATCCTGCAGCAAAGTCAGATTCTTCTTCGCCATTGTTTGGTATGCCTGTTTTAGATGTTTACAAAGCTAAAACAGTTTTTTTTGTAAAACGATCTTTAAATGCAGGATATTCCGGGGCTCAAAATCCACTTTTTTTTGCAGATAATACCCTTATGCTCTATGGTGATGCAAAAGATGTCACCAATGAAATTATATCATATTTATGAGAGGCAATATAGAAAAAAAATCATCTGTTTTTTGAAGGGTGTCTAAGTATATGCTTTAAAAGCTGTGATTGACCCAAGCTTTGAATCTCTCGTTCTTTTTGTTCTTTCAGAGCCCAAACTTCGTCACGTGTTTGTATATTGTTTATTTTTTCAAACAATTTCAAAAACTGTGGATTGTCTTTCCATTTTTCATAAAGATCTTTTACAGTATCACGAATATTTAAAATAGAATTTGCCTCATCATCTGTATGGTCAAAGCCTAAATAAACATACTTTCCGCGCACCATATCTTTCAAATCTTCCTGATAACCGTAAGATTGTTTCATTGTGGTCTGCCAAACATCAATAGCGCACACAGCATTGATAACTTTAGCTTCCTCGTCAACTTGTGGAATATTCTGAAGTTTATTTTTAAAACGTTCCTCACGCTCTTCATCAATACGTCGATGGAGATATATTCTTGAAGCAACCTTTTTTTTGTCCATTTGAATATATTTTCGTCCCAAAATCCTATATGCTTTGGCTTTTCTTGTTAAAAAATCATGTTGATCAACAGATTTACCTTCTAAAATTCTCAAAAATTCAAAACGTTTAAAAGCAAATTTTTTGACCATATCAGCCGTATACAGAGCCATGTTTTCAAAATCAAGCTCACCATTTTTAAGGCTGAATTCCTTTTTACAATTTTTTCGACCTTTTTTTCGAATAGCCTTTATTAGCTCAAGTTCAATTGGCAAAGAAAGATAATACTGATGCCTTTTATCTTGGGAATTGTAGAAATTAATAGCATTTGCAATCCTACATAATTGTTGTTTTTTATATTCCAAAACTGTTTTGCTTTTAAGCAGCCTTACCATTGATGAGAATGTATTTGCATGAACCTCTTGAAGATACGTGTTATAATCATCATTAGAAAGAACACCAAATAGGTTTAAGCGGCGCTGATAAAGATGCGCACATTCGTGATATACTGTAAATTGATCATAATCAGAATCAAAGCCCGAAAGCACAATTAAATTTTTACCATTTTTTGCATAAAGCGTATATCCGCCTTCTGTCTCTTCACTTGAATGATTAATAAATAGTCCGCCGCCATATTGTGGCAAAACAAAATTTTCTTCATAAGCACGCCTAAAACCATAACCAGCGTCTTTAAGAAGCCCTAAAAACTTTTGAACATCATGTTCTGCACCTAAGGCTGTATGAATTTCATCATAGGTCACATATTGTGAATATGTTTCCTCGCAAATATATTCCAAATCTTTTCGAACTTCATTGGCATCCATCAAACAAACCCTTTCTTTATTTCGCGCTTAATTGTATCAAATAAATACTTTTTGTCAATTAGATTTTTAAGTTTGACCTGCAAGCGAAGACTATAACAAATTATAAAAAACTGTTATTTTTGGCACAACTCCAATTCTTGTCTTAGCTTATTAATTCTTGCCAACCACTCAAAAGTGTTTGGATATTCAAAACTATTCAAACGGCTCAGCTCTTGACCAACCTTTTTTCCTCCAACCGGATAAAGAGGGCAATGATTATAGTTTGTTTTGCATGAACAACCCAATAAGCTCATCAGAAGAAGCATTAGGCTTGCTCCAGATTTCAGTTTTTTCTTTTTCAACATATTTTATAACCTCCACTTCTTTCATAATTTCATCACCCTTTTCTTTAATGATTTTTATTTCGGCATGACTACGCCCTAAAATATAACTGCCACAACACAACATAAAAATCAAAATGGCAATCAAAAGACTCTTTTCCATTTTTATCATTTTGTCCACACTCCTGTTTCAATAAGTCTTGCAATTCTTTGTGCCCTCATTCCGACATCGTGTGCATATTTTGAATTTAAGCATTCTTTTGCCGCACCACGATAATCACCTATAAGCATAGCATTTAACATTTTTCTAAAACACAGCAATCGTTTGATACCCATATTAAAGCACATATCAACAAGAGCATATTGTCTTTCATCATCCAACTGATACCAAAATGAAATATGATTTATCAGTTCTTTTTCACATCTTTTAATATCATTTTTTAACAAATACATGGCTTCATCTGCCGTAACACCTGATTGAATATCACCAAGCGCTTCTTTTTCTTTTACACTTAACGGATTTGTATCCAGATTCCGCCCCACCCCGATAGTCAAAAATCCAGCGGGACAACGATAAGGTTTTAAAACCAGTCCCTCGTGCAAAATCAAACGGTTACAAGCATTATTGTAGCTAATCATTTAATTATTCTCTCCATCAAGTCACTCAATTTATTGGCTATAAAGTTATTCACCCAATCATAAAGAGGTCTCGAGCATAAGATAATAATGCCGCAAAAACCGCTTCTTGTTGCGCCGTCTTCAACCCAAAAGCCCAAGAGCAAATAAAATGAATATCCCATTAAAAAGCCCAGAAGAGCATCTGTCAAAAGCTGAGCTAATCCCTTAAATCTGACAATGGCTGAAGCAAGAGCCGCCAAGACCAAAAACATCACAACTTTCAAATCTTCAATCATTCTTCGTTCTCCAAATAGGGGTTATCAGCTTTAATTTTTTCAACCACATCTTTCCTTTCTTTGATAAGAGCCTTTATTTTTTCTTCATCCATTGGCTCTTCATCTTTGAGGCGTGCAATATGTGCGGTTATTGGGTCGACAAGTTCCTGATAAAGGCTTGCTCTTATTTGTTTTATCTCATCATTTGTTAAAGGCTCAATTTCTGTTTTAACAACCTGATAGCAATCGCCCATATCTTCAATGTGATATTCTTTGCTCTCGTTGCACCAATCAGCGACTTTGGCATATTCTTCCCAGTCAACGCTTGTTTTTTCTGTTTTCCAATTTTGATACATTCTTTTGTTCTCCTAATAACCTACTGCAATATAAAAGCCATAAACATTGCCGGTTGTACTTTTAGCAATCTTAAAGCTTGTGGCGGTTGTTGTATTCACGTGCATACTATATCCCGATGTGTTGTTTCCGTTGTGCGGTGTCACACAAAGACCATAAGATGTCGCACTTGTAAAAGCTTTTGAGAAAGTGACGATCGTTCCGGCGGCTACGTTACTAATCCATCCCCAGTTGATAATTAAGCCATTACCCAATTCGTAATATCCGTTTTGTGTTTTTGAGCTGTTTATTGTTGTTAATGTTGGGCTTGCGACACTAATCACATTGTTTGTAACATCTATACCAGTTCCTGCCGTGTATGTATTAATTGTCGGCTTGTTGCTAAGGTCGTTGTAATCACCCGAAGTTGCAACTGCCGAAAGGCTTGAACTCAAGGCATAAGGAGAAAGTGACGAGCTCAAAAACCCTCTTGTCACAATGTCAGTAGCGTTTGTCCTTGTGCTTGATGTTGCAGGAGCTGTCGCAAAAGCCACATTATTGGCATCAAATCCAACTGATAATTTTGATGTGGTATCATTTGAAGCATTTCTTGTCGAAAGCTCCATCTTATATTCACCAGAACTGCTGAGTTGCATTTGGTTTTTGCCTACCCATTGTCCGTTTTTGTCAGTTAATGCAAGAAAACCTAATGTTACCAAAGATGACGGTGTTGTACCTCTTGTAATTTGTCCGCTTTTCAAATTAACAAAGTTTGAACCTGTTTCTCTGTTGATATTCAAAGCCCC
>CADBSM010000056.1 GCA_902797315.1 uncultured Pseudomonadota bacterium | reverse complement strand
GACATGATCTGTCATTTCACCCAAAGTCGAATCTTTGTTAAGCGTTCCTTGATAAAAACCAACTGCAATAAAATAAATTGCCACAACAATCAAGGCATAAAGCAAATATTTTAATAGTGTCCCCATCATTTTCTCCTTAAATTAAACTTTGAATAAAAGAGAAATATGATTAAACAAAAAATTTTCAAGCTATCGGCGTGCAAAAAGTTTTTCAATGTCTGCAAGTTTGAGCTCTATATATGTTGGTCTGCCGTGATTGCACTGTCCTGAATGCGGCGTTCTTTCCATGTCACGCAAAAGACGGTTCATTTCATCAATGTTTAGGCTTCTGCCTGCCCTAACCGATCCATGACAGGCAATGGTCGCACACATGTGGTGTAACTTGTCTGTCAATGAAAAAGAGTTTTCCCATTCGCTTATCTCTTGAGCTAAATCTTTAATCAGCTTTTGAACATCTGAATCTGCAATTAAAGCAGGAACTTCACGAACAATAATGGCCGATGGTCCGAACTCTTCAATATTCAACCCCAGTTTTTCAAAATTTTCTGCGTTTTCGACAATGCGCGCTTTTTCTGAAACGCTTAAATCAACAACTTCAGGAATGAGAAGCATTTGTGTCACAACTTTGTGTTCTGATGCCAAAGACGATTTGAGCTTTTCCATCACAATCCGCTCATGAGCGGCATGCTGGTCAACAATAATGATGCTGTCTGCCGTTTGGGAGATGATATAAGTGTTATGAAATTGAGCTTTGGCAAAACCCAACGGCGGCATTTGATCAAATTCTTCAATATTTGAAGCTTCATCTTTCAAATCAACCTTCACAGAATAAGCGCGCTCTAAATCAGGCAAACCTCTTTCAACTTTGGCTAAAGGTCGATATGCCCCTTGAAAAACAGGCTGTCTTTCATGAAATTTCATCTGTGCCTGAGGCTCATTTAAGAAAATATCTTCTTGAGGCTCGTTTGTCTTCCAAACTTCTTCTTTAACAAACTGCTCAAGATTGAGTGTGTTGGCTGTTTGTTTGTCGCCCATTGATAAAGCTTGACGAATGCCGCCGACAATAAGCGAACGCACTTGAGCGCTGTCTAAAAATCGCACTTCTGCTTTTTGCGGGTGCACATTGACATCAACATATTCCGGATCTATGTCAATAAACAGCGCACACATGGGATAACGGTTTGAAGCAAGTACGTCTTGATAAGCTCCTTTAATGGCGCCTAAAAGAAGCTTGTCACGCACAGGCCGATTGTTCACAAACAAATATTCGGACAATGAATTTGCCTTGTTTAAGGTTGGCAGACTGACATAACCTGATAGACTAACGTGATCACGCGCAATGTTTAGCATTAAGGAGTTTTCTCTAAACTCTTTGCCCATAACCTCGCCTAAACGTTTTAGTCTGGCATCAAAAAACTCTCCTTGGCAGGCATTCAATGCCAGTTTTTGTTTGTCATTATGTGTTAAATAAAATGAAACATTCGGATTGGCCATGGCGATTTTTTCAATCATGTCAATACAACCGCCCAATTCTGAGGCATCACTTTTTAAAAATTTCAAACGTGCCGGCGTGGTATAAAATAAATCTCTAACCTCAATCCTTGTCCCTTTTGAAAGAGCCGCCGGCATAACGCTCGATTTTTGACCGCCGGAAACCTCAATCTGATAGGCTTCATCTGAACCTTTTTGACGACTTTGTATCACAAGCCGCGAAACAGCACCGACAGATGGCAAAGCCTCGCCCCTAAACCCAAAATGCTTGATATGAAACAAATCATTGCCTTCAAGTTTTGATGTGGCGTGTCTTTCAACACACAAAGACAGCTCATCTTTGCTCATACCCTTGCCGTTGTCTTGAACGACAATCAGGCTTTTTCCACCGTCAATCAAGCTAATTTCTATTTTATCAGAACCTGCATCAAGTGCATTTTCAACCAGTTCTTTGACAACCGAGAGAGGTCTTTCAATCACCTCACCGGCTGCTATTTGGTTGATTAAATTGTCTGGTAAAATGCGTATGCCCATATTATCTCCTTAAAGCTTTTGCTTTTTTTATTAAGGAAGCAGTTGAAGAATCGTGCTCTGAATGCAACACCTTGCCTTCAATCTCTGGCAAAATTTTCAAAGCCAGCTGTTTTCCAAGTTCAACCCCCATCTGATCAAACGAATTAATATTCCAAATAACTCCTTGCACAAAAACTTTGTGCTCATATAAAGCAATGATTTGACCTAAAGTGTACGGTGTGATTTTTTTGACCAATATGGTGTTTGATGGTCTGTTACCTGTGAAGCTTTTGTATTTTTTCAAAGCCTCAATCTCATTGTCTGTTTTGCCTGTTTTTTTAAGCTCTGCTGCAGCCTCTGAAACTGTTTTTCCTTTCATTAAAGCTTCGCTTTGTGCAAAAACATTTGACAATAAAATTTCATGATGCGTTCCAATTTCATTGTGAGAAATTGCCGGAATAATAAAATCAACTGGTACAATATCTGTACCCTGATGAAGAAGCTGGAAAAATGAATGCTGAACATTTGTGCCCGCACCGCCGAAAATAACAGGTCCTGTTG
>CADBSM010000055.1 GCA_902797315.1 uncultured Pseudomonadota bacterium | reverse complement strand
GGAAAATTTTGAAAACTTTAAAAATAATGTAACATATTTTTCTTTTAATTTATGTTATAATGGGCTATGATGAAAGAAGGATAAAAGAAATGAAGTCGATTATTATAACAGCATTAATGTTTTCGGCAGTCCTTTTGGCGATTCGTTTTCACGTCTTTGACATTATGTCAAGCCGTTATTTGCACTACATCGCCTTTTTGCTGTTGATAATCGTTTTTGTTTTTGCTCTTAAAGTTTTAGGCAACCCATTTCAAAGCAAGGACCACAAAAATGATAAAAAATAGACTAACCTCATTAATCCATGTTTTTTTGATTTGTTGCGGCTTATGCTTTTTCTGTGCGACATCAGCCCAAGCACAAACACCAGGAGGGGCTCTGGGATTCGGCTCTGCATTGACACAAGCCAAAACAGGTGTTGTCACTGATCCTTACGGAAACCCTGTAAAACCTAAAGAAGGGACCGGTGTTATGAAAGGCTGCAAGCCCTTGCAAGCCAGATATGCAAAGATTAGAGCTTGTTTGTTATGCGATTTATTTGAAGTGATCCTCAAAACAGACCAAAATATGGCCTCTCAATCTTATGATGCTTTAGCAAAAAGTTTTAGAAATGTGATTTTGATGGTTTTAGCCTTATATATTGCCTATCAAACATTGATCACCGTCAGCGCTTTAACAAAGCAAGATTTAGCAAAATATCTTCAAAGTTTAACCGTGCAGGCTTTTAAGGTTTTGGTTGCGGCTCTTTTGCTCACAAACTCTTCTTACATTTATGACAATGCGATTAATCCTTTAATGAATGCCGGCCTTGAATTTGGATTAACCATTATTGATTCTAGCATTTTATCTGACTTGAGCAAATATAGTTCTGAATACAAATTTTCCAGCGGCGTCATCAGTAATGCCCTTTTAGCCAATGTTATGGGAAGCATAAAGATGTTTAGCAACAGTGCTGCTGAACTTCCTGCCATAGGTGGTGCTTTAATTTGTGTTTCAGTCAATGAAGCCGCGAAATTTCTTATAGATTTAAGTATGTTTGTTGAAGGTGTTATTTGCCTTGCCTTTGGCTGGATGATTGTTTTGGCTTGCTGCTTTTATCTTTTAGATTCTGTTGTGCGGTTTGGAATTTTTTGTACTTTGCTGCCATTTTTAATTGCCTGCTGGCCCTTTAAAGTCACAGAAAAATACACCAAAGCCGGCTGGGATATGTTTATGAACGTGTTTTTTAATTTTGTGATGATGGGGCTTGTTATTACGCTTTCAAGCGAACTGATTTCACAAGCCTTAACCGGCGGAGAAGGAGGTAAAGGTGCCATAGAAGATGCCCTGAACGGAAATGACGTTCAAAAGCTTAAAGACATGATGGATTTAGACGGTGCTAAATTCTTGGTTTTGATAGCATGCTGCATTTTTGCCTTTAAGATTGTCGGACAGATTAACGAACTTGCAAACTCTATTTCAGGAACGCAAGGCGGCAGCGGCATCGGCAACAAACTGGGTGGTTTAGCTGCTCAAACGGCTACCAAAATGACCCTTGGAAGCAAGGACCAAAATGGCAATCGTCACGGTGGTGCAATAGGCATGCTAGGTGTTGCAACAGGCGCAACAGGTGCCATACAAGGCCTCAAAGACAGGGCCAATCAGCGGACAGACAGAATACGCTCTGCTATTGGTGGCGGTTCAAGAAGCAACCCGAATGGTTCCATAGAGTCGAATTCTGGTACAAACAATA
Source organism: uncultured Pseudomonadota bacterium (assembly GCA_902797315.1). Lineage (GTDB taxonomy): Bacteria > Pseudomonadota > Alphaproteobacteria > RF32 > CAG-239 > UBA1254. Next base: position 14,426 of record CADBSM010000055.1, on the reverse strand, counting down.
ACCAAAACAATAACAACTCAAATTCTGGCAACAATCAAAACAACAATAACAATCAGAATGCAAACAATAATGGAAACGGGTCTGAAAACGAGTAAACAAATAAAGGGCTAATGATGAAGCAAGGCAAAAAAGACATATTCACATTATTAAAATCCATAATCCTTATTGTGGGAATGGTTGTGATGCTTTCTGCCTGCGGCGTTAGCTCGAAAAATGCCAGTGGTAATGTTGTTTTAACGGGCGAAGAAAGTGATCTTGATGACATCGTTTTGCAAGAGCAGCAAAGGTCTTGCTGGCAAGCAGAACTCTTGGGCTTATTTTATAATGCTATGTCAAGTTCTTCCATCAAAGCTTATCCGAAAGTCACAGGAAGCGCCATGCCTTTTATGATGGTGGCCTTTGCCGTTTGGCTTTCAGTGCGCATTTTGAAACACGTTAGTTCTGTGGTTGAAGAAAGTGCGGCTGAAGTTTGGACAGAAGTTGCACGAATGGCTTTTACATGTTTGGTCTGCGGATTGCTGGCCTCCTCAACTTCATTTCTCTTGTTCGTCTTAAATAAATTGATTTTTCCGATATATTACACTTTTTTAGAATATGGCAGCCTTGTTTTGAATGCTTTAGCCGAAGGCGGAGACATTGACAGCAAAGGGCTATATATGGGAGAACCAGGAACAGGCCTCTGCATGATTTATACAAATTCAGCTGTATGTGCCGCCCCGGCACTAGAACCCATCTCTGAAAATTCTTTTCCAAGAGGTCCTTCGGACTTGATGCAATGTTTAACTTGTGCGACAAGCGACCGCTTGCAAGCAGGCTTTGCTTTGGGTAAAACCCTGATGGGACTGCCTAATCTTTCTTCTACTATTGGTGGTTTGATTTTGTTTGCCGTCTTTTTCATTGTTAAAATGGCCTTTGTTTTTTATATGGTCGACAGCATTTTTAGAATGAATATCATGGTCATATTGCTACCATGCTTTATTTTGGCATATCCTTTCAAATTTTCACGCAAATGGGTTAAGGAAGGCTTTTTAACCATCTTAAATTCAGCCGCTATTTTAGCTTTTATTGCCATTATCGCTTCCATGGCCATTCTTGCCATGCAAATGGTTTTAATTGACAATGCAGATGCTTTAGGTAATCGTAATTTGTATCAAGAATTCGGACCCGAGCTATTGTCTCTTGTGTTAATAGCCTTTTTGGTGTTGAAGAGCATTGGCTTGGCTGTTAGCCTTGCCGGCACACTTGTCGGCGGTGGAGGATCGCTAAACTTCCAAAAGAAAATCGGCAAATTAGCAGCGTGGGCTGCCAAAAGAGTCTTTAACTTTATCACCGGTGGTATTGGAAAAGTTGTATCCAGCAATCCTGTTGTTCAAAAAATGAAAGCGGCCAAAAAAGATTCTCAAGGCAAGCTTAACAAATTGGCAGGGAGGCAGTAAAAGATGATGAAATATCTTAATCTAGTCTCTTTCAAATACAGCATTTTACTCATAATTTGCTTTTTGGGGTTTGCTTTTCATCCCGCTTTAGCTCGAACAATACAATGCGGCTTGACTGAAAAAGGACAGGCCATTCCTTGCGATTTAGATACATCAATGTGTTATTCGTGCAAAAGAACATCAACACCAGCTTTGGAACTTTTAAAAAAACAACTCAAAAAAGGATCTGTTCTTGGATCTATTGGAGCTGCATATACCGCATCTTCTCCTTTAAGCGCGCTTCTTAGAAATGTGGAATACGAATATAAATGCATCTTTGGCGACAGCAAACCCCCTAAAGGCTGTTCAGCAGCCCCTAACGGCGGTGGAAAGAGCGAAAAAAAGACCAAGTTTCTCATTTTTACACTGTCCAAAGAAGAAGGGCAACACTGTATCGTTTATAACTTTTTTGCAAAATACAGCTATTGCTACGGCTGCGAAGTTGTTGAAACATTATCTTCTGCATTTGTTAAAGCGGCAGGCAAAGCTTATGCTGTTTCAAAGCAGGCAGGAAATGCTATATTAATATTTGGTATTTTGCTCTGGCTCATCTTTTTTGCCTTAAAAAATGTTTCATCATTTACAAGCGTTGAACCGATGAAAATGCTTCAAGACTTGATGGTGAAATGTTTTAAGGTGATTGTTGCCTTTGTTATCCTAAATTCAGGCATTGAAACGATTTTACATTATACACTCGTGCCAATTATGAGCGCCGGCACAGATTTTGCCGATACAATTGTTAATAGTACTGTTATTAATTTACAGCCATCTGTTGACTTTGATTACAGTGCTATGCCTGGTAGCTCTTCGACACAGGGAGGAAGCCGATGATAAAAGCAATGAAAACATTCGTTTATGTATTGCTGATAAGCTTTTTATTGAAGCTAACGCCTGTTTTTGCACAAAACACTTATGCACCTTTATCTTCCGATGAAAGAAATGCAATCTGCCAAACTTTACAAAATTCTTCACAAAAAACCTCAGATAGTGCAACATCTTTAGACGGAAGCATTATTCCAAGCGGTGTATTGCTAAGCATATACAACACAACAAGAAATATCAGTCAATCTCTTGTTTTGGTTAAAGTTTTGGGCGACGCTGTCATGTGTCACGCTGTCCATGGACGAGATCAAAAGACAGCGGAATTTATAGGGGTCAAATTGTTTGACTATCCTAACGTTCCGATGTGGCTGTGCGGCATAGTTGTCTATTTCTTTGGATTTATGATGGTTTTGGCCATTACTTTCTATGTTGTTGATATTGCTTTCAAGCTTGGTATGGCTGTTTTGCTTTTACCGATAGGAATTGCCCTTTGGCCTTTTGAACAAACAAGCGATAAGATTGTGACCCTTATTTCAATTATCTTAAAAAATGCAGCCATTTTCATTTTCCTTGCACTAACTTCTTCATATGCTTTAAATATGTTAAGTGTTGCTGTCAGCGGATTAGATGAAGTTTTTGACGCCATTACCGAAAATGCAGACACAGACGCTGTTTCAAACGCCTTTACGTTAGCCAGCATTCCATTTTTAATTATTGTCACTGCACTCATTTATGGCTTTAAGCTCATAGGCTCAGCAATTACAGACTACACCGATAAAATTTTTCCAGACAAAGCCTTTGGCGGAGCTTCTCCCATTCATGGCATGATGACACAATCGATGGATTTTGCCAAGAAGAAGGTTGTCGAGCCTGTGGCCTCTTTTGCACATGACGTTGCCTCCACACAAGTTGGTAAAGGGGTTGAAGGGGCTGGCAATTTGTTGCTTGGAAAATATAATCCTCAAATTAAAAGCGGCGTCAAAAACATCGGCATTGCTGTTCGAAACCCCGGACAAACTTTGAAAAAAGCAGGTCTATCAGCAGCTGATGGCCTTGCCTCTGTCGGCAGTAGTTTAGGTAAAGCTGGCAATCACATGAAATATGGCTTTAAGCTTGCCGGTGCTAATTTGCTGGCCGGCAAAGAAAACCGTCAACACTTAAAAGAACAACTACGATCTGAGCGTGATCAAAAAGATGAGGCCATTCACAACGCTTACCACGGCGACATTCGGCAAGCCAAAGCTGAAATTGATAATCAAATCAAACAAAATGAACAAAACAGGCACGACCAGCTCATGCAAAATGATCCGAAATATCGTGCAAAAGTTGAGGCAGATGAGCATAATGAAACAACAAAGCCTCAGTCTAAATTTGTTCGAACCTTAAAAAATTTGTTGCCTCACAGAGTCCTTGGAAATATTTTGGTCAGAAGCGGACAACATATGCAAAACAACAGTCCTAAAAAAGAAAACTCTGAGGACCGTTATCGCAAAGCACAAAACAACAAAAATTATGAGGATAACTACAAAGGCGGTTTGGGGATGTAAGATGAAAGCTTGTACCATGAAAAATATCTTGTCAAAAATGTTGAGCATCACTTCAACAGTGTGCTGTCTTTTATGCGCACTGCCTGCTATAGCCCAATTTTTGCCCCAAGGAACATCCTCATATCCTTCTAGTTTTAATGCAAGCACCTCTTTTGGCGGATGCCAAAAAAAAGATTGTTCTAACAGCACCTGTCAATTAACTCTTGGAAACAACGGACAACTTCCTGAAAAATGTCCCTCAGGCACACGCTATGACGTTGACCCTAACTGTGTGATGAACAAAAACGCACAATCAGGTTCTTGTATGGATACCATGCCTGTTTCATCGATTAATCGTGTTGCAGAAACAAACTGCTATCGCGCCAATGGTGCCGGCGGAAACCCAAACCCTCGAAATCATTTAGGCACAGACTATGCTGCCGTAGCCGGAACTTATGTCACAGCAGCCGCTGATGGCAAAATTGTTTTCAAAGGCAACATGGGTGGTGCCGGACGTACTATTGTGATTCAACATGAAAAAAAATGTCAATGCAGCGCCGGAAACGCCAATAACGGCTGCGATGACACCTATACAACGATTTATATGCATCTTTTGGCTTTTGCTGAAGTTGGCGGCTCCGTTAAAAAGGGTGATATCATCGGCAAAGTGGGCGGCTCAAATTATATAGGCGGCAAATTATGTGATTACCCTAAAAAAGCCGAATACAAGGGTGACTGTTATGGCTATGGGCCTCATTTGCACTTTGAAATTCATAGCGGTTCGTACACAGAAAAGGGGTATGCCAAAAACCTCGGCGCAGGATCAATCAAAGATTCAATCATTAATCCTTTGTGTGATGACATTCAAAGCTTTTGCGGCGGTTGTTCTTACAATGTGCAAGATGAGTGTACCGGCAAAACAAACACTAATCAATGGACAACGCTCAATGATGAAGCCAAGCAAAATAAAACTGTGGCTAATCCACCTGAAAACTTCACGACATCAACACCGAATTCAGACCCTAGTGGAACGCCTCAATCAGATCCGGCTACTTGTCATTATGAACAATTTATGCCCCAAAATGACACGTGCTATTTTTGCCCCTTATTTAAAACAATTTTTAACACAGCAAGTTCAATGTCCGCCAGCGCGTACAAAGCTCTTGCCAGTTCTATTGCCAACCTTGTTTTAATCGGTTTCGCACTTTGGATTTCTGTTTTTGTCTTAAAACACGTTTCCGCTCTTGAGGTAAAAAAACCAAGCAAAATGATACAAGAATTACTCGTTCAGGCTTTCAGAGTTTTAATCGTCGTGCTTATTTTGAAAATGAGCTATCATCAGGTTTTAGGTCTAACGCTTGCTCCTGTTTTTAACACAGGCATGAACTATGCTCAGTCTATTTCAGATGTGAGACCCTGCCCTTCAGATGCTGCCTATATGCAAAACATTAACGGCTATACAGACTCTCCATCAACAACTGGCGCCTTGCCAGCCTCTATGGGACAAAATATTGTTTGTTCAATCAAATCAATGCAAGATAATGTTTATCGGCTTATTGCCTTTGGCAGTCAGTGTCGCTGTTTGGGCTGGAAAGTCTTTCCTTGGATTGAAAAACTTCTGCCGAATTTTGCTTATATAATCACTGGATGGGTTTTAAAACTTGGTGGCTTAATCCTACTTCTTGCTTTTCCTTGGTGTTTGATTGACTGTTTGCTTAATATGGCCGTTGCCGCAGCCTTAATGCCGGCAGCAATCGGTGCATGGGCATTTAAAATCACCTCTCAATATCTGAAAAAGATTTGGGATATGTTCTTAAATGCAATGTTCCAATTTGTCTTTTTAAGCATTGTTTTATATATCATTATGATTGTCGTCTCTCAATTTGTAAGCACTTTAGAGAGCTATTCAACCGAATACAAGGAAATCATTCATCCAATCAGAGGCCTTGCCTTCTGGGGTGTTAACGCCGCAAAACTTGTTATGACGTGTTTGCTCGGTTGGGTGTTTTTAGATCAAGGCAAGGAACTGGCAAAGAAATTTGCAAGTGCACCGGATATGAATATTGGCAGAGCAACAGGAGGCTTTTTTGCCCAAGCTGCCGATAGAATAGCCCTTGGCAGTAAAGACAAAGACGGCAAGCGCCAAGGAGGCATTTTGGGCATAACAAAAGGAGCTGCTTCTTTAGGGGGTATGGCTGTTAATCATTATATCGGTATGCCAATCAGACAAAGAATAAACCAAAACAAAATCAACAATCTTAAAACCGGCGGAACACAAATCAAAGATGCTGCAGGAAACACCATCGGCTATGAAAAATCAAAACGCAATTTACTGGGGCAGAAAGTAACGACACGTGTTAATATAGAGCCCGGTGGCGTTGAAAACATTTCTAAGGAAAAGGTCAGCGTTAAAACTCAAATTCAAAACTGGGCGCGTGATAAGAAAAATGAAAATCGCTTAGATACAATCGAAAAGCAAGATAAAGAGGCATTTGATATGCTTTCGGGACCAACGCCCGAAGGGCTTAAACTAAGTGTCCAAAAAGATGAAAATGGTCAAATTCTTTCGCGCTCTTTGCTCGACGAAAGCGGCAAACTTGTTGTCCAAGAGCGCTTTTTAGAAAATGGACAGGTAGAAATTACTTCAAAACACGGAACATCTGTTTATAAAAAAGGTGCAAACGGCAAAAATGTTCTTGTAACATCTTCTCGCAAGCACAAAAATCTTTTGGGTGAAGACGTTATTTTAACAGCCAATGCAATATCTCAGGGCTATCAACTTGACAAGGCAAAAGAGTCTACTCGTATGCGTATTTTAAGAAATATCACGCCGGAAGGCAGCAAACTCAATGATATTGCCAAAACTTATGCCACAAAAAGCAAGACAAGCTTGAATGCCGCGCAAGATTCTCAGTCTATTACCAAAGACCATCTTCTTTCTGTGCGCACGATTAAAGACGCACAAGGAAACATTATTCAAAAAGATTATGCTTGGAAAAACAAAGTGGTTGACATGTATGCTGTTCAACAAGACGGCGCCTTAAATCAAAAACAAATAACCGACATTTTCCGTGGTTCAAATATGAACTTGACAGAAGTCAGCGAAGGAATTGCTTTAACGGTGATGAAAAGCCGTGACGCAACTCTTTCAAATAAATTTCAAAGCCGTAAAACTGTTCTTAACAATGGCGTCCTAACAATTGAACAAAAAGATAGAGATGGTTCAACAAGCACTTTTGAAGCAAAATTTGCGAGTGTTTTAAATGTCGGCGGACAAAGAATTGAAGCTAATATCGAATTCAATCGTCAGGGCGAAATGCTTTCAAACATCAAAATTGATGGCCAAGACAGAAATGTTAAAATTGAACAAAATGGACAGGTTGTTCTTCTTGATGAAAACGGCAAGGCAAAAGAAAACGTCGGCAGTATGCTAAGCCAGCTTCAAATGGTTTCGACATTGACAACTATCGATTCTAAAGGCAATAAGACCATTGTAACAGATAATGGAGTTCAATCTCGAGTCATCACACAAGAAGCCGGTAAAAACGCTTTTGCAGATTATAAATTTAACAGCAACTACTACCAAAAATACAAATACACGAAATTTATGGATGGAAATGGTAGATTGGCAGAGACAATTAACGAAAATGAAGCCATGCTTGGCTTAAACGAATATGATCGACAGCTTCACGCCGCACAGGTACGGAACGGTCAAGCTCAGCGTTTTGATTTAGATAACCTGAAAACTTCAAAACAAGAAAACAGCCAAGATGAAACTCGGTCGGCACCAAACAATCAAAACAAAATCGATCCAGAGCTTCAGAAAAAGTATGATCAAGAACGAAAAGAAGGCTCTCAAAACAGGAAAGCCGATGATAAAAGAAAGAAAGACAAAAAAGAGGCAGAGCGTCAGCAACAACTTGCCGATGCTATCATGCAAAACAATCAAAACTTGCAAAGAAGAGAGAATGCTTTGCGCTCTTTGAATAAAGCCAAACAAGACTATGAAAACTATTTGGCACAGATGGGTCCGGCCGCTGCATACCAAGATTCAAAACTGTTTGATTTAAAAGCAAAACTAGATAGTGCGCAGATGGCTTACAATCAAGCCTTGAGCGAACATCAGGCAAGCTTAAATAAATTAAATGAGCTAAGAAAATAAAGATTGAAACCTTTTTCTAAAATAAAATGTTCACATTTTTTCATTTTTTGTCTTGCATATTTTTGAAGATGCTTTATGATAAAACGGAATTGATTAATATCTAAAAGAGGCAAAAATGGAAGAAATTATTTTCCCAAATCAAATCAGATTACAAAGAAAACGTAAAGGTGTTTCAATGCAAGCTTTAGCCGATCATTTAGGGGTAAGCTTGTCTGCTGTTTCGAAAATTGAAAAAGGTTATCGCCGTCTCAATCAAGAGCAGTTGATATCTGTTGCAGAATTGACAGATTGTGCATTACAAGACCTATATGTCAATGAACAAAACTCAAAACAAGAAGTTGTCCAAGCGTGGCGTCGTGAACAGGAAAGACGTAATCGAATTAATGTTGATGCTGGTCTTAAAATTTTAGGTGCAGCTCTTCGCCGTTTAAGGACAGACAAGGATTTAACTTTGATTGAGGTCGCTGAGAATGCAGATATGACATTATCGGTTTATCACCGTATTGAAATGGGACAACGTGAAGTTTCGGATAAAGAATTCAAAAATATTTCCAAAGCACTTTCTTTAACACCAGAAAAGCTCAAATCAGAAGTTCAGCGACTTAAAGATGCTGGTATGCTTGATGAAATTATGGAAAAAACTGATGCTAAATATAAATCTTTAGCCACACCGAAAGGTTCCCATGTCTCAATGTATGGTATATACACAGGAGAAATGCCTCTCATTAAAGTTTATGGCACTGCTGGTAAAGATGGTAACATCATAATTGATATGGATGATGAAGATGCTAAAGAAGTGATTTGTCCATTGCAATTAATAAGTAAAAGAGAAGCTTATGGCATTAATTTATGCACACGTCGTTTAGGAACGTTGTTGCCAAACCGAGCCATTCTGTTCGTTGATCCGCAAGAAACTGTCAGTATTGGCGATATTGCATTATATTACATCTCTGAAGATGAAGCCATGCTTCTTAGTCTTCGAGAGGACGATAAAGGCATGATGTATGGCATTCGTTTCAATCCTGATCAAAAGGTTGAAATAGAGGGTAATGATTTAAGAAAATTACACAAGATTGTTGCTATTAGCTTATAAACATTAAAAACACCACTTAAAGTGGTGTTTTTTTTTAAGTTTTTTTAACTTGAAATTTACTCTTAAGACGTTAGAATATCTTCAATTGAATTGTCAATTTTGTTTTGAGGATAGCTGTCTATGTCAGACGATTTGAATAAAAACGCTGAATTTTTAGGTAAACACAAAGACGAAGAAGACCCTATTTTAATTGCTCAGCGTTATTTAAATATTTTTCATCAGATTCATATTTTCAATGCTAAACGTCAGCAGGAATTTGATGATTCTCTTTTAGAGTTGAATTCAGATATTCGAATTCTGCTTAGCACACTTCCGGGTGGTTCAGTTTTGTTGGAACATATTTCGCAAATAGAAGAAAAAAAAGGTATTTTTTCACAAAACACTATACCTCTCGAAAAAAGCGCCTCAAAACAAGAAACAAAAGCTGATGAATCAAAAGACATGCATGAGCTGGCACAAATGAAAAAAGCTGAAAAAAACGCTCACTCAACCATGCAGCAGAATATTAACATATCCAATAATATTCTAAAGATGCTTCAACAAACACAAAACCAACATGAAAAAGATATGTCCGCTTTTGCTGATGCTTTGATTAAATCGCAAGAAAATATGGCAAACGTTCTCAAAGATGTTTTGGCTGAAATTAAAAATCAACCTCTCATCATTCAAACAAACTCTGCAGATTTATCGAAACCAGAAAATGAAATAAAGAACGAACACAACCAAAATAACATCCAGCCTCAACCAGCAGACCTTTCAGTCACAACAGAGGACAGCAAAACTTCTAAAAACAAAAAGAAGAAAAAGAAAAATAAGAACAAAGATCTTGAACTGCCGGCTCAAATAATTGAGAAAGACACTCAGGTTTCTAAAGCTCCAGAAAAGGAAAAAGCAAAGGAAAAAGCAACAGAAGTTAATCTTCAGCAAACAAATGAAGAGTCTTCGAAATTTTTTGGCTTCACAAAAAAGCTTTTTGGCTCGAAAAAGGAAAACACTGAGGCATCTATTTCTGCTGACAATCAAACATCTTCTAATGACAAAACGACTGAAGCCCTTTCAGAAGCTATTGATACGACACCCGTATCTTTAGATGATATTCCTGACACTCCAATTTCTTTGGATGACGATATTGTTGAGATGCCATTAAAACAAGAACCCCTCGACGCCCTCGACGAACAGCCTCAACCTATCTTGCAAGAAAAATCCGAACCAACTTTAACCGATGTTGACAGTGATGATGAATGGGAATGGGAATATGTTGAAGATTCTGACGAGAATGGTGACGCACCAAATTCTGATGATGAATGGGAGTATATTGAGGTTCCGGCCGATAATAACCAATCTCAAGGAGAAGCCTCAGATGATGATACACAATGGGAATATGTTGAAGAACCTGTTGATGAACAATCTGACACTCAATTCTCCCAAAATGATGATACACAATGGGAATATGTTGAAGAACCTGTTGATGAACAATCAACAGATAATGAACTTTTAAATCGTTTTATCAATACCCAGACTGATCAAAATGCTGATTTTATTGACGAACAAGATGACGTTCTAGATGTTCTTACTGATACTAATCAAAATTCTCAGGAGCCAAATAAAAAAGATGATATACAATAAAAATCATTTACAAATAGTCATGACTCGTTTATTTTAAGAGTAACTTAAGGAGAATGTTATGGAAAAAAATAAAAATTTAAATGCCGTCACCAAAGAAGATTTGTGGTATATTGATAATTATATTCTTTTAAGGGATTACTACGATAGAACGGTTTCACGGATTGCCGCAAGATGCATTCGCCTTGGAAATATTGCTTTAGAGGAATATCCTTTTTACCCATATATCATAGATGTGTTGGAAGAAATTTGTGACACAGGTGATTACATTCTTGAACGTCCGCAGTTATATCCTTATGTTGAAAAGAAAATTGCCGGCGGTGTTAAAGCGTTAGAGCAGAATTTAGCTTTGTACAAACAAGAGCTCGAAAATAATTCATCTCCTGAAATGATTAAACAAGATCCTTCTGAACTCAATAAGATGAAGGAAGCTTTGGGAGAAATTGATAAATCTGTCGATCCAACAGTCGGCGCAGGAATGAATATTGATGATCTTATGGATAAATTGCTCCAAGAAAACAAGCCCAAAGAAATTGAATCAAAAACGGAGAGTAAAGAATGATTAAAAGAACAATTTATTTAATTAGCTTTATATTTTTGGCTTTTACGGCAGCTTGTCAAACTAAAACAGACCCTATTGTTCCTATTCAAACGGCAGACAAACACGCAAAAATTGAAAAGCCCTTAGGAGAAAGCTCTATCAGAACACCTGATGGCGCAAATGCTCTCGATTTAGAGACACCTTTACGCTGTGATGTTAATTGGAAGACCCAACAATTAATTTTAACGTTGCCCTTCAACAACACCGATTTTAAGTTACAATCAGCAACACCGAGCGATGATTTACCTCATCTCGAAGTCACTGGCTTTACTTTTGATACAATGCCCGCTGAAAAAGCCCTCGCTCGTTTAACAAAGGAAGCTGGTATTACATTAACGGCAAAAGATGCACCCTATGTCCCCGTTTCTGGAGATAATTTGAAAGGTGAATTAACAGATGTTGTTAATATGATTACCAATGCCGCCGGTATTTTTTATACATATGATGAAAACAAGCAACTCATGACTCTATCACGCAAACAAGAGCAAGTTATTTATGTGCCCAAAACCCGTCCGATTATTTTAGGCTTGCTTGATGTGCTTCGCGGAGCCGGTATTACTGACATGACAACGAATTGGGCAGACTATTCGATTACATTTAATGCCAACATAGATGTGCGCAACAACATCAAACAGCTCATTAACTACTTTGAAAGCAATCCGACACTTGTTGCTTATGATGTCAGTGTTTTCAAAATAACTCCTTATGACGGCTGTGATGTTGAGTGGAAAGCTTTGCTTGATTCTTTTGAATTCGGTTCAATTACAACAGCCCAGACAGGCGTCATTGGTCGTGTTTTAACGACAACAAATGACATTAATATACATACATTGCAACGGTTTTTAGGCTCAAAAGCAACTGTTGAGGTTGTCTCTGAAGGAAAATTTGTCGTACCGAATTTATGGCTGTCTCGTTTTGATGTCGGCAAGTGTGGCGTACTAAAATGTGCAGCAAATGATTTGTCAGTTTTAGCAAAAGCTTCCGTTGAAAGCAACAATTACATTGTTTCGGACGTAACACTTGAAACAACCAATGGACAGGTCACACAATTTAAAGTAAAAAACAAATTAGGCGAAAACTTCATGATAATTGGTTTGCCTAATGAAATATTTGGTCAGAAAGAGCCCAAAAGCGAGACCGTTGTTTTCATGGTTCCTCGTCTCATTAAAACCATGAAAACAAATGAAAACATCAAAAACAATCTATAGAAGGAAAACATCATGGCTGATAATACCTCCCAAGAAATGGAAATTCAGATTGGCAACAGACGCTTAAGAAAGATTAAACGTCCAAAGCAACAAAATAAGCCTTTGATTGTTGCTGACACACAAAATGAATTCAGACAGCAATCTTATGCTCTTCAACCCGATTCATACAATCAGAGTCAAGATTTTCAAGAAAACTCTGATGTCCCTTCATATGTCGAGGAACCGTCTGACGAATCCCTTTCCTACCAAAAGCACAATGTCTTTTATTTAGCAAATATGATGGAAAAAAAGACCGTTATCGGAATTGCTGTCGCATGTTTATGCTTTGGCTTGTTACTAGGCAAATTTTTCTTTTCAGGGGCACAGGTTGTTCAAAATGGCTTGCAAGGCGTTGTTATTAATCCAGAAGTTCCTAAGGGCCGCTCTCGCTGTGGTGTTGCTGAAAAAATGCAAGGATGTGTTTTATATGTTATGAACCCCCAACGTCAAGAGCTCAATGGTCGTGACTTTTATGATTTAGCATCGCAGCTTACCGGCAGACAACGTTTTGTTATTGAAACAGGAAATATGCGTTATTCAAATGTTAAAATAAAACCTGGTTCTATTGCACAACTCAACATTCCACCGCTTCAATAAAAAGCTTTAGATACATTGATAAAAAAACACCCGTGCGTTTCATTGCGCGGGTGTTTTTTTTATAAAAAGTATTCTCTTAAATAAGTTGGCAAATCATCAGTTTTCATTCTGATTTGCTTCATTGTATCACGATCGCGGATTGTAACTGTTTCAGGCTTATTTTCAATTGTTTCAAAATCAACAGTCAAGCAAAGCGGTGTTCCTATTTCATCGTGACGACGATAAGCCTTACCAATATTTCCTGTGTTTTCAAGAGCAACTCGTCCAATACCAAGCTTCATCAACTTATTTTTCAACTCATGACACTTATTCATAATCTCATCACTATTCTTTTTCAAAGGAATAATAGCAACCTTAATCGGAGCTAAATGTTTTTTAAGTTTCAAAACGATACGACTATTACCCTCCCCTAAATCTTCTTGCGTATAAGCCTCCGTCATAACGGCTAGCACACCTCTATCAATGCCCATCGAAGGCTCAATAACAAATGGAATAACCCATTTTGCCGATTCATCATCTCTTATACAAAGCTTTGTTGTTGAATCAGGATTCGAGTGACAATGTGCTTCAAGTTCAAATTCGTCCTGAGCTTTGGTATGATTGCCTAAATCATAGTCGCGTCGATTAGCTATGCCTTCAAGTTCTTCCATACCGTGTGGAAAACGATATTCAATATCATAACAAGCTTTGGCATAATGAGCTAAATCCTTTTCAGGAGTTGTATAAATGTTTATATTTTCAAGCTTTAAGCCTTGTGCCAACCACCAATTAATTCTCTCATTTTTCCAAATTTCGTGCCATTTTTCATCTTCTCCCGGAGACACAAAATATTCAAGTTCTGCTTGTTCAAATTCACGAACTCTAAAGATAAAGTTCCTAGGCGTAATTTCATTCCTAAAAGACTTACCGATTTGAGCAATTCCGAAAGGAAGCTTTCTAGAAGTAGAATCGACTACATTTTTAAATTGTGTAAAAATAGCTTGTGCCGTTTCCGGTCTTAAATAACCAATATTTTCTGACGATTCAACCGGACCGATTTGTGTTTTAAACATCAAATTAAAAGGTCTTGGATCGGTTAAATCTGTTGCCCCACAATTAGGGCATTTTCCGTCCTTAATATGATCAGCTCTAAAACGTCCTTTACATTTTTTACAGTCAACCATCGGATCAGAAAAGGTATCTTCATGTCCGGAATATTTTAAAACTTTACGATTTGTCAAAATAGCAGCATCTAAACCCTCAACGTCATCACGTTCATAAACCATGGCGCGCCACCAAGC
>CADBSM010000054.1 GCA_902797315.1 uncultured Pseudomonadota bacterium | reverse complement strand
GAAGCTTCAGAATGTGTAGAAGATGCTTTTTATAAGTGTGTTTCTGTCGATGCAAAATGTTCTCAAAAAGTTGCAAAATCGTGCGAAGATTTGCAGTGTGGTTTGATAAGAGACCCGCAAGAAAACGGAACATGTATAGCATGTGCTGATTCTGGCGGTTTGTTTGCAATGTGCGGTTCAGAGTTTGTTTCGCCTTTTAGAGGAGATAGGTGTATTGAGGGTGTTCTGTATAACGTATCTAATTCGGACGGCTCAGCAAGCAAGCCTTGTTGTCTTAAATCATCTGACCCTGTTATAGATCCGAAGTGTCCTAACGGCGGAACATATTATAAAAATGCAAACGCCTGCAAGTTAGCCAATTCAAACATTCTTCAGGCGGGAGAATCTTGTAAACGGGTCGGAAATCCGACCGGGTCAAACACAGGCGCTTGTTATGAGGCTGTTTGCACACGGTCAAGATATGAATCTTTAAGCAGCTTAGCTGTGGTTTTAGGCAACACAATTCAAAGCTGTTCAGGCTTCTCCTGTCGTACAACTTCATCTTGTAAAACAAAACTTGGTGCCTATAATGACGTTTGTACGACTATTCCAATGGGAGGAATTTACCATTATTCTAAAGATGAGTGTGTCGTTGCCTTAAATTGGAACAAAGATAAAATTGATAACTGGAACAATGAGTGCGTCAATGATATTAATGTGGTATATTATCGAGGAAGCATTGATGCAAATTGCAGTCACTGTGTTATGAGCGGCCAGGAGCTGTATTGTGCAAATCAGGAGTAATGCTCTTAAAAGTGCCATAGTACAGCTTTAGTTCACACCAATAAAAGCCTTAGTTTTTTTCTAAGGCTTTTGTTTTTGTTTGGTCTTTCAGTCAGATAAAAAAAATGAGCTTTTCTTTGTTTTTTTGCTTGAAAAATTTGTGTTTGATGTTAGATTTCAAGGTGAAAAAAGAATCCCCCGTGCGGGGTGTCCGCACAACTCTATTATTTTAGAGGTAACTGTTTTTTTAATGAAGGAAAATAAATATGGTCGTTCGCGTCGCAATTAATGGATATGGTCGTATCGGTCGTTTAACACACCGTGCTATGGTAGAATCAGGCAGAACAGATATTGAGCTTGTCGCAATCAATGATTTAGGTAAACCTATTGATAATGCAAGATTGCTTAAATATGATTCTGTTCATGGTCGTTTTAAAGGTGAAGTGACAGCTGATGAAAATTCTATTACAGTTAATGGTCACAAAATCAAAGTTTTTGCTGAAAAAGATCCGCATAACCTGCCTTGGAAAGACTTAGACGTTGATGTTGTGATGGAATGTACAGGTTTGTTTGCCGACAAAGAAAAGGCTTCAGCTCACTTAGAAGCTGGTGCAAAGCAAGTGTTGGTTTCTGCTCCGGCAAAGGGTGCAGACAAAACGATTGTTTATGGTGTCAACCACAACACTTTAACAGCAGATGACAGAGTTGTTTCTAATGCATCTTGCACAACAAACTGCTTGGCTCCTATTTGCAAGGTTTTGCAAGCTGTTTGCGGCATTGAAAAAGGTTATATGACAACCATTCACTCTTACACAGGTGATCAACGCACACTTGATATTGTTCACCCGAAAGATCCATATCGCGGCAGAGCTGCAGCGCTTAATATGATTCCGACATCTACAGGTGCTGCTAAAGCAATCGGCTTGGTTTTGCCTGAGCTTGCAGGCAAACTTGAAGGTTCTGCTGTTCGCGTGCCGACTCCTGATGTTTCTTTGGTTGATTTAACATTTGATGCAACAAAAGCAACAACTGCTGAAGAAATTAACGCAGCTATGAAAAAAGCCGCAGAAGGTGAGCTTAAAGGCATTTTGGAATATAACGATGAGCCGCTTGTTTCTCAAGACTTTGTGACAGATTCAAACACATCTGTTTTTGATGCTGGTCAAACAAAGGTCATTGACGGCAAATTTGTAAGAGTTGTTTCTTGGTATGACAACGAATGGGGCTTCTCAAACAAAATGTCTGACACAGCAGTTGCAATGGCAAAGGCCTACAGAAAATAAACATTTTTTAAGACATACCCTCTTGAGCCAATCCTCAAGGGGGTATTTCTTGTAGTTAAGGAAAGAATAAAATGGCATATAAAACTATTGATGATTTAGGAGATTTAAGCGGCAAAGTTGTTATGCTGAGAGCCGATTTAAATGTTCCGATGAATGAAAAATTTGAGGTGACAAATACGGCGCGCATTGATCGCACTGTGCCAACCATTAAGCTTTTAATGCAAAAAGGCGCTAAAGTTGTTGTTGTTTCACACTTTGGCAGACCGGAAGGCAAAGGCGATACAAAAAATTCGCTTGCACACATTGTGGGCGATTTGCAAAAGGCCTTGGGTTCTAAGGTTGTGTTTGTTGACGATTGTATCGGTGAAAAGGTTCAAGCAGCTGTCAAACAAATGAGTGCTGATGAAGTTTTGCTTCTTGAAAATCTGCGTTTTTACAACGAAGAGAAGAAGGGTGATGAAGCTTTTGCAAAAGAGCTTGTTAAGGTGGCAGATGTTTATGTGTCTGATGCTTTTTCAACAGCGCACAGACCGCACGCTTCAATGGTTGCTGCCGCTCAGAATTTGCCTTCGGCAATGGGGCTTTTGATGAGTGAAGAAGTAGAGGCTTTAACCAAGGGCTTAAACAATCCGCAACGTCCTTTAATGGCAATTGTTGGTGGCTCAAAGGTTTCAACAAAGCTTGATTTATTAAACAATTTAGTAAAGAAAGTTGATAAGCTTGTGATTTCAGGCGGCATGGCGCACACTTTTTTGAAGGCACTAGGGTATGACAAAATCAACGAGCAGAATTCGCTTGTTCAGATGGATATGCTTTCAACAGCTTCCATGATTTTAGAAACAGCAAAAACTTCTCATTGTGAGGTTATTTTGCCTGTCGATTTGGTATGGGCAAAAGAATTTGCTGCAAATGCTGAGCACAAAACGGTTGATTTGAATGACATAGAATCAGACGGTCATTTGCTTGATGTCGGTCAAAAAACTGTGGAATTGATTAAAGCCAAGATGAGCGAATGTCAAACGCTTGTATGGAACGGACCTTTAGGTGCGTTTGAGTTAAAGCCGTTTGATGAAGCAACAAATGCGGTTGCTCGTTTTGCGGCAGATTTAACTTTGCAAGGCAAACTTGTCACGGTTGCCGGCGGCGGTGACACAGTTTCAGCGCTTGAGAGTGCTGGTGTCGCAGACAAAATGACTTATATTTCAACAGCAGGCGGTGCCTTTTTGGAATGGATGGAAGGCAAAGCCTTGCCAGGTGTTGAGGTGATGAAAAAATAAGTTTTTGATGCTTATTTCAAAGGGAGCCTTTATTTTTGAAGGCTCTTTTTTGTTGATTAAAATCGTTTTGCCAACTAGCCCAAAATGTCATGACAACCCCCAAAAAATTGTCATGCCAAACTCGTTTTGCCATCTCATACGCATGGCACAAAAAAACGTCAAAGCATTTTCGAATTAAGACTTTACAGCTTGCTTGCTTATGTGTTAAAATGAGCTTTGAAAAGGGAATTTTGATCATGAAAAATCGGTTTTTGAAAGCAATCTTTATTTTTTTTAGTGTTCTGCTGTGTTTTTTCGATTCGAATGCTGCAATGACAGATGAAAAAGTGCGTGCTTTTTTAAATGACACAGGTGAAAAGCTTATTGAAACAATCGGCTCTGATGACAAATGGCTCAAATATCAAACCTTAGATCAAATGTTTGACACAAAGTTTGATGTTTCTTACGGCGCAAAATTTGTTTTGGGTGTTTATTACAAAAAAATGGACGAATCGCAAAAGGCACATTTTCAAAATTTGTTTGCGCGCTATTTGAAAGCACTTTATAAATCATATCCGCTTGAGTTTGAAACAAAAGGAATCAATTTTGAGGTTTTAAGCATTGATTTAGGTCAGCCTTTCACAAACGCTTATGCGCGGATTAAACTTCCGGAGCAATTCAGAACCGAAAACCTTGAATCTGTGCGAGTCGATTTTAAGATTACTCAAAGACAAAACGACTTGTTGCTTGTTGATTTTAAAATTGCTGAAACGAGTATGCTCTTAACCTTAAGAAACCGTGTTCTGCAAATGATTAAAGATGACGAAGAAGAACTGAGCTGGTTTTTGGAAGATTTTGAAGATTTGGTCTTGTCTCATGAAAAAAATGTCGAATTTTAGGCTTGTTTTGACTTTTTGTACAAAAAAATAATTTTTTGTGTTTTTTTCACTTGTTTTTTGTTGAAAAATGTGTTAGATTGAGAATGTAAAAATATAAGTGTTGTCTATTATCATAGTAATCATTAAAAGTCAGGAAAGATTTTTCATGAGTTCTTTGATAATTAAATAAATCGATAATCAAAAAATAAATCAAATATGAAAAAGAACACTACGGCCCTTGTTATCGCGATGGTTGGCCTCGTCGCTATGTTTGTTTCCTGCACCAAAGATGACAGCATGTGGGGAATGGAAGCTCAGACTTATCAGAAGTCCGCTCCCGCCCAGCCCGCATCTGAAGATGTGCTTGAAACCAAAGCCACCGTTTCTTACGTTGGGGAATTTGAGGTGAAGGATGTTG
This sequence comes from uncultured Pseudomonadota bacterium, assembly GCA_902797315.1. Classification (GTDB taxonomy): domain Bacteria; phylum Pseudomonadota; class Alphaproteobacteria; order RF32; family CAG-239; genus UBA1254. Next base: position 39,692 of record CADBSM010000054.1, on the reverse strand, counting down.
AGGTCAACACTGTTGACCAGAATAACACCATCACCACCGTCACCATCAAAAACGGTGAAGAGGTCAATCGTACCACGAATGTGGTTCGCCTGACTTTGGCAGCCAACCTTGCCAATGCTGTCAATGTTAAAGTTGACAGCCGCGAGGCTCTTGAGGCAACCACCTTCAATTTCGCCAAAAAGGCTAATGATGCCAATGAGGTGAAGGAAGGTGATGTGGTCAAGCGTTCCGTTAAGGACGTCTACACCACTGACCTCAAGGACGGCAACGTTCTTGACTTAAGCACTCTCGTTGAGAGCGCCAAGGCAGACACTCTGAAGCTCCTGAACGCTGAGTTCAAGGACATCAAGGTAAAGTCTATTGAAAGCGTCAAGAACGAGGCTCTGTCTTCCGAGACCGCCGAGGTGAACGACGTGACTGTCGTTTACGAAGGGGTAATTGTGAAGGCAGACGCTGAGGATGAGGTGTTTGAGCTTTCCACTTCGTACACCCGTACGATGGAAATCGCTCCTATTGCCCCCGTCCAGCCCAAGCCCGCCCAGCCCGCGTTCAAGGGATTTGCTGTTTCCGCCGTCCCCGCGATGGCAGAAAATGGCAAGCTCGTTGATGGCAAAGGTGAGCGTGAGGCCCACAAGGCTTTTGTATTCTTCAAGGAGAACAGCGCCATTACGGTGATTGTTCCCATGAATGCAGAGCCGACCGCCGAGATGGTAGCAAATGGTGATGTTTGGGAAGGTGATTTTTCATCCTGCAACAGCGCCTACTACCTGCAGGACGGAACGTGGAAGCCTTGCATCGCCCAGGATGCCGAAGACGGTATCAAGTATTTCGAAGGAAACACTTGTGTCCGTTCCATCCGCAAATCCAGCCTCGAAAACTGGAATTGGCGGAACGGCAATTTCTCCACCGTGGTCAGCGGTTATTCTTGCTCTTTCGAGGGTGAGAATATGATCGTTTCTTATAACGGTCAAGTCGTTCTGACGCTGAAATAGTTTTCAAGCCTTTCGGCTTGAAAAACCCTTCAGCCGAAAGGTTCATATTATATTGTTTTTGAACCTATCTCAATTTTATTTAATAATCAGAGGGAAGAGCCTAATATTATCCTGCTCAACCCTCACAAAAAAAGACTAATCATGAAAAAGAATATCATCATCGTCACCATCGCCATCATCGCAGCCATGTTCAACGCCAACGCTCAGACCTTTGATATGGTCCTGACCGAAGCCGGTCTCCAGGACCTCTCTGAGGCCACGAAGCAGAAGCTCAATAAGGCTCCTCGTCATGAGGAGTGGCAGCTCTCTACCGGCGAGCTTCGGTCTGTTAAGATCGACGGCTTCTATGCCGGCATCAACGGCGGCGCAGCTTTCTTCGGAAAGCAGCTGAGCCCCACCGCGGGCGTAACCTTCGGTTACGAAGGCGGCGCTCTGTGGTCCAGCAATGGACACGCCGTCCGCATCTTCAGCGCTGAGCTGAATTTAGGCGCTCTGATGCGTGAATACGATAAGGAGAGTAATAACCCAGACCAAAAGTACCTGAGTTATTACACCACCTTTAATGGCAAGGTGATGATCTGGGAAAATCGCTGGGTTAACAGCCGCATCAACGTTGTAGGTTCTGCCGGTTACCTGTTTGGAAAAGACAATCGCAAGATTGTCGAGGTCGAAACCGAGAGCCAGGTCGAGATCTACAACGCGTATTACACCGGAAGCGGTCTCACCTTTGGCGGTGGGTTAGAATACTCTTTCCGTCCGAGCATGAAGTCCATGCGCCTTGTTCTTCGCGCAACCGCTGAGAACATTCCGACGGTTCACCTGAACCACACGGAACGCGAATGGCAGATCAAGGCCACTCTGGGTATCCAGTTTGGTATTGCCCGGAAGGTTCGTTAAGATTTCTTTCCTGAAACAAAATAGAAAGCAGCCCCCTTTAGGGAGCTGCTTTTTTGTTTATTCAACTTCATCAAATAAAGGCGCTTTGCAAAGATGAGCCCCCTTCTTGAAAGGATGTGCTTTGCAAAGAGCGGCGGGTTGTAGATTGACGCCCGTATCACACGGCTTAAAGTGGTGACAATGTTTTTAAACATAAAAAAAACACCACATGAAAGCGGTGTTTTTTGTAAAAGCTTAAAACAGTTCAAATTATTGCTGAACAATCTCTTCGCCTGTTTCTTGGTTAACGCGCTTGGCAGACAATTTCCACTTGCCGCGGTTGTCCATGCCAATGCATTTGACCCAAATCGAATCGCCCTCTTTGTAAAAGTCTGAAACAGAAGCGATTCGCTCGTTTTTAACTTCAGAAATATGAACTAAACCTTCTGTAGAGCCGACAAAGCGAACAAAAGCACCAAAGTCCATAATCTTTGTAATCACACCTTTGTAAATCACGCCTTCTTCAGGCTCAGCAACAATGGCGTTGATCAGTTCAAGAGCTGCTTCGCCGTCTTTTGTGTTGACAGAGGCAATTTTAACCATGCCATCATCTGTAATGTCAATCTTCGTGTTGGTTTTTTCAATAATCTCACGAATGACTTTTCCGCCCGTGCCGATAACCTCACGAATCTTGTCAACAGGAATCTTTAAGGTGATAATACGCGGTGCAAACTCAGAAACTTTTTCACGCGGTTCAGAAATAGCTTTTGCCATTTCGCCTAAAATGTGAATACGCCCTTCATGAGCTTGAGCTAAAGCTGTTTTCATAATCTCTTTGGTGATAGATGTAATTTTAATATCCATCTGCAAGGCTGTGACACCGTCTTTTGTGCCGGCAACCTTGAAATCCATATCACCTAAGTGATCTTCATCGCCTAAAATGTCTGTTAAAATGGCAACTCTGCCGTCATTTTCCTTAATCAAACCCATGGCAATGCCTGCAACAGGCTTTTTCATAGGCACGCCGGCTGCTTGCAATGATAAAGTTGTGCCGCAAACTGTTGCCATTGATGATGAGCCGTTTGATTCCATGATGTCTGAAACAACGCGGATAGAATAAGGAAACTTTTCTTTGTCGGTTGGCATCATTGGGTGAATGGCACGCCATGCTAATTTGCCGTGACCGATTTCTCGACGACCTGGAGAACCAATTCTACCGCACTCGCCGACAGAAAATGGCGGGAAGTTGTAGTAAAGCATGAAATCTTCACGATATTCAGCCATTAAACCATCAACGATTTGTGCATCATCATCTGTGCCAAGTGTTGTAACAACCAAAGCTTGAGTCTCGCCACGGGTAAACAAAGCTGAACCGTGTGTTGTTGGTAAAACATCAACTTGACACTCAATCGGACGAACTGTCTTTGTGTCGCGGCCGTCAATGCGATGACCTGTTGATAAAACTTTTTCACGCATGGTTTTGTGCATGACATGCTCAATGGCATCTTGGGCATAACGAACTTCAATCTCGTTTTCAGGATCAATTGTGGCTTTGAATTTTTCTGCCAACTCTCCTAACAGGCTGACACGCTCTTGTTTGTTGATAATGTTAAAAGCACGTTCGTATTCTGCGCCAAATTCTTTTTCAGCACGTGCGCATAAAGCATCGTATTCTGCCGGAAACTCAGGCTCTGCCCAAGGCTCTTTGCCGGCTTGTTCCTTTAATGCGTTAATCATTTTAATGACAGGTTGAAAACTTTCAAAACCAAACATAACAGCCCCTAACATTACGTCTTCAGGAAGCTCGTTTGCTTCAGATTCAACCATTAAAACACCTTCTGAAGTTCCGGCAACCGTCAAATCCAAATCAGATGTCTTGCGTTCGGCAAGTGTCGGATTTAATAAGTATTGACCGTCTTTGTAGCCAACTTTAACTGCGCCAATCGGCCCCATAAAAGGAATACCTGAAACAGCTAAAGCTGCAGAAGCAGCTATCATGGCAACAACATCAGAATCATTTTTCTGATCGTGTGAAAGTGTTGTGCAAATAATTTGAACTTCATTTTTGAATGCATCAGGAAATAAAGGACGAATCGGTCTGTCAATAAGACGCGAAATTAAAATTTCTCTCTCTGAAGGTTTGCCTTCGCGTTTCATAAAACCGCCGGGAATTTTGCCGGTTGCATAGTATTTTTCCTGATAATTAACGGTTAAAGGAAAAAAATCTTGATCTGGTTTGGCTTCTTTGGCCGCACATACTGTTGCCACAACAACTGTTTTTCCATATGTGGCAACAACTGCGCCTGTCGCCTGTCTTGCAATTTTGCCTGTTTCTAATACCAGTTTTTCACCGCCCCAATCAAGTTCTTGACGGGACACATTAAAATTTATCATGTTTTTTTACCTTTCCTATTTATAAACCTCACCTAGCCCCATGCCAGGATTTTTTGTTAAAACTGCGGAGCCCCATGCCCCGCAGTTTTTTGTATTTTCTTTTAAGGTTACTTACGCAAACCTAACTTTTTGATGATGTCTTGGTAGCGGTCTTCACTCTTGGCTTTTAAGTGATCCAAAAGGTGACGACGGCGGCTGACCATCTTCATCAAACCTAATCTTGAATGCAAGTCTTTTTTGTGAACATTGAAGTGTTCAATCAATGCATTAATACGATAGGTCCAAATGGCAATTTGAACTTCAGGTGAACCTGTGTCACCCGGTTTTAAGCCATATTTTTCAACAATTTCTTGCTTTTGTTCATTTGTAATCGACATCTTTTTTTTCCTTTTTTTATTAAATGTTAAACACACGAATCGGAACAATCGCTTTGTTCTCAATTCGAACAAGCGCTGTCAAACAATTTTGGTCAAAAGCCGCAAACGTTTCACCCTGATGATCTAACATCTGATAAAAACTTGCTGAGAGTTTTTGGCCATGCCTTAATTTGACGGCATCTTCTGCCGAAACGGCCAACACCGCGATGTCGCGCAGTGCGGTCTCTATCGGCAAAAGAAAATCTTGCTCGTCTCCTTCATACACCATCTTTTTTAAATTTTCCAGTAAAATCGTATCTTGAAGTAAAAAATTTGAACATTTTGTTCTTCTGAGTTCGGTTAAATGCCCGAAAGTATTGAGCTTTAAGGCAATGTCTTTGCCAAGTGTGCGCACATATGTTCCCTTTGAACAACATACCCTGAAACGAAAACGGTTCTGTGAAAGAGCTTCTATAAATTGAAGATCATATATCGTCACTTTACGCGCAGGAATTTCAATATTTTGACCTTGACGTGCCAGTTTGTAAGCTCGCTGTCCGTTAATTTTGATTGCTGAATAAAGAGGTGGTGTTTGCTCTATTTGCCCGACAAAGGAAGGCAGTATGTCTAAAATCTGTTTTAACTCAGGGATCAAACCATTTGTGTGAACAGGCTCTCCTTCAATGTCATCCGTTGAGGTGTCAAATCCAAATTTGAGGACAAACTCATATTCTTTTGCGCCATTGATAACAAAAGGTATTAATTTTGTGGCTTCGCCAAAAGCAATCGGCAAGACGCCTGTGGCAAAAGGATCCAATGTGCCGCAATGACCATTTTTATTGGCGTCTAAAAGGCGCCTTGTTAAATTGACGACATCTGTTGAGCCCATGTCTTTGGGTTTATCAATAATAAGCCAACCATTAATGTTTTTGTGTTTTGTTCTTTTCATCGCCTCTTTTATAACAGTCTTTGTTCTCTTTTTCAATCATATTTGTCTCCAAATATTAAAAAGTTGAATAGATTTGCAAAAAAGATTTGAAAAATAAAAAGCTTTGACTTAGCATATAAAGACGTTGAAAAAAAGAAAATATAAAACAGATGAATAAAAAATATTTTATTAAAACATATGGCTGTCAAATGAATGTCTACGATTCGCATCGTATTGCCATGAGCCTTGAAAATTTGGGTTATGTTAAAGCAAATCATCAACAAGATGCAGATTTGGTGCTTTTTAATACTTGCCATATCAGAGAAAAAGCTGCTGAAAAACTTTTTTCAGATTTAGGACGCGCCTTAATTGTTAAAAATGAACGCACAGAAAATGGTTTAAATACGGTTATCGGCGTTTTGGGGTGCGTTGTTCAGGCTGAAGATGACCAAATTTTAAAGCGTGCACCCTATGTCGATTTTGCATTGGGGCCTTTGACCTATCATCGCTTGCCTGCAATCTTAAAACAACTTGAAACAAAACATATTTCCGGAATTTTAGATACACAGTTTCCGGTTGAATCAAAGTTTGATTTTTTGCCCGAAAATAAAGCTGAAGGTGGCTGCTCGTTTTTAGCTATTCAAGAAGGATGTGACAATTTTTGCACTTATTGCGTTGTGCCTTATACCAGAGGTGTCGAATATTCAAGACCCGTTGAAGATGTTCTAAAAGAGGCCAAAAAGCTGATTGAAACAGGTACGCTTGAAATTAATCTTTTAGGGCAAAATGTCAATTCGTATCATGGTAAAGATCAAAATGGAAAAGAACAAAATCTGGCGTATCTTTTAAACAAAATGGCCGAACTGGATGGTTTGAAAAGGCTTCGTTATACAACCTCATATCCGGCGGACGTTGATGATGACTTAATTCAATGTCATAAAAATATTGATATCTTGATGCCTTATTTGCATCTGCCTGTGCAATCAGGATCTAACAAAATTTTGAAATTAATGAACAGACGTCATACGGCTGAAACATATTTAGAAGTTGTTTCAAAACTCAAAGAAGCTAACCCAAAACTTGAAATGTCGTCAGATTTTATTGTCGGATTTCCTGAAGAAACAGATGAAGATTTTGAGCAAACCTTAAAACTTGTCGACAAAGTTTCTTATATTCAGGCATTTTCCTTTAAATATAGCAAAAGACCGGGAACGCCGGCTGCTGTGATGGAAAATCAAGTGCCGGAAAAAATAAAAAAAGAACGACTCAATATTTTGCAAAATAAACTGTTTGCTTTGCAAAACGCTTTCAACCAAAAGTGTGTCGGACAAACTTTTGAAGTTCTGTTTGAACAAAAAGGGCGTCATAAAGGCCAATTTATCGGACGCACGCCTTATATGCAAAATGTACACGCCTCAGCTGATGAAAAAATGATGGGCAAAATTCAAAAAGTTAAAATTTTGAGCGCAACGGCAAATTCTTTGGAAGGAAAGGTGGTTTAAATGGGCGATCCTGGTTAACAAATCTTAGATTTATATTGTCGAAACAAAAGAAGAAGAAAGGTATTCTATCATGGCAGAAATTAATTTTGAATTATATAATAATCAATTGATACAAAAATTGGTTGGTGTGTCAGATACTAACTTAAAATTGATTGAAAAAACTTTGGGTGTTGAAATTTTAAATTTCGGCAATGACATGACAATTAAAGGAGGTGCTGCTGAAATTGAAAAAGCAAAGGCAACAATTATGGCTCTTTATGACAAAGCAAGTAAAGGACAAAACATCGGCGAAGAAGAAGTTAAGGCCGCTATTCGTCTTTGTGAGGGAAATTTAAGTCAAGCAGAGCTCCAAAATTTTAATGAAATGGTTTTAAAAACAAAAAAACGCTATATTTATCCGAGATCTGCAACACAGGCAAAATATATCGAATCGATGATGAAAAATGAGCTTGTTTTCGGACTTGGTCCTGCCGGCACGGGTAAAACATATTTGGCTGTGGCTTTAGCTGTTTCGATGATGCTTGAAGGAGCTGTGGATAAAATTATCTTGTCGCGTCCTGCAGTTGAGGCTGGTGAAAATTTGGGTTTTTTGCCTGGAGACTTAAAAGAAAAAGTGGACCCTTATTTAAGACCTTTGTATGATGCTTTGTATGAAATGCTGCCAGCAGAAACAGTTGATAAAAAGCTTTCAATTGGCGAGATTGAAATTGCACCACTCGCTTTTATGCGCGGAAGAACCCTATCAAATGCTTTTGTGATTTTAGATGAAGCTCAAAATACAACACCGATGCAAATGAAAATGTTTTTAACGCGCTTGGGTGAAAATTCGCGAATGGTGGTTAATGGCGATTTGAGCCAAGTTGATTTGCCAAGAGGGGTTGTCTCGGGTTTGAAAGATGCTTTAGACACACTAAAAAATGTGAGCAACATCTCTTCAGTGACATTTACATCCTCAGATGTGGTTCGTCACGGATTGGTTGCTAAGATTGTTCAGGCTTATGAAGAAAAAAGCAAAAAATTACAAGCAAAAGATGATGAATAAATTTGATGTTTTTGTTGAAGTTGATGATGAACGCTGGATTAAAAAAATTCCAGATATTGAAGATGTTGTCATAATCTGTCAAAAAGTGACTGTTGAGTGTGTTAAAAACAGTGTTTCTTTTTTAAAGGAAAATAAAAATTTTAGCGTTAATTTGTCTTTAAGTAATGATCAAGAGGTTTGCCTCTTAAATAAAGAGTTTAGAGGCAAAAATATGCCTACGAACGTTCTTTCGTTTGCAAACCTTGATGGTGATGATTTTAATCAAATCTTAAAAATAGAAAATAATATAGAACTAGGAGATGTTATTGTCGCTTTTGAAACAGTGCAACAACAAGCTGAAGAAATAGGTGTGTCATTAAAAGAGCACTTTTGCCATTTATGGGTGCATGGTTTGCTCCATGTCTTAGGTTATGATCATATAAAGGAACAAGACAGAATTGAAATGGAAGCAAAAGAAATAGAAATTTTAGAAAAACTGGGTTTTGAAAATCCATATAAGGAATAAAGCAAAATGGAACTAATCCTGTCCGTTAAACATCAAAAAACTACAGCATTTATTTTAGGTGCTTTGGCAAGTTTAGGCTTTGCTCCCTTTTTTGTTGTGCCTTTGGTTTTTATTTGTTTTGTGAGTATATGGCTGATTGCTGATACAATAAATTCATACAAAAAAGCGGCATTGTTGGGATATGTTTATGGTGTTGGTTTTTTTTCAGCCGGATTTTATTGGATTGGGAATGCCTTATTAATTGATGTTGCGCGTTTTGGTTTTTTGTATCCGATAACACTGTTAGCACTTGGTGCTTTTTTTGGGTTATTTATGATTTTGCCTTTTGTGTTTTGGCATTATTTCGTTCGAAAAAATATCTGTTTTAAAATTGGTGCATTTGCTATTGTTTTTGTTTTGATGGAATACCTTAGAAGCTTTTTGCTCACGGGTTTTCCGTGGAATATGCTTGGTACGGTTTTAGCTTTTGATGCTCGTTTTATACAGCTTGCATCTGTTGGTGGAACATATCTTTTATCTTTGATTGTTTTAATTTTAGCAGGCTCCATATATGCTTGTGCAAAAGGCTTTTTAAAATCAGGTTTATTTGTTTTCTGTGTTGTCAGCGCCTTTGTTGTGGCTTTTGGTTTTTATCGTATTTCAACATACCAAGCACAGCCTTCAAATATTAAAATTCGAGTTGTGCAACCAAGTATTAAGCAGAGTATGAAATGGGATGAAAATGAGCTTGAAAAAAATTTAGACACTTATATTAAAATGAGCCAAACTAAAGGGCTGAACAATGTTCAGTTTGTGGTTTGGAGTGAAACGGCTTCTGCTTTTGACCCGCGAAAATCACACTATATTCAAAATAAAATTAAGCAAGCTGTTCCTAAAAACGGATATTTAGTGACAGGTTTAATCAGATATGATGATGAAATGCAAAAAGCTTATAATTCTGTGTCTGTCATCAATGATCAAGGAAACACGGTGGCTTTTTATGATAAATATCACTTAGTGCCTTTTGGAGAGTATTTGCCGTTTTCACAATTTTTGCCAGAATGGATGAGCCCGATTGCACGAGTGTTATCTGATTTAAGCAGCGGTGAAAAACTTAAAAATATTGATTTGAACGGTGTATTTAAATTTGGTGTTTTAATCTGTTATGAAATTATTTTTCCTGACGAGGTGGTCAATAGAAATGATAAGCCGATGTTTTTGTTTGTGTTGAGCAACGATGCTTGGTATGGTCAAAGTTCGGGTCCCTATCAGCACCTTGTCAGCGCCCAGATGAGAGCTGTTGAAGAGGGAATAACAATTATTCGAGGTGCGGGCAATGGTGTCAGTGCTTTAATTGATCCAATGGGAAGAGTCGTTTCTTCCCTTGAACTAAATCAAAAAGGCGTATTTGATGTGGAGCTTGCTCAAAATTCTACTGTTGAGACAATTTATTCTAAAATTAAATCCGTTTATATTCAGGGTCTTCTTTTAGTGTTTTTGTTTGTTCTTTTTTTGCTTTAAAACATTTGGCTAAAACTTAAATAGATGCTTGACTTTTTTAATATAATTTTTTATATATCTCAAGCAGAGGACTATTGATATCAGGAACGAACATATGGAGAAAATAAAGGAAAAATCTGTGCGCGGAAGACTTCAAGAAGGCGCACCGAACCCTGTTGACGTTTATGTAGGACAAAGAATTAAACTGCGACGCCAAATTCTGAAACTAAGCCAGCAACAATTAGCAAAAAAAATGGGCTTAACTTTTCAACAAATCCAAAAATATGAAAAAGGCTTAAACAGAGTGGGTGCTAGTCGATTGTTTGATATCAGCCGCGTTTTAGGAGTTTCGATGGATTTCTTTTTTGAAGATATGCCGGTTTCTGTTGAGTATCAAAGTCCGATGATGCTGACAGCTGAAACGCAACTCAATTCTATCCAACTTCACGAAAATCAAGAAGTTATGGACACAGATCCTATGAAACGCAAAGAAACATTGGAGCTCGTTAGTGCTTACTATAAAATCAATAATCGTAAAATTGCAAAGTATCTTTTTGATTTGATCGTCGCTGTCTCAAAATCAAATGCTCATTTGAGTGAAGACAAATAAAGGCTCTGTCATGTTTTCTGATTCTCCGAAATTTTTTGGCAGACGCAAGGGCAGAACAATCAGAAAAGCAAAAAGCTTTTTACTGGCTCATTTTTTGCCCTCAGTGCGTATTTCACCGAAAACACCCTTTGAGCTATCGAAAATGTTTTCGAGGGACTATCAAAAAGTTTACCTTGAAATTGGTTTTGGAGACGGGGAACATCTCGCACAAGTTTCATCAAAAATGAAAGATACGGCGTTTATTGGTGTAGAAGTTTTTCAAAATGGTGTTGCAAACCTTTTATCGCTAATGACAGGCGTTAAAGATACACAAATGATTGCAAACGACATTTCGCTTCTTGACACAAGATCTGATAATGTGCGTATTTTTGATGATGATGTCAGATTGTTGTTTGATTACATCCCAGATGCCTTTTTTGATAAAATTTATCTTCTTTTTCCAGATCCCTGGCCTAAAAAAAAGCATGCAGAACGCCGTTTTATTAATGCTAAAAATCTTCAAGACTTAAGCAGAATATTAAAAAAAGGAGGCGTTTTGCAAATTGCGACAGATCATCCGATATATAAACGCCACGTTTTAAGAACAATGCACCAGTGTCCGAATTTTCGCTGGACGGCCAAAAGTTCGAACGATTGGCGAAATCCGCCTTCGGATTGGGCAGATACAAAATATCAGCGTAAGGCCCTAAGAGAAGGTAGGCGCCCTGTTTTTTTTGAATATGAACGTGTTTAATACTCAGGATAAGTCGAAATTGTCGGGTCTAAGTTTGGCTCGGTTATCGTTTTAATGTCTTTGATGGGATAAGATTGAACATCGTAAATGCGGTTTCCTCCTTCATAGAGTGTGTTTTCAATTTCATTTTGCTCTTTTTGAGGCGAAATAGAAAAAGGCTTTGGATCTTGTTTGGCCCATTGGTTGATTTGTTTTAATGGCTGAATGTTCGATGTTTCTGGAGTTTTTCTCTCAATTGGCTCGGGTAAAGTTTGTTTGATGGGATTTTCGCTGTGAAAATTTTGTGTAGGGTCATTAGGAACAACCATAAAAGATTGCACCTTCTTTCCTGAAGGCGTTCGAGCCTGCCCGAATATTTCAGTATTTTCTTGGGCATATACCGCTTGACAAACAATTAACAGTGCTAACACTATTGAATACATATCTTTGTTCTCCAAGTAAAAATAAAGATATATTCTCTTGTTGAAATATTTCAAGCGGTTGAAAGCATAAAATGTAATAAAATGTAACATCTTTTTAAAAGAAATTAAGCTCAAAGTGTGATATATTCTTGCTCAGTTTTTAACTTAAACAAAGGAACTCTTATGACAAATTTGATTAAAGTTGCCGTTATAGGCGCTGGTATGATGGGTAAAAATCATATTAAAACATATCAATCTCTTCCGGGAGTTGATTTGGTTGGCGTTTATGATGTGTTCGAAGAAGCTGCGAATCAAGCTGCTGAAACATTTCACATTAAAGCTTTTTCTTCGATGGAAGAAGTGGCTCAAAACGTTCAGGCTGTTAGTGTTGTGACAACCTCAGTAACGCATGCTGATGTGGGTGAGTTTTTCTTAAAAAAAGGTATTCACTGCTTAATAGAAAAGCCTTTGGCAACGACAGAGCTAGAATGTCAACGTTTGATTAAGGCGGCAAAAGAAAACAATGCTGTCTTGCTTGTTGGGCATATTGAACGCTTTAATCCGGCAGTGGAACAATTGTCTAAAATTTTGACAGACACCTCTAAAATCAGATCGTTGACAGCTCAACGCATGTCAGCTGCAAGCGGTCGTATCACAGATGTTGATGTGGCGATGGATTTGATGATTCACGATGTTGAAGTTGTACAATCTCTTGTGAAATCTAAAGTCATAAATGTTGAGGCTTCAAATGTACAAACAAAAGATAAACCAGACGGAAAAGACTATATTTCTGCGTTGCTTAAATTTGAAAATGGTGTAACAGCAAACTTAACGGCTAGTCGCATTACGCAGTCGCGCGTCAGAACATTAACGGTGACAACAGATGAAAATTATATAGATATGGATTTTATTGCTCAAAGCATTAATGTTTGTACGCAGGGAAGGTCGCCTTACATAAATAAAGAATCTCTTCCTGAATGGATGAATTATGGCTTAAAAGGTTGTGAAGAGCATTTGTTTATTCCGACAAATCAACCCTTAGCGGCTGAACAAAAACATTTTATTGACTGCATTTTAGGAAAAAGCTCGCCTCGTATCAGTGGTGAAAATGCACTTGAAGCATTAAAAGTGGTATGGGAAGTTCAACGAAAGCTCGGATTTTTAAAGTCATCACAAGCTTCTTTTTTGAATGCAGCCTAAAAATTTTTAATGTCAAAAAAAGAAACCTTAAAGATTTAAGGTTTCTTTTTTTTAAAAACTTCTTGCATATTGGTGAAAAATTATTTATACCTACCCGAATGTATGTTGTTATGATAAGAAGGGTAAAATGAAAAGAACAAAGCAAAAAGCTGAAGAAACACGTCAAGCAATTTTAAATTCTGCACTTGATTTGTTTTACCAAAAGGGGTATTCAAAAACAACTTTTGAAGGCATTGCTCAGCAAATCAGTTTAAGCAAAGGTGCTGTGTATTGGCATTTTAAAAATAAGCCGGATTTGTTGGTCGCTCTGATTAACCAATATATTGAAATCAAACATGCTTATTTAAGCCAAAAAATGAATAAAATAAGCACACTAGATGATGTTAGACGGTATTTTTTATGTATGGTAGACTTTATCTTAAGTGATTCAAATTGTACAAAACTTGCTTTTTTCTTGAGTTTGCAAATGGAATGGTCTGAAGCCATTATCACAAAAGTGATGACAGCCATTGGAAAAAGTAAAAAAGATCATCTTGAATATTTGAAAGATTGCTTGACTTTGCTTCAAAAAGGTGGCGAAATACGTCGCGATTTTGATGTGAACATCTTAGCTGATATTCTTTTAAATCTTTGGACAGGAACGCTTGAAGCTTATTTTAGCAAACGTTCAACCATTGATTTAAAAACAATGGTTGAAAAAAATTTTGATTTAATGATTAATGGGTTGAAAGAAAGGATTGAAAATGTTGCTCACTAAACCACATAAAACAGTTATTTTAAGACGATTGGCTTTTATTATTTTATGTGTGTCATTAGGGTGGTTCTTAAAGGCTAAAATGACACCTAAAATGAATATGGGAGCCTTCGGGCTACAGGTGCCTTATGTGCTAACGACTCAAGCAAAACTTGCGGATACGGCCAAAGCACAAACCCATATTGCCCATGTGGAGGCTATTAATAGCGTGGCATTGCAACCTAAAGTAAATGGTACGATAGAAGAAGTTGCTTTTGAAGAAGGAAGCTTTGTTAAAGAAGGTGATATTCTGTTTAAAATTGATGCAGCAAGTTTTAAGGCAACTGTTGATTTGAGACAGGCTGAGCTTGAACGTGCACAAGCAGCCCTCACAGAAGCTGAAAGAAACTATAACCGTCAAATAAAATTGAGCAAACAAAATATTTCATCAAAAGCAGCTTTCGATGCGGCAGAAAGCATGTATCTTCAAGCCAAAGCAAATGTTGCTCAAGCGAGAGCAAATTTAGAACTTGCGCAAATTAACTATGAAGACACAGCTAGTCGCGCCCCTATTAATGGTTACATCGGTAAGGCTTTGGTGACAAAAGGCAATCGTGTTATTGCTTCACAGCAGGTATTGGCTAAAATTGTTCAGCTTAATCCTATTCGTATAGCTTTTACTTTAACAGATAAAGAGTTTTTAGCGTTTAAAAATAATGCTCAATCCGTTGAAAAATCTAAAATTAAGGCACGTATTACTTTACCAGATGGAACAGTCGTTGTGAAAGATTTTAAATCAAGTTTTGTTGATAATGAGGTGAGTACCAATACCGCAACAGTTTCGATATATGGCGATTTTGAAAATGATGATGAACGGCTTATTCCGGGTAGTTACGTGCAAATAGCTCTTATTTTGGAGCCTCAGTTAAGTGTTATGGTGCCGCAAGCAGCCTTGGCTCAAGATGAAAATGGTTTTTATGTTTTTGTGGTAGATAACGATAATATTGCTTACGAGCGGCGCGTTGTTTTGGGCGAAGTTTTGGCTGACAAACAAGTAGTCAAAGAAGGTTTGAGTGATGGTGAGAAAGTGGTGATTAAAGGCCTCCAAAAGCTTTCTAACGGTACAAAAGTTCAACAGGCTTTCGTGCAAGCAAACTAAGGAAGGATTGTTGTCGATATGTTTTCAAGATTTTTTATTGAACGCCCGCGTTTTGCTATTGTCATCGCCATTGTGATGTCATTGGCTGGTCTTATTGCTGTTTTCTCGCTGCCGATTTCTCTTTATCCGCAAATTACTCCCCCAGAAGTTAATGTTACGGCAAACTACACGGGTGCTTCGGCAGAAGTGGTTGCCAATAGCGTCGGTATTCCTATTGAACAGGATGTTAACGGTGTTGAGAATATGCTTTATATGAGCTCTACTTCTTCAAATACAGGTATGTATCGCTTGTCTGTGAGTTTTGAGGTAGGAACAGATCCAGATATGGCACAAGTTAAAGTCCAAAATCGTGTTCAGCAGGCTATGAGTAAATTGCCATCAGAAGTTCAAAAATTTGGGGTGTCTGTTAAACGCCGATCCTCGGATATTTTAGGGTTTTTAGTTGCGCATTCGCCAAACGGCACGTTAGATCGTGGCTTCATGAGCAATTATATCGAAAACAATGTTAAAAATAATTTAGCCAGACTATATGGTATTGGTGAGGTAAGTATTTATGCTGCACCTCTTTCTATGAGAGTGTGGCTTGACGCTGACAAAATTGCTGCTTTAAATATTCCTTTATCGGCTATCAGGGCGGCTATTTCAAGCCAAAATTTTCAGCCATCATTAGGTTCGGTCGGTTCAATGCCTTCAGATGAAGGACAACAAATGCTTTATACCCTTGAGACTCAGGGACGTCTAAATGAGGTTAAGGATTTTGAAAATATTATTATTCGGACAGAACAAGACGGTGGTTTGGTAAAATTAAAAGATATCGCACGTGTTGAAATCGGTTCGGAAAATTACACCTTTAAATCAGAAGTTGATGGCTCTACTTCAGTGGCTATTGCTCTGAATACCTTATCAGGTGCCAATGCAATTGAGGCCATGAAGGCTGTTAGAGAAGAACTGGAACGCTTGTCTGCTTTTTATCCGGACGATTTTACGATAGATGTCTTTTTTGATGCAACTGATTATATTAAAGCTTCAATCAAAGAAGTCGTTGAAACGCTTCTGTTGACTTTTGTGTTGGTTGTGGCTGTGTGTTACCTGTTTTTGCAGGACTGGCGTTCAACTTTAGTGCCTTCAATTACAATTCCGGTATCGTTGCTAGCGACTTTTGCCGTGATGCTTGCCTTAGGATATAGCTTGAATATTTTAACACTTTTTGGATTGGTTCTAGCTATAGGTCTTGTCGTTGATGATGCTATCGTTGTGGTCGAACGTGTTTTAAGTTTAATGGAAGAAGAAAATTTAACGCCAAAACAAGCAGCAGTTAAGGCCATGGAAGAGGTTTCAAGCGCCATTGTTGCAACAACACTTGTTTTACTGGCCATTTTTGTGCCAATTGCCTTTATCGGAGGTATTACAGGTAAAATTTACCAACAATTTGCTATTTCTATTTCGTTTGCTGTTGTTTTCTCATCGGTGAATGCTTTGACGTTGTCACCAGCCTTGTGTGCCACAATTTTAAAACCGCTTAAACCGACAACAAGTGGTCCCTTAATGTGGTTTAACAAAATTGTTGAAAAAAGCCGCAATAAATATTTAGCCTATGTTGGTTATATTGCCCGTAAAATTAGTGTTATTGCTTTGATATTGCTTCTTTTGTTTGTGGCTAATATGCTCTTTTTTAAGATAAGCTATACGAGCTTTATTCCTGCTGAAGATCAAGGTGTTATTGTGACAAATATTCAGCTTCCTGAAGGGGCCACACAGCCTAGAACGGATAATGTCATTAAAGAACTTATTCCTATCATTAAACAAGAAAAAAGCGTTCAATCAGTGATGGATATTATCGGTTTTAGTATGCTTTCAGGTCAGGGTGAAAATGTGGGTATAGCCATTATTAATCTTGCTCCATGGGATAAGCGTAAAGGCAAAGAAGAGTATTCAACAAATATCTTGAATCGCATTAAAGCTAAAATCTCTTCTATACCTGAAGCAGAGATCAATTTATTTGAATTTCCAGCCATTCCAGGACTTGGTAATACGGGAGGTATGGATTTCAGGTTGCAGTCCTTAGATTCGACCGATCCAAAGGCTCTTGAGACTGTGACGAAAAGCTTTGTCGCTAAAGTTAATGCGCTTCCAGAAATTATGTATGCTTTTTCAACATATACGGCAGCAACGCCTCATGCACATATTGAAATTGATAAAGAAAAAGCTGAAATAATGAATGTTTCCATTTCGTCGATTTATACTGTATTGCAAAATTATTTGGGTTCTAGCTATGTTAATGACATTAACATCGGTACGCAAGTTAATAAAGTTATGGTTCAAGCTGATTGGCCTTACAGACAGGACATAGACAGTATTAAAAAACTCCATGTCACAAGCAATGACGGCCACATGGTTCCTTTAGGTAGTTTGATTACAATTGATATGATACAGGCACCACGTAGTTTTGATCGTTACAATCAATTTCCAGCAGCAACCATCACCGCTATGACAAATCCTGGTGTGAGTAGCGGACAAGCGATGAAAGCCATGGAAGATTTAGCACTTAAATCTTTGCCGGAAGGTTATAGTTACGAATGGTCCACAATGAGCTTACAAGAAAAGAAAAACAGTGGGCAGGTGGGTATGCTGATTGCACTTGCTATTTTGTTTGGTTATTTGTTTTTAGTTGCTCAATATGAAAGCTGGATGTTACCAATCTCGGTTTTAAGTTCCGTTTTGGTGGCTATGCTTGGTGCTTTTTTTGGAACTTTTGTTGCTTCTTTATCTTTAAGTATTTATGCTCAGCTTGGTCTTATTTTACTGGTTGGCTTAGCTTCCAAAAATGCTATTTTGATTGTAGAATTTGCCCGAGACGAAAGAGCAAAGGGTGTTTCTATTGATAAGGCCGCAATTATTGCGACTAAAGAAAGATTTAGAGCTGTATTAATGACGGCATTTACCTTTATTTTAGGTATGTTGCCGCTTATTGTTGCAACTGGCGCAGGGGCAGGTAGTAGGGTGGCTATCGGTGTGCCTGTCTTTTATGGAATGCTTATTGGTACAATAGGTGGTTTGCTGATTATTCCGCTGTTGTATGTACTTTTTCAAAGTATTACCGAAAAATTTATGACTAAAAAATAGATTTAATAAAAAACTCCCTTTTAAAGGGAGTTTTTTTTAATCAAGCTGATATTACTTTTCTTTTTTGTGATTTTTTTTAGCTTCAGCAATTTTCTTTTCGGCTTTTTCTTTGCTGTTTTTAGCAGCTTCAATACCTTTGTCTGCAAGATTCTTGAGTTCTTCCTTAAATGCCGGAAGTTTATGAGCTGAAAAAATAGCTGCGACCAAAATAATGACAAGCAACCACCCAAACATTAACTTTCTCCTTTTTCAAGTTTAAATAAAACTTCTGTTGCATCATAATTTACTTTTTCTTGAGCATACAGATTAGTTAAACTGTAATATTTTTTCTTTTCTAAATCAAGCTTTCTTTGGTTTTTATGCTTATTAAAAACAGAAAATATTTTTTCCAGCCTTTCAAGAGAAGAGTCTGAAAGAAAAATAGGTTGTGTGCAAATAGCTTCTAAGGCATCATAATGTCCTAAACAATAACACGTTGCATCACAGCCTGCTTTATGTGCTTGACTGATACGTTGTATTAAATTTCCCTTTAAGGCGTGCATTTCAATAGCATCTGAAATAAGGAAGCCTTGATAATCGATAATGCCGCGGATAATTTCTGAAATACCTTTTTTAGATAATGTGAGAGGGGTTTTACGATCAATACATGAGAGCAAAATATGTGCAGTCATAGCAGCAGGACAATCCTTATTTTGAATAAAAGGATAAAAATCTTGTGCGAGCTCTTCTAAAGAATTTTGAACAATGGGGAGCCCTAAATGCGGATCTGCTTGTGCTCTGCCATGTCCAGGCATATGCTTGATGCAAGGACAAATTCCATATTGGGCATATGTTTGCCATAAAAGGCGTCCATAGTGTGCAATTTTTTTGATTTTTGACCCAAAACATCTTGATTTTAATGCAAAAGTCGTTTCAGGATAATCAATGTCAAGAACAGGTGCAAAATTAAAATTAGCGCCAATAGAGCGCATGTCAGCAGATATTAACTTGGCATGTGAACGAACAATTTGTGATTTGCCAATTTTTCCAAGAATGCTTTGAGAAGCATAGTCATTAAATCCGGCACTTTTGAGCCTGTTAACGCGCCCTCCTTCTTGATCCAAGGCAATCAAAACATTGTCTCTTCCAATAGTTTCTTTGATGCTCTTAATTAGTTTTGTTGTTTGTTTTTGTGTTTTTAAATTACGTGAAAAAAGAGCAACACCAACAGGGTTAGACTTTTCAAGAAGCCTTTTTTCGTCATCGTTTAATTTTGTAGATGCAACAGATAGTATAGTGCTTAATATCGGTTTCATTTTGCTTTGACCATACAGCTATCACCTGTTTTTTTGATTTGATCACAAAGTTTTTGTGCTTCTTCTTTGGTGGCAAACGCACCAACCATTAAACGGTAAAGGCTATCAGATGGCCCTTGTACAATTTGATAAGGCAAATTTTTAAGATGCGCGTGTTTAAGGCTAATTTGTTGATATCCTTTTTGTACAGCTTCTTTTTTAGATAAAGCCATGAGCTGAATCTGGAAACGAGCATTTGAGGGAGCACTTGTTGTTGTCTTTTGAACAAGGTCGGGCTCTTTAGGCTGTAGTTTTGCTTCAGGCTTTGTTTCTGACTGACTTTGGGTTGGCAAATTATTTTGAATGGCTGCAGCTTTTTGAATATCATCAGTTGTGGCTTTGACAATATTGACTTCAATTGGTCGAAGTTTCTCCGGAATTTTAATTTTTTCCGTAGCTGTTGCTTGAACAGATTCTATTAAATCAGAAATACTCTCAGGTGTTTGTTCGGGAGAGCTTGTTTCTGTTTCTGCTTGAGATGAAATTTCATCAATAGTTTCTGTTTCTTCAACTTTTGCCTCAATAACAGGCATTTTAGGAGTTTCAGGCGAGGGGAGCAAACTTTCAACTTTCGTGTCAAGAGTGGCATTTTTTTCAACCAAAGCATAAACGGTTTTATCTTGGTTTAAAATCTCCATGCCACCGGGTTCGCTCGGTTGAATTTTGACCGGTAATATCGGTCTTTTAATGACGGGGATTTCTTTATCAGCATTGCCACCAAAATGAGGTAATAAAAGAAACCAACTGACTACTGCGGCTAGAACAATGCCGGCAATAGAACCAATCAAGCCATTGCGTGAACGTTCTAATTCATGACGACGACGCTCAATGTCCTCTTGCATCTCTTGAGCAATTTTTTGGCGAAATTCGTTTAAATATTGATCTTCTTTCGGATTGTCTAAAAGTTCTCTCATCTTGGCCTCGTGATTTCCTAATGAAGCGACAATAACATTTAAAACTTTATAATCATTTAATTTTCTTGGTTGAATTTATAAAAAAATTTAATAAAGTATCATTATGAAAATAGCAACTTTTAACATCAATTCAATAAATGCTCGTCTGCCTTTGCTTTTAGATTGGCTGTCGAAAGTTTCACCAGATGTTGTTATGCTTCAAGAAATTAAAACGGAATTTAATTCTTTTCCTTTTTTTGAAATCAATATGGCAGGCTATCAAGCAAAAGTGCTTGGTCAAAAAGGTTATAATGGTGTGGCTATTCTATCTAAAACAAACGTTAATGTCGTGTGTGAAAATTTACCAAATTTTGAGGATGTGCAAGCCAGATATTTAGAAGTTAACGTTAATCATCAGCTTAAACTGGGTTGTGTATATATGCCTAACGGTAACCCAAAACCAGGTGATAAATTTTTATATAAACTTGATTTTATGAAAGCTTTTAATAAGCATGCTCAAAAATTGCTTATTGAAAACGAATATGTCCTTTTGGGCGGTGATTTTAATGTCATTGCAACAGATTTTGATGTTTATAACCCGGATCTTTTTAAAACAAATGCTCTGACAGATGAGATTGTACGCTCACATCTTAAAACTTTGGAATATATGGGTTATTATGATATTTATCGAAATTTTAATCCAAAACAAAATGGGTATACTTTTTGGGATTATACACAAAGTGCGTTTGAAAATGATTTTGGGCTTCGGATCGATTATTTTTTCGGATCTTCCAAAATGATGGATTGCACCTTAAATTGCGAGATTGATCGAAGCTTGAGAATAAAGGAAAAGCCATCAGATCATACACCCCTTGTGGCTGAATTTGATATATGAAGGAACGAAAATGAAAAAAATTCTTGTTGTTGTAATGCTTTTGTTAATTCCTCTATCGGTTAGCGCTCAAATAAACGTTATTGAACAGGTCTTTTCTATCCTTGGCCGCGATTATATTAGCGAAATGAGCAACAAGGATATTACCTTAAAAGGCTTAAATGCTCTTCATGAAATGGATTCAAATATTGTTGTAAAACAAACATCTGACAAAATCTTCTTGTATCACAAGTCTAAGTTGATTGGAAAATTTAATTTACCGTCTCACATAAATGATCAAAATGCATATATTAATTTGAGCCAAGAGGTTATCAAGACAGCAACGAAGTTTTCTGAAAAATTAGAAGTGTTAGATTTTGAAATTCCAGACCGATTCGCAAAATCTGTTTTTGATGGGTTAGACGGGTATTCGCACTATTTTGGGGCTTTTGATGAAAACGATGATAAGCCATTTAAAATTCGAAGATCTTTCGCTTCTCGCACAATTGATGATGTTTTGCTTATTAAAATTTTGACATTTCAAAAGGATATATCTGTGCGTGTCAAAGAGGCTGTTCTTGAATGCTCTAAATGTACAAGTTTGATTCTTGATTTGAGGGCAAATCATGGAGGTTTTTTTGATGAAGCGATTCGCATTGCCGATATGTTTTTAGATGAAGGTATTATTACTTATACACAAAGTAGTGAAAGTGACACACCTATGTATTACAATGCGGCTTCGGGAGACATTTTAGATGGAAAACCTATGGTGATTTTAGTAGATGGCAAAACAGCTTCAGCAGCAGAAGTTCTGGCAGCATCTTTAGCAGAGCAAGACAGAGCGATTCTGATTGGTACAAAAACTTATGGCAAAGGCAGCATTCAAGATGTTACAAAAATGGATCAGGATCGGGCAATCTCTGTGACGACATCATTTTTCTATACACCTTCGGGTTTGAAGATTGATCAAAAAGGCTTAAATCCTCTTATTTGTACAGGCAAAAATCAAAGTTGTGAGCCGGCTGATCGTTTTAATAAAGATGAAGACATCGAAGAGGCAGTCAAATTTTTGAAAGGTGATTGATAAAAAAAACCCGCTAAGATAGCGGGTTAAATTTTGTAAAATGCTTTCTAAAAAGGAATGTCATCATCTAAATCAGCAGAAGAGGGTGAGACTGATGAAGCAGAAGCATCCCATCCGGCAGATGTGGCGGCAAAGGGGTCTTCTGAAGCGCCGACACCATCATCGCTACGAGCATCAAGCAATACAAGAGTTCCTCCAAAATTTTGCAGCACAATCTCAGTTGTAAAACGCTCTTGGCCGTTGTTGTCTTCCCAACGTCTTGTTTGAAGCTGTCCTTCAAGGTAAACCTTAGAACCTTTGTGCAAATAACGCTCGGCTGTTTCAGCTAGCTGAGGGTTAAAAATGACAACACGATGCCATTCTGTGCGCTCTTTCATTTCTCCCGAAGCTTTATCACGCCAACGATCAGATGTTGCTAAGCTAAAACTAACAATTTTAGAGCCAGACTGAGTGTTGGCAACACGAGGATCAGCGCCTAAATTGCCGAGAAGGGTGACTTTGTTGATGCTATTTGCCATATCAATTTTCCTTTATCATAACTAAAACTATCTAAACTATACTTTTAAGAAAGAAGCTTTTCAACTCTTTTTAAAATTTCATCAACTGTTATTGAAAGAGAGCTATACACCTCTTCACCCTTGCCAGAAGCGCCAAAACGATCAATTCCGATGACATCATCGGCAAAACAATGCCAGCCAAAAGTTGAACCAGCTTCAACGGCAAGGCGTGGAGAGCTTCCTAAAACAGATTGCTGGTACTCTTTGGTTTGTCTGGTAAATAATTCAACACAAGGCATCGAAACAACAGAGGCTTTAATTTTTTTGTTTTTGAGAATTTGTTGAGCCTGAATACAAAGCATCACTTCTGAACCTGTGCCTATTAAAGTAATATCAGCTTTGTCTTCGCATTTTGAAATAATATAACCGCCTTTGGCTGTCAAATTTTCATCACAAGAATTCCGAAGTAAAGGCAAGTTTTGACGAGAAAGAGCCAAGATGGAAGGTTTATGTTTTTCTTTGAGAGCAATCTCCCAACTTTCAGCAGTTTCAATCATGTCACAAGGCCTGAATGTTTGAATATTTGGCATAGCCCTATAAGAGGCAAGGTGTTCAATTGGTTGATGTGTGGGTCCATCTTCGCCGACACCGATGGAATCGTGTGTCAAAACATAGATTGTCTGTATGCCCATTAAAGCTGCTAAACGCATAGATGGACGCATATAATCTGAAAAAACAAAAAATGTTCCACCATAAGGTATAACACCGCCGTGAAGAGACAGACCGTTCATAATGGCCCCCATGGCATGTTCTCTGATGCCATATTTAATATTGTTGCCATTATAATCACCAGCACGAATTGTTTTCATTCCCTCAACAAAAGTTAAGTTCGATGCGGCTAAATCTGCAGAACCTCCGATAATTTGAGGAATGTTTTTAACAATTTGTTCAAGACAAAGTTGAGAAGCTTTGCGTGAAGCAACATTCGTTTTTTCTATTAATGACTTTTGTTTAAGGTTTTGTAGATCGATATCCCAGTTTTGTGGCAAAATATTATTGATATAATCTGTAAATGATTTTCCCTTTTGCTGAGCTTCTTGTTGCCAACGCAAAAATTCTGTTTCAGATTTTTTACCGACACTTCGCCATGCATTTAAAATTTCTTCAGGAATTTCAAAAGGTGGGTAATTCCAGCCAAGATTTTGACGCATTAAATCCGTTTCTTGTTCACCTAAAGGTGATCCGTGGCATTTTGAAGTGCCGCATTTGTTTGGAGAACCGAATCCAATTTGTGTTTTGCAAGCAATAAGAGTCGGTTTTGATGAATAAATTGCCTCAGCTAAAGCCTTCTCAATAGCGTCAAAATTATGACCGTCAATAGATATTGTATGCCAACCCATAGCTTCAAAGCGTTTGAGCTGGTTGGTTGAGCTTGCATCTTCGACTGTTCCGTCAATGGTAATGTTATTATTATCCCATAAAACAGTTAATTTGTTTAGTTTTAGGTGTCCGGCAAGTTCTGCCGCTTCTTGTGAAATGCCCTCCATCAAACATCCGTCACCAGCAATCACATATGTACGGTGATTGCACAGTTGATCGCCGAATTTAGCATTGATGACGCGTTCAGCAATGGCCATGCCCACGGCTGAAGAAATGCCCTGACCTAAAGGCCCCGTTGTCATGTCTATGCCCTCTAAATGCCCGTATTCCGGATGCCCCGCTGTTTTCGCCCCAAGCTGACGAAAATTTTTGAGATCTTCAAGACTGATATCAGCATAACCTGTTAAATATAAAAGGGCGTATAATAGCATTGAGCCATGACCGGCTGATAGAATAAAACGATCTCTATCAAACCACTTTGGGCTTTGAGGATTATACTTTAAGAATTTTGAGAACAAAACTGTTGCAACATCTGCCATGCCAAGAGGCATTCCCGGGTGTCCGGAGTTGGCTTTGTTGATGGCATCAACGCTTAAAAAACGAACAGCATTAGACATCGAAATATTAGGTTGCATTTTTTGTCTCCTTTTTTAATGGTTAATTATTTTTATATTCTGAATCTGCTTTTTGCGCATAAAGACCAGTATATATATCAACATTACCTTGAGCATAGGGAATACTAAGCTCTCCTGATTGAGCATTGTGATAGGCTTCATACTGACCTTTGGCAATACGAGCTTGCGTAAAATAAGTTTTTTTACCCAAAAAGCGGCTAGGACCCTCAGCTGTTTCAAGATAATAAGAAAAATGTACATCTTCAACATTGGATTCATTCAAGCGTGTTATCTTAAAAGAAGGTGCGACGACAGCTTTATTTTTTCCAATGCGCTCATCGAAATAGCAATGTCCGCTATAACCAACAATTTCAATTTTGAAAATTCTTTGATGAGATGCCGTTTGAATAATGCTTTTATCTTGCGGACGAATCACAACTTGTGGACAAGCAGATGAATCAGAGTTTGCTATATCTTTTGCAGGCTGGTAGGTGAGACACCCGCTTAAAAGCAAGGATACAAGTAAAATTAAAGTTTTTTTATTCATGGAATTATCTCCTTATAGATGTATTTATTGGCTACTATATATTTTTATTTTTCATTTGTAAACAGGGCAACAAGTTCACTGTGGTTAGAATATACAAATTGATCAACCATTGTTATGCTTTTGAGAGAATAACCGGCAGATACAAGCACAAAAGCATCACGAACAAAAGTTTCTGGACAGCACGAAACGGCAATAATTTTCTTTGGCCTGGAGTTGAAGTCAATTTTAGATAATTCTTTAACCGTTGCCAAAGCTCCAGCACGCGGCGGATCAAATATAACAATGTCAAATTCAGATAATTGCGTATGGTCCAAAGGATATAAAAATAAATTTTGCTTTTTGACAGAGATATTTTGTATCATATTTACGTTGATAGATTTTTGAAAACCGGTTAACAAATGGTCGCTGATATCAATGGCGGTTATTCTTACATTTTCAAGTTCTGAAAGTTTGTATGAAAAAGTGCCGATTCCGCAAAATAAATCAGCTATTTGACCGCGAGTTGTTCCAACATATTTAACAACCAAATCCAAGAGAGCTTGTTCGCCTTGTTTAGATGGTTGCAAAAATTCGCCGGCAGGAATAAAAACCTCTGTTTTACCAATTTTAATGAACGGTTTGGCTCTTTCTAGAATAGGCTCAGCATTTTGACAATGTTTTTTGCGCCATGAAAAGCGTATAATTTCAGGCTTTTCTTGCAGTAATTCATTAATAATCAAACGATGATCCAACACAAGGTCTGTTGCAGTCTCAAGAACAATATCAATGCCATTTTCAGCTTCTAAAATCAGCAAATCACCGCTTTGGATCTGTTCATTGATAACTTTTTTGCCTTTGATTCTTTTTGAGCTGATAACAGAGCACAGCTTTAAAAGAAACTCTCGAATGGAAGGTATGAGAGATGCAATGCCGGAAGAAAGCATGAAACAAATTTCAATATCAATGATATCATTGCTGCGAAAAGAATTAAAACCAAAAAGCAATTTTTGTTTTTTGAAGGAAAAAGTTAAAGCTGCACGTCTTCTTGTGCTATCAGCCAAAAAAATCGGCGGTTGCCAAATATGTTGAATATTATCCAAACGTTTTTCGAGTGTTTGAAAAACAGAAAATTCCTTTTGTTTTTGATAAGATAATTGATCTAAATCCCGAAAAAAGCATCCGCCGCATTGTGGATAAAGTGTGCATCCCATTATTTTCACTCCTCAATGATATGGTTTGTTTCAAGACCATCAAGCAAGGAAATCTCTTCTTCCTCGCTTTTGAAAACGGGGTGAATCAATTCTTTTGACGTTGTTTTTAATTCAAGTTTGTCAATGTCGGTTAAGTCGTATAGATGAACTTGGTTTCGACCGTTTTGTTTTGCAATATACATTGCATCATCAGCCATTTTAATCATGGCGGGAACGCTGTCGGATAAGCCAGATGGCGCAATGCCGATGCTAACTGTCCAAGAAATCGGTTCATTATCATCAGAATAAACAACGCTTTGTGAAATGCTTTTTCTTAGGCGCTCAGAAACAAGCAAAGAAATATCAGAAGAAACATTGTGTAAAAAAACAACAAACTCTTCGCCACCATAACGAGCAACGACATCTTCTGGTCTGAGTGAACGTTCAATCGTGTGTGCAAGCTCCATTAAAACCTTGTCTCCGGTTTTGTGTCCGTACTTATCATTAATGCTTTTAAAATGATCGGCATCAATCATCAAAATTGCAAAATTTTGATTTTCTAAATAGGCTTGTTTAATTCTTTGTGTGACGCTGTTTTCAAAATAACGACGATTGTAAATAGATGTTAAAGGATCACGATCGGCCTGATTTTGAAGTAGTTTTTCTCGCTGTTTTCGTTCAGTAATATCTTGAAAGGCAATATATAAAGACAGCTCATTTTCATATTCTATAATATTGGCTGAAGCAATAAGCCAAAAGGGGGTTTGTCCGATAGAACTTTTGACCAGAATTTCAAAATCTTGTACCTGTTTTGCATGTTCGAGTTTTTCTAAAAGCAATTTTCGATTTTGTGCATCAACGAAAAGATCTTTGAAGTGATATCTTGAAAGTTCTAAAAGGTTAAGCTCAAAAAGTTTTGAGGCGCTTTGGTTTGCAAAAACAATGCTGTCATCTTTAAGTTTTGAAATAATAATCGGGAAAGCAGAAGACTTGATAATGTTGAACATGTTTTTAGACATTTTCTGCAGGCTAGCAGAAAGCTCTTCTTTTTCAGAAGATTGCCACTCAATAAGCATTAAAAGATAAGAGGATGAAAGCATAAAAAGTAAGACAACAGAAAAAATAACAGAAACTTCAAAATGCAGGAATAAGTGGACAGCAGTTTGTTCAATCAATCCTAAAACAGACATGGCGGCAAATATTTCGCCGATATGTTTTTTTAAATTGGGTCGAGAAATAAATGCCAAAAACAGATAAATCAATCCGATCATCGGAAGCGCTGTTTCAACGTTGTCTTGAATCTCAATGCTGCGTGAAATGTAAACTGCATAAAAGCTTAAAATCAATCCCGAACTGATGGATAAATATAAAATATTAAGTGAAAGAGGTTTGTAAAGCAAAATTTCTGATGCAGCAGCAACGAATAAAATGGTTGCACTGACAGATAAACAAAGCCTAAAAAAGACAAACACTTCAAAAGAAATTCCGTAAAAACTTAAAAAGTTGTATTGCTGATATAAAAGAGCATTGAAAAACAATAAAAACAATCCAAACCATAAAAGTTTGAGCCCTTTGGCCGATTTTAATGATGAAGAGATGAGGGTGGCAAGACCCAAAAATGCAAAACCAGATAAGCCTAAGCTTAATTCTGTTAAACTATTTGAAAAGCCTGAAAACAGCATATAAATACCTTTATTTATCTTTTTATCTGAAAACAGTTTAATCTGAAAATTTAAAACTTTTGTTAAAACGAAAAAAAGAGATGATTATTAAAAAAAAATTATGTATATTAAAAAAATAAATTGAAATAGGTAGGATATAAGTTAATGAAATTTCGTGAACACTACAGCTATCGCTTTTGGCTCAAAACAGATAAGCTGCCTGTAACCGCTAAAGACAGGTTTTCGTATCGCATTCTATTTTTGGCATTTTTATTTGGGTTGATTTTTCTTTTTGTTGGCGGATACCTGATTAATGCTGTTAAGTTGTCAGGGACAACGGATTTTGAGCAAACAATTTCAAAAACAAAACTTGCTCTGCATACTTTTATATCGACAGAAATCTTTAGCTATATACTCGCGTTTTTGGGTGCCGGTATACTTCTTGTCACAATATTTTTATTGTTTCGATCTAAAAAAATTTCGTTTGATGGTATAACTTTTGTTGTGCATGATCATCCTATTTTTGGAAAATCGCATAGCTTTTCTGAAAAACTTTCTAATTACAGTGGTGTTCGGTTGCGTCTCAAATTTTGCCAATATGGCATTATCAATAAAAATAAATTTATTATTGAACTTTATCACAAAGATCATGAAAAGATTATTCCGCTTTATATCAGTACAAACAAAAAGGGAGTTCGTGCGTTGTGGCGTAGTTATGCTTTGAAATTTGCATTGCCGCCGATACATATTTCAGAAAAAGGTATGGTTTCACATAATGCCCATGATATGGGACGATCTTATGCAGAAGTGGTTAAAGGCTGGAATTTGCCTCCAAACTTTATGGTCAATAAAAACCATTCACAAAACTTTGTTTGCAAAAAGAAATTAGGCAAAAAGTTAATTAAAGCTCAAAGAATGATTATTGACTTATATGCTTCGTTAAATGTTCTTGTTATCAGTTTGTTTAGCGCGCTTTTATGTTATGCCGTGATAAGTCAAAATGTGATTCTAAATTATGTATCATTAAAATACCTTTTGATGTTTTATGCTGTTTTATTGACATTAATTGCGTATGCTTATCTAAGCTTAATCAGTAGGGATATTTTGATTATCAGCGACAGAAAAATAGCTGTTTTTAGAAAAATTTTATTTGTTTCAATCAAAGAAGAAGTGATTGCCTTTGAGCAAATTAAAGGTATTGATATTGTCTATACTCCGACAACAGACAGATATGCCCTCAATATTGTGACAGACAAGCACGCTCTTGTTGTCTTTAATAAATTTTCGCCCGATGATTTGCGGTGGATTAGGGGATTCTTGATTAGTGAAATAATTGAGTAACAATTTGATAAAGCAATTGATAAATTTTAAAATTGTTTTATATTAACGATAAGTGATATTTTTTAGTAAAGGAAAAAGAACATGGCAAAAGAACTTAAAAAGAAAACAACAAAATCGGCTGCTCCAAAGCAGAAAAAAGCGCAAAAAGCTGTTGAACCTAAGATTGTTAAACAGACACCTAAAAAAGAGGTTTATGATGAGCAAATGGCTGATGCTTTTATCATGGAGGTTGATGAAGAGGTTAAAAACGACAATTTAAAAGTGTTTTGGAAAAAATATGGTTTGTTTGTTGTTTTATTCGTCATTTTGGTTTTGAGTGTGACGGTTAGCTTTGAAACCATTAAAAATTGGAGAGAAAATCAATTCAAAGCAAAGACAGATGATTATATTGCAGCAAACTATGCTTCAAATCCTGAGCAAATGATGACGGCTCTTGAAAAAATTGCTTCTGGAAACTATGGTGTGTACAGTGAATTGGCGCGCATTCAAATAACAGATTTGCTTATCGAACAGGGCAAAAATGAAGAAGCTATCAATATGCTTTCGATGATGGTTGATAACGACGAGCTTAATCAACGTGTTCGTAACTTGGCAGCTGTTAAATTAGCTGCACAAAAAATTGATTCTGCACCGCGTGCTGAAATTGAGGCATTGCTTAATCCTGTTATTGCTGCTGATGACTCTTGGACTCCTATTGCTAAAGAATATTTGGCTTTAGCATTAATTCAAGATGGTGACATTCAAGGCGCTCGGTTGTTGTACCAAGAGCTTATGCAAGACGGTAGAATTTCAGAAGATTTTAGAAACCGTGTGCAAGATATGTTAACAGCTTTATCTGATATGTAATAAAAAAGGGGTTTGATCTTATGAGGTTTCAATGTAAAAGAATTGGACTGTTATGTTTGATAACGGTTTTGAGTTCGTGTGGCATTTTTTCAAATAAAAAAGAATTGCCGCAAGGTGAGCGTATATCCGTACTCGAAATGCCGGATCAAACCTTGTCGGTAAATAATGTTCAGAAAAAATCGATATCGATCTCGTCGCCTCTTACTAATATCAACTGGGCGCAAAGTGGAGATAATGCAACACATTTGGTTCAAAATATTTTAGCCAATGCAGACATTAAAGAAGCTTGGTCAGTCGATTTTGGAGACGGCTCTTCAAAAAGGAATTTGCTTTTAGCTTCGCCTATTATATACAATGGCAAAGTTTTTGCTCAGGATGTGAAC
This sequence comes from uncultured Pseudomonadota bacterium, assembly GCA_902797315.1. GTDB lineage: Bacteria > Pseudomonadota > Alphaproteobacteria > RF32 > CAG-239 > UBA1254. The sequence goes on along the minus strand of CADBSM010000054.1, from coordinate 9,039 downwards.
GCTACAGTTTATGCTTTTGAGCTAAAAACAGGCAAAGAGATTTTCAAAACAAAACTAAAACCTCAAAATGAAAATGATGCCTCAAGCGCTTTGAACGGTGTTGGTTTAGCTGCGGATAATAACAAAATTTATGCTTTAACGGGTTTTGGCTCAGCCTTTGCTTTGAATGCTCAAACCGGTGAAATTATTTGGCGTAAAGACTTTAATGTTCCGCTTCGTGTGGCTCCTGTTGTGGCAAACAACAAAATCTTTGTTCAAACAATTGATAATCAGCTTTTGTGTTTAGACGCTTCAAATGGTTCTGAAATTTGGAATTATGGTATTTCTGCTGAAGATACCGTTTTAGCAGGTGGTGCAGTGCCCGCCTATGATGCACAAAAAGAAATTTTGGTTGCAGGCTTTTCAAATGGCGAAGTTCAAGCATTTAATGGCAGAATAGGTTATCCAATCTGGTCAAATAATTTGATTAATAATCAACAGATAGGTTCTTCATTGGGAATTAATGCTATTAAGGCAGCGCCGGTAATAGATGGCAATGTTGTCTACGTGGTCGGAAGCACAGATTTGACACTTGCAATTAATTTAGAAAACGGAGATGTTCTATGGGAGGCTCCGATTGGAGGAACAAATACACCTTGGGTGGATTCTGAAGCGATTTTTATTCTTTCAAATAATTTTGAGCTATATGCTTTGGATAAACAAACGGGCTCTATTTTGTTTAAGAAAGAATTTTTGAGAGATATATCTGCTAGAAAACGCCGAAATTTATATGCAAACGGACCAGTGATGATTAATTCTCAGCTTTTTGTGACAACATCATCAGGGTTGATTTATGCTTTTTCGGCGCAAAATGGGGCAGAAAAAAACAAAATCGAATCTAAAGAAAATATTGCTTTTGCACCTATTGCGGCTCAAAAAACCGTTGTAATAACAACAGAAGATGCTGAGCTTATTGCTTTTGAATAGAGGTTGAAATGGCTCTCACTGTTGCAATTATCGGCAGACCAAACGTTGGAAAATCGACCTTACTCAATAGATTGGTCGGGCGCAAGGTTGCTCTTGTTCATGACACGCCGGGAGTGACACGTGATCGCAAAGAAGCGTTGGCTTCTTTTAGAGGGTTAGATTTAAAGTTGATTGATACCGCAGGCTTCGAAACAGGAGGCGAAGACAGTATTGAAAGTAGAATGTATGCACAAACAAAACGTGCGATAGATGCTGCAGATGTTTGCCTTTTTATGATTGATGCCAGAACAGGGCTTCATCCTTATGACGAAGTTTTTGCAACATTAGTTAGGCAAAGTCATAAGCCTGTTATTTTGCTTGCCAATAAATGTGAAGGCAAAAATCAAGAAGATTCTATTTTTGAAAGTTATAAACTTGGCTTGGGCGAACCGATACCGTTTTCAGCAGAACATGGTCTTGGCTTAGAAGATTTATATCAAGCTTTGGTTGAATACGATAAAGAAAATTCTGACATAGAAGATATCGAAGAAGACCTGAAAGAAAAAGCAATAGATTTAGCAATTGTCGGCAGACCAAATGTTGGAAAGTCGACTCTTGTGAACGCTTTTTTAAATGATGAGCGAATGTTGACAGGTCCTGAGGCAGGAATTACGCGTGATGCAATTAAAACGGAATGGTCTTTTGACGGTCGCCGCATTAATTTAGTTGATACAGCAGGTTTAAGACGTCAAAGCAAAATTGTGGATAGTCTTGAAAAAATGTCTGCTGCATCGACGAAACATGCTGCTTTTATGGCTCAGGTTGTGATTTTGGTTTTAGATGCTGATGCCGTTTTAGATAAGCAAGATTTAACAATTGCCAGACAGGTTATTGATGAAGGTCGTGCTTTGGTTATTGCTGTCAACAAGTGGGATATAGCTAAGCGTCAACAAACAATTCAGCGTCTTAATGACAGACTTCAGACATCTTTAACTCAGGTGAGTGGTATTCCAACCGTGACGGTTTCTGCTTTGAAAAAAGAAGGTTTAGATAAATTGATGAGGGCTGTTTTAAAAGTTTATGAACGCTGGAATAAACGCATTCCGACAGCACCGTTAAATAAGTGGTTTTCCGATGTTCAAGCGCAAAATACACCGCCGCTCGGAAAAAATAAGAGGCGTATTAAGCTCAAATATATTACCCAAGCCAAAACAAGACCGCCGTCTTTTTATATTTTCTCAAGCAACCCGGAAGGTTTGCCGGATTCTTATTTAAGATATCTGATTAATGATATGCGTCAAACATTTGATTTAGGCGGTGTGCCTATTCGAATAACTGTTCGAAAATCAGATAATCCATACGCTTAAAAAACGTTTTTTCTGCCAAAATATTTAGTTGCTTTTAAAAAGCTGACGTGATATCCTTTAAACAGATATGCACTAGATGCGCATATTTAGATCCGGTGTGGTCGGAGCCTTCATAAGCTTTTTACACTGTTCGGTGTCAGGGATTGTCACCGTTATGCTAGGGTGCAATTTAAGTTGCCAATAGTAAATAATCCCAGATCGAAAATGGTCTGGGAGCTGCAGGCGAATGTCCAAGGATTATCAGCAATAGCCCGTAATCTGAAAGGTTTGCAGGATCATTTAACAGTGTATGATTTATGAACTCTCCAGACCACCTGAATAAGGTGGTTTAATTTCTAGAGGAGTTTTGACAATGGCAGGTAATTATAACACAATATACAAAAGTGTGGTTTCAGACCATTTTGATAGTATCAAACAACCACTTTCAGTTTCTTTAGGGCTTCACTTAAAAAAACAAACAGTTGAAGATGTGGTCAATTTGCTTAGAAGAGGGGGGATTCATGCTCTGCCTTTTTATGATGAAAATATTAAAGATGATTTGAGTTGTTTTGTCGTTGAAGGATCCGGTATTCGTACGCCTTTTTTTAAAACCGCAAAAGATGCTATGCTTGCTACAAAAGATATGGTTCGTATTTTAAGCGAAAATGGTTTTGAGACAAGCTGCGCTATGCCTGTTGTGAAGGACAACCTAATTGAGGCAACCTCTCAAAGATATGCAGATTATATCATTGATATTGAAAAAAATAATCCTGAAGAAAAAAATGTTCATCAGATTTTATCTGAATTTTTAAAATATGCCGCAGATAAAATGCCTAACGTTGTGATTTCTCAAGAAGGTGATAAAGAATTTACTTCTCAAAAATATATTTATAGAGGAGGTCTTTTAGGTGATAAACCATATGCTATAGCCTCAAGTCGTCGTTCTCGTGATTGTGTTTATGCAACCAACAGATTGTCAGAAGCTGTTAAATATTCAAAAGCTTCTAATTTAGGCAAAGGTTTGCGATATCAAACAATAGATGGTATGCAATATGGTTTTGTTTATGAGTTTAAACAACAAAAAGGTCAAAAATTTTATGATATGGCCGGTGCAGAGCGACCTTTTGCATCGGCCTTAAAAAAACACACAGCTTATCAAAAAGATTATAGAGCTGACTATGAAACTCTTGTCCTTAAAGACAGAAATCCGTTGTCGGCAATCTATTTGCGTGTAGATGACAAACTTGTTCAAATTGCTGATGCAAAAGGCTATTTTAAAAAAGAAGGTATAGATTTTGAAAAATTTGCTAAGCTACATACACCTAAAAACACGAGTGAATTGAATGATTATCTGATTGAAAGAAACAACAAACAAATTAAAGATTTTCCAACATTTGAGTATAAGAAAGAGTCTCAAAAGCGGCTTGGTATTTTTAAAAAAAATCAATCTTTAGAAGTATATAATAAAGATTTGAATGTGAGAGGGTTGTGCCGTTCAGATCAAATCGAACCAACATCAAATTTTCTTGAAATTAAAGATGCATCTTTTCATTCAATTGTTATATCTGAAAAATTTCGTGATGTGCATTTAAAAGGTGACATGATGCTGTACAATTGCACATTGTCGCCTGATTTTGATGCACTTGATGCTTCTAATTGTGGAGGCAATGTATGTGTGGCAAATATGGAATATGTCGGTATTAAGGCACCAAAAGAATGTGAAAGTTTCACATTATCTGAGGTCAAAATACCCCCGATGAAGATTCTTGATTTAAATGATATGAAATGCAAAAAAATGATACTTGAAGATGTTGATTTGTCCGAAGCTCAAATGGTAAAACTGCCTCAACACATAGAAGAACTCAGATTAAAATATAATGTTAAGTTTCCTAAAAATATAGATTTTTCAGGAGCAAAAAAAATTGTTTTTGATAAAAGAGCAAAGCCGGATTATGCACAAACAACAGCTATGACAGTTTCTCCCTCCACAAAAATCGAGGTTGAAAACATTCAAGATAAAGAACTTCTGCAGACACAAATTCAAAATAAAAATGTTGAAATTTTATGTAGAAATACAGAGCTTCCATTAAGCTTAAAAATTATGCAAAAAAGTGGCAGAGGAGCTCTCCAAAACCCGATTTTTTCGGATTCTAATGATTGCAACCAAAATCAATCAAAAGTCGATTTTGATGAATATGGTAGAATTAAGAACCAAAATCAGAAACAAAAAAATAAAACCACCTATCAAATTGCTTCCGATGCAACTTTAAATCTTGTTCTAGATGAACAAAATAAAACGTGCCAAATTTTGTGTGAAGGCAAACTTTATCCTCTGTTTGATGAAAAAAATGGGTTGGCTGAGTTTGTTGATCAGCAAGGAAATTTAATGCATTATGATAAAAGAATTTCTATCAAACCGGGGCAAGAGCCGATTGTCGAAATTGTTAACGGCAGGGAGCTTATAAAGTTTGGTCCAAATCACGAATATAAAATTCCTTTTGCCAGTGAAAATGGTGAATATTATACTCAAATGAAATATGAAACAGGAGAGACAATTAATATTCCTTTCCCTTCGAACAAAGCTTTTGAAAAAGAAGATGCTTGTTTCCAACAAAATAATCAGAAACAGCAAGAGGTTTGGATCGCAAAGATGAGAGGTGTTTTGAATAAATACTCTAAAGAATAGAGTGTTTTTTTGAGAGTTAATCTTCTTTTGAAAGGTATTGAGGCGGAATAAGGCCATCTTTTAAGACAATTAAATAATGGCGTATGACGCCATAAATCAAGCCTCTGGAACTATTACATTTGTGCCAAGGTAAAGGGGAGGTGTCAATTTGTTCAGAATCTATTAAAAAAAATTGTTCGTTGATGCCATTGGCCTGAGAGCCTGCTTTACACCAGATTGCTTCGACTAATCCGTCTTCGATTAAATCATTAAGTTCAAAAGAAAAGAGTTCTGAATTTTGAACAATCTGTTTTAAAACGATGTCATTTGAGTGCCATTTGATAGGTTCCGTTAAACAGGAAATTGATTTACTGCGTCCTGGAAATGTTTTTTCAAGCCACGCTATAACATCTTCTTTATTGTCAGAATTGGCGCGTTTGAAATAAGTTTTGAGATTGGTATCATTTTTTGAAATTGATAAAATGCCGTCTTGAAAAACAGTATTTTTTTTGGGCACATAATGGTAAAGTTTCATTTTTAATCCTTTTCAAACTTGATGATATATGCTCTTTACTTAAAATGCAAGCCCTTTGAATATAAAAAAAGATACCATGATAAAATGGTATCTTTTTTGTGGTTGTTGCTTTTATTAAAACATATATCTTAAACCGACAGTGACTTCTTTTAAGTTGTTGACACGTTTCATGCCAAGATAAGTGTAGCGTCCCATAACGCGGGCAGCTATGTGCTCGTTAAAGTCATATTGCATACCGATACCGGCACGATAACCTACTCTGTTTTGAGTTTTTGAAGCAATGTCGGGATAGCCGAACTTAAAACGATAATTGGCTAAACCAAGAGAGCCCAGTACATTAAATTGGCTGCACATAATCGGTGCATAGCCGTACCAATCTGCACCATAAGCTAAAAATTCGGCAGAATGTTTGCCGTCAGGGTGTCTCTTTTCGCGTTTACCTGATTGTTGATAAAAGGCTTCTAGCCCCCAATAACCGTACATACGCGCACCCAAATTAACCGAACCTGAGTGATAGCTATCTCTTAAACCTCGTGCAGGATTGCCAAATTTGATGTTGCTATAAATGTAATCTGCCCCAATATAAGGTTTCATATCATTGTACATGTCCGTCCAATAACCAGCTTTTGCATTGAGTGTGACAATACTGGCAACACCAGCTAGCAATAATATCTTTTTCATTTTAAATATTCTCCTATTTATAAATAGATGTTGTTAAATGAATTAATCCTAAAGTTCACATGCTATATATTCTGTAAAAAAAAATTTTAAATAGTGCGTTTGAAAAAAAATTGTGTTACCGTATGTTTAGCAAGCGATAAACAAGGTTTAAGAATATGCTTTTTTGTAATCCGGATAAAAATTGTGCCAAATGTCAGCGTCTTGTCGCTTTCAGAAAATTAAACAAACAAAAATTTCCATCATATTATAATGCTCCTGTTCATTCCTTTGGATCACTTGATGCCAAAATTTTAGTTGTTGGTTTAGCGCCGGGTTTAAATGGGGCGAATCAAACTAATAGACCATTTACAAACGATTATGCCGGAGACATTTTGTATCCTTGTTTAAAAAAATTTGGATTTGCTCAAGGAACTTATCAAAAAAGAAAAGATGACGGGTTTGAACTTTTAAATGTGCGTGTGACAAATTCAGTGCGTTGCGTGCCGCCTCAAAATAAGGTGACAGCCGAAGAAGAAAAAAATTGCCGTCCCTTTTTAATAAATGAAATAACCAATATGCCAAATTTGAAAATTATTCTTACGCTGGGCTCTGTCGCACATCAATGTGTTTTGACAGCTTTGTCATATAAAAAAAGCGCTTTCAAGTTTCAGCATGGGGCTGTCCATTTTTTAGCAAAACAAAATTTTTATCTGATAAATTCGTACCATACTTCGCGCTATAATATCAATACTGGTGTTTTAACGCAAGCTATGTTTGATGAAATTATTTTAAAAATGAAAGGTCTTTTATGAAACACACAATTGCAGATGTTTTAACATTAATTTTTTTATTTTTAGCTGCCGCATTGTTTGTCATGCTTATCTATACGAACTATGTATGGGGAGATGTGAATTTTTTGCAGATTTTGATTAATTTGGAAGATGGTGTGGCAGATTTGTCGCCCGCAATGATAATGAATTATATCTTTAGCATTCTATTTGCTGTGTTTTTAATGTTTGCGTGTTCTTTTATTTTTTCAAAAAACAGAGATTTGTGCTTTATTTCGGTTATTTTTCTAGCGTTCGTTTGTTATAAAATAGATTTGTATGGATATCTTAAAAATCAGTATACCTATTCTCTTGTTTATGAAAACGAATATGTCTACCCGCAAAACTTAAGATATGACTTTCCGTCTCAAAAAAGAAATTTGGTTTTGATTTATTTAGAATCGATGGAAGAAGGTTATCAAAAAGCAGGATCTGAAAATGAAAATTTAATTCCTAACATTTCGTCTTATATGCAAAATCATTTATCGTTTGATGGATTTTACCAGCTTAAAAATCAGGGTTTTACAATTGCTGCGATGGTTGAAAGTTTGTGTGCAGTGCCTTATCAAAAATCAAGTTTTAATAGGCGTTCTGGATATCAAAATTTTTTACCGCAAATTATTTGTATGCCTGAAATATTAAAAAACAATGGCTACAACACATCTTTTCTTCAAGCTTCAAATATTAATTTTGCAAGAACAGGATTATTTTTAAAAACACATGGTTTTTCAAACGTCTATGGCAAAGATAATCTAAAACAATATTTTTTATTTAAGGAAAATAAAGGGGCGTTTAATGGTTTTCGAGATAGTATACTTTATAAGCAAGCTCAGACAGAACTTCAAAAGTTGGCAGACCATAAAGAACCTTTCTTTTTTTTTTTTTTTTCGCTTGATACACGTGCTCCTGATTTTTATTTAGATGCCTCTTGCCAGGGTCAAAAAGAGAACCTAAAAGATGTTGTTGCTTGTGCAGATCAAATGTTAAACTCATTTTTAGAGTGGATGAAAACTCAGAAATTTTATGAAAATACGACTGTTGTCGTTTTGGGAAACCATCTGAAAATAGGGAAAAACGCTCTTCTGAAAGCTTTTGAAGAAAGAAAAATTGTCAACTTTATCTTAAATCCATCACCAATTTTTAAAAAAGAAAAGCATCAAAAATACACTATGCTTGATATGGCGCCTACAATGCTCAATGCCATAGGTGTTAATTTTGATGATAAAGGTTTTGGACTTGGGCGTTCTCTTTTAAGAAATATTCCAACTTTGATTGAAAGCGAAGGTCTCAAATTAGAAGCAGAGTTGATGAAATCTTCAAAAATTTATCAAAAATTTGAAGAGCCCAAAACAGTGAGTTCACCGCAATATTATCCGTATACTGTTTTAAATAAAAAAATTTCTGAAGTTTCAGATTTACAGTGTTATGCCTCATATTCACAAACATTTTTTGATATGGTGTTTTTAAATGAGATATCTTTGAGTTTACCTAAAGATATTTCAAAAGATTTGATTTTGGAAATTTCTTTCAAAATGCTTTTAAAAAAATCCTTAAAGCAAGATATTAAAGTTTATGCCAATGGGCATCTGATAGATGTGTGGCACGTTTTGGCGGAAGATAAGCAACCTTTAGAAAAATCTGTTCGAATTGAAAAAAAGCTGATTGATAACAATAAATTACTTTTAAATTTTGAGCCTGCAGAGGATGTTTTAGATCCGCCTTACGAAGGAATAGGCGTTTTATCTGTTTTGTTAAAAGAAAGCATCAGTTGATAAAAAATGTTTTGTAGCTTATTGTTCAAGAGATCTTTCTGAAAAATTTTCTTGATTTTTGTAAAAAAAAATTGTACTATGAAAATGAAAGTTTATTAGTATAAAATTATTAACAAAAAACAAAAACCTAAAATGAGCAATAGGCAAAAAGGATCTTTGTTTCATCGTAGCTAAAGAGTCGTAAAGAAGAACGACCGCCCGACTGTCTCAGTTATAAGATTATGTATCTTAGGGATCAATATATACGCTAGGTAACAGCAAAGAGAGAAGATGCTTACATTAAGGGTTG
>CADBSM010000053.1 GCA_902797315.1 uncultured Pseudomonadota bacterium | reverse complement strand
GGCATTGCTTAACAATTCAACCTGATGCTTAAATTCATCGTCATCTAAAAAGCCGGCAAACTCTTTTAAATTGGCAAACGATTGATCTTTGTATTTTTGTTTTGCATATTTCAAAACATCGTCTCTTAATGTTTTTAGATCTGCTGATTGAATTTTTTTAAAAACCATCTTTTCATCAATATCATTTTGATCCGTTTTTGCTTTTGTTTTTCCTTTAGATAAAAAATAACTCACCAAAAAACCAAAAACAAAAGCAAGAGCAACCACAAAATATGAAAAATTGTATTGTTTTTTGTCGGTAGCCGTGTTTTCCTTAAGCTGTAAATTTGGTTTTGAGACAATATTGGGATTTTTTTGAACAAAGATTCTTTGTTTTTCAATTCTGGCTTCTTTAATTGTTTGGCTCAAAACATCAAACCACACAACCTTTACTTCAGGCAGTTCAAGAAAGCCTTCTTCTTGAGGAATATAAGTATTGATAATTTTTTGGAGGCTCACAAATTCATCATTTTTAATAGAAGTCTGCACAACAGGATCTTCTGTATATAATTTCACATCATCTAAAGACTCAAAATTAAATTCAGGCAGCTGTGTATCTAAAACGCCTTCAGCCGTTAAAATAATTTCTTGCACAAAAGGTTCTCCGACCATGGCTTTTTTTTGATCAAATTTTGAGTTTAAGCTCACCCTTGAAGAAGGAAGCCACCATTGGGTTTGAAGATTTTCAGGCACCGGCAAAATATCGATGTTTTTATTTTCAGTTTCAAGATAAACAGGTTTCTTAAAACCAAAAACAGAAGGAATTTGCAAACGGAAAACACCAATATCAAACACACTGTTTTGATCCGGCTCATCATACGAATAGCCCTCAAAGGCAGCCTTTGGCAATGCAAGCTTGCCGCTTTTTTGAGCAAAAAGCGCAAAGTTATATATAATTTGGCGTCTTTGACCTTTCTTTTTTATTCGTGGCGAATTCATTTCTTTTATGATAAAATCTGTTGTCGGCTCAAAAGAAACATTTCCTTCTTCAATAGATCCATCATCTTCAACAATGATTTGATAATTTATCTGTTGCTGAATATAATATTTTGGAAATTTTTCACTCACAAAAGCTTCAATCCTATATGGCGTATTGTGACTATTTATTTGTGTTTCATTTAAGGCTGTATCGTTTTGTTCTGAGATAAACTCCTCACCAACATTAATAGTAATCGGCTGTGTGTGTTCAGATCCGACATTCAGTGGTGGAATAGTTAAAGTTCCTTTTTTTAGAGGCATTAAACCAATTTCAAATTCGACAGAACGTGATTGAACGCCGTTTAAAATATAATTTTTCTGAGAAACGGAAGTTGATAAAACCCGAAAATCCGAGACAAGACTTCCAAGATCTGGAATTGTTGTGCTGTTTTGATCTGTTTTAATGTTTAGAACAAAACTTTGTCCAAGACCGATACTGTTTTGAGACACATTGGCCGAAACTGACGCCATGGCGTTCAAATGCCAAAAAACTAAAAACAAAACAACAATATATTTTATTTTTTTCATTTTAATTCCCATATCTGTTTTTTAAATATTCTTGTTTAATCATCTCTCTTAAAAGACCGCCCGTGTCTTCTTTAATTTCTCTAAATTGCTGAGCAAGCGCCTGTACTTCTTCGTCATATTTTTCAGATTGATTCCCCTGCTTCGCATTCAAAAGTGGCACTTGTTCTTCTTGTTGGGCTGCAGCTTCTTTGTTTTTTTGGTCTGTTTGTTCTTCGTCTTGGTCTTCTTTATCTTGATTCTCTTTTTCCTCATTTTCTACTTGCTTACCTGAGTCGTTTGTTTGCCCGTCTTCGTTTTGCTCCGATTGGTCTTTTCTTTCTTGATTGTCTTGAGCATTAGACTCATCTTTTTGTTCAGACTGTTCAGAGTTTTTCTCTTGATTTTGCTCCGCTTGATTATCGTTTTGATTTTGGTTTTGTTCTGCGCTTGAAGATTGATTTTGATTGTCGTTTTGATTTTTGTCTTCGTTATTTTGCTGATTGTTTTGCTGATTTTGCAATTTTTCTCTTAAGTATTCCAAATTAAATTTAGCATCTTCATGATTGGGTTTTCGCTTTAAAACAGCCTCATAAACTTCAATAGCTTTTTGAATCTGTCCTGATTTCGCAAGCGCATTTCCATAGTTATATTGAGATTCGACGTCTTTTTGTTTTTCAAACAAGTCAGCTGCTTTTTTAAAATCGCCTGATTTATACAGAGCGGAAGCTTTCCATGCTTCATTTTTAAATAACCCTGCAGCTTTTTCATATTCTTGATTATTAAAAAATTTCGAAGCTTTATATTGATCGTTCAACCAAAAACCTGCTTGAGCATCAATTGAAAACACAACAAAAATCAAAACAAACACAATTCCTTTTTTGAAAAAATAAAGCAAACAGAGGGCAATTAAAAAAATTAACCAATACCCATCGTCGCGTAACACATTCATTTTATTTTGTGTTGCTTTTAAATCAGAAAAGTTTTGTTTTGAAAAACCTTTGATAAAATCACTGTTTACGAGGTCTTCAATATTTGCATAAGATCCTTTTGATTTTAAAACCAACTTTTTTAATTCTTTATTTTCAAAAGGAGAAACATTCAAAACACTCAATTCATAACCGGCTTTTTGTACATCTAAGATAGATTGTTTTGCGTTTTCTTTCTGCTCTCCGAGACTATCTGTCACAACTAAAATTTTTCCTTTTAAGTATCCGCTTTGTTTTAATCGTGTCAAAGCCAGGTCAACAGCCCGATCAAAACGTTGACCATCTGATGGCATAATGGAAATATCAATTGCTTTTAAAAGGTTGATGATAATGTTTTCATCTTCAGACAACGGCGACACAACAAAGGGTTCTGAAGAATAGACAATAAGTCCGCTTGGATGAACATCTGATTTTTTCAAAATATCAGCTATTTCTATTTTAGCTCGTTTCAATCTTGAGGGCTTGATATCTGTTTTGGTTATTGAAGATGACATATCAAGCACAACCATCAATGGGTTTTGCGTTTGCAAAATATTGTGTTCTGTTTGATGAAAACTCGGTCCCATTAAAGCTAAAACAGAAAGAATTAAGGCTATTTTCAAAAGCCAATTTTCGAAAGTCGATTTTTGTTTTTTTTCAGGCACTAAAAGATATTTTAAAAGTGTCGAATCACAAACTTTTTGCCAAGGTGATGATTGATTAAGGCGTTTGAAATTTAAAAAGCAAACGGGTAAAACAACAAGCAAAAGCCAGCCAAAATAAGGGCGTATAAATTCAATTTCCGATGCCGTTTTTAAAAAATTCATGAGACTTTTTTCAACCTTTCAAACAAAAGAGCGACAAGTGTTAAAACAAGTGCCAACAAAAGAGGTATAAAATAGAGCTCTTTTTGCGGATAAATATAGTTTTGATCAAAATTTTGCTCTTCTAACGCATCTATTTTTTTATAAACAGCTATCAACTGATTTAAGCTGGTTACCTTAAAATATTGTCCTTTTGTTTGGCTTGCAAGTTCTTTTAAGCTTTTTTCATCAAGATTACTATTTTGAACTCCAAAAAAGGCCGAAGCGATAGAAAATGCCGGCGAACCAACACCAATAGTATAAATTTTAACATCTTGCGTTTTTGAAAGATGTATAGCCTCTGGCAGGCTCATGCTTCCATCGTTGTTTTCGCCATCTGTTAACAAAATAATCACCTGATTATTTTTATTTGTTTTTGCTTCTTTTAAGGTTTTTAAACCCAAACCTAAAGCATCACCAATAGCTGTTGATTGACCAGCCATACCAGCCTTCATCAACGACAAAATATCAACAATGGCCACTTTATCAAAAGTAAGAGGGGCTTGTAAATAAGCTCGTGTTCCAAACAAAATCAACCCCATACGATCATTGAGCCTCTTTTTTGTAAAATCAGAGACAACAGCTTTAACTGCATCTAAACGACTAATTCGTCGAGTTTGATATTTAAAATCCTCTTCAAGCATTGAGGTTGAGATATCGGTAATCATTAAAATATCTCGACCTTTACTTTCAAAGCGGACAGGATCTAAAAGCTGTATGGGACGCATAAGCGCGAGAACAATCAAAAACCACAACAAAAAAAGAAAAAACAAACGCAGAAAATCCGAAACTTGACCTCTTTGTGATAAAACAGACTGAGCCGACATATGCTGTATTTTTTTCAAATCTTTAATAAAAGGAATTTTGATTGCTGCCCCTTGATGATTTTTAGCTAAGGGAAATATTGCCCTCAAAATAAAAGGCAAAAAAAGCAAAATGATGGCATATGGATATAAAAATGTTATCACAAAATTTTCTCCAAAAAGTTTTGTGCAAATTTTTTAATTTGCTCAAAATCTTGTTTTTTTATATTTTTATCTTGTGGCATATAAGGAGCAGATATCAAAATTTCAGCCAAGTTTGGTTTGAGCTGTTGTTGTGTTTTTTCTTTTAAAAAATCTATCCACGGTTTTCCAAAAAGAACTGCTTGTTTTTTATGTTTAATAAGACAAGCTCTTTTCAGCATCAAAGAAATTTTCGCCACATCGCCAATTTGGTTTTTTTGAATTTGATTAAAAAGTTTTAATGTTTTATATCTGCGCGTTTTTGTATAAACGAAACGCAGCACCAAGATGAGGCACAAAATCGCCACAAAAAGCCAACAGCCATAACCAAAGATAAAAGCTCCAACAGGATCTGGCAAATGGATATCTTTTAAAAGAGGTAAATCGTCCATTGGTAAACCTTCAAAATATAACAAACTTTCAACAGATACTAATGTATAACTTTTTTTTAATGATATCAAGCCCGAACTATTTTTTGAAACGATACTTTTGATTAAAAAAAATATCTTTCAAAAACCAAAATAAAAATATATAAATAAAAAGACAGGATATAATTTTAACAACGAAAGAATTTAAATGCATTTTTGTAAACTGGAAATATTTATACCTAAAACGCATTTAAGAGAACTTCAAACTGTTTTACAAAAAGCAGATGCCGGACATATAGGAAATTATGATTCGTGTTTGTCGTACAGCGAAGTTGTTGGCACCTGGCGAACTCTTGAAAATGCATCCCCTTATTTAGGAAAAACAAATGAAATAAGTCAACAACCAGAAATTAAAGTTGAGGTACGTGTAGAGCTTGAAAAATTGAATCAAACAATAAAAGCTATCAAAACCATTCATCCTTATGAAGAACCTGTTATTAATATTGTCCCTTTATTAAATGAAATGTGAGTAAGAGATGATTACAGAAAACAGATTAAAGCACATGTTAGGCGTTGCAAGAAAAGCTAAAGAATATGCCGCTTCCCTCCGACCAAATGACAACCAGTTTATGGAAGATATGTTTTTGCTAGGACTTTTGCATGATATGGGTTACGAATTTTTAGAAAACAACTCTTCCCACGCCATGGTGGGCGGCAAAATATTAAAACGCAACAATTATCGATATTGGCAAGAGGTCTCTTTACACGGAGATGCAACGGTTGAAAATATGTCTGATGAATTATTTGTTTTAAACTCAGCAGATATGACAACAGGGCCAAACGGCGAAGATTTTAGTTTTGAAGAAAGATTGGCGGAAATTAAAGCGCGCTTCGGGGCCGATTCAAACGCTTTAACTAAGTGTACTATTGAAGTTAAAAAATTGAAAGCCGATAAGCGATATGCAAAAATTAGTCAAAAATAAAATTAGGATTTGCTGGTATGAAAAAAAACAAAAAACTGCTCAAATTATATCATTATGTAAACAAATCCAATGATGTTTTAGAAAAGGGTTTATTATCTTTTTCTTCTAATCCAAAAGCTGATTTACAATATTATTTTAAACGCACAAACGGCAAAACGGCACATCAAGAAATTTGTGAGTGGTTGGAAGCTTGCTTTCAAGGCCGCAGCCGAGCTATACGTGCTTTCTCTGAGCCAATTCAATGGACTGAGCGAAGCATACATTGCTTAAAAGAGTTCGTTGATTCTTGCGACATGTTTGAAATTAATCTTTCTCTGCTGCAAAATGATGGTTTAATTGAAGCTGTTTACGTCAGTCCCTCTGTGTTGGATTTTCCAAAATTCTTAGAGCAAGAACTTTCTGATGAATTATTTTTCAAGCTCCCAAACAGCATTAGCGATATAGATTACACTCCTGTCAATTGGGGCGTTTGCGACGACAAACTCAAGCGTCGCTTTGCTTTTGTGCGTTATTATTTAATTGTTGTCAAAGGCGGTATTATCCCTCCAAAATATCTAACCTTGATCACAAGAACAGAGAATATAGAATAAGCCAAGCACAAATAAATTCTTGCCTTTTTTTTAACTCACAAATGATGTCATTCCCTTTGGGTAAATAAAAAAAACAAATGTCATACCTATTTTGCTGACAGGCAAAATTCAAAGCATCTTCAAATTAAATTAATATGCCCTACGCAAAAACCGCCTCTCTCGGAACGGTTTTCAAAAACGGTGCGTGCCTGCTCTTATCGGACTCACTATGTGCAAGAATACAAATCTTTTGAAGATAAGATTAAGAATTTACTCATTGATTTTGCTGAATAATTTATCCGATATTTTCTTTTCAAATGCTCTCTTTTTGAGGCTTATTTCCACATCTGCAATTTTTTTACCACCTGTAAATTTTTGTACTAACTTTTCTGTTCCGGTTGCTTCGATGACCTTATCCGCGATCTTAGCTGCTTTTTTGCGCAGAGTGGCCAATTTATTTTTTGCTTCTTTCGCTTCTTTTGCTTGTATTTCTTGCAAAAGTTTGTCAACAAAAGTATTTCCTTGAACAGCTAATAGTTTTTCTTTTATTTTTTTACATAATTCTCTCTCTTCTTTCCAAAGAGAAAGATGATGAGGCAAAACATTCACAATTTCTTTAGCAGCATCTTCTTCATTTTTAACACTCGTTACAGAAAAAATTAAATCTTTCTTGGCGTCATAAAGAGCTATTTCTCTCTTAGCCTCCTCATTGGTAATTTCTAAAAAACAGTCATTTTCGAGATCGGCATTAAGACAATACTGTATGATAGGTCTTTCTCTTTCTCTTTCTTCTTTCCTTAAAACTTCTTCTTCTTCTCTCAATCTAATATAGGACATTATATCTTCTAAAGGAGCGGCACATGGATATTTAGACTCTTCAATTAATGTAATACATCTCTTAAAATCCTGTATCATTTCAGGTTTTTCCCAAGATAGTTGCCCAACCAGAGCTTGTCCCATAGATCCATAACCTTCACAAGTGCTGTATAAACGAAAAATTATTCCATTATTATTTTTGAATTTTATCTCAGCCCTGCTCCAAGCAGGAGCGAAAATTTGCGTTGCTTCAATAAAACGAACGTTTTGACCACCACCTATTTTATATACATAAGATTTATCACCGTAAGGTTCTTCTTGGAAAGAATATGAAATTGTATCTTGTTTCGATTCTAATTCTTGTTTGTTTAGATTATCAATTGGTTGACCCATAATCAATCTCCTTATTGTAGTTCTCTACTATAATTTTTATTGCCTTCCTAGTTTTTTGTCAAGTTTTTTTTACAAAAAGTTGAATTTTTTTATTATATCAATAAAAAAATCTGATAATTGATTAAAAAAACATCAACCGTCACACATTTTTTATGTAGCAAAAATCAAGGGACCCACGAATTAATTAGCAGAAGTTGTATATCTTCATGCAATTTTTTTTAGGGGTCTAAGTATTTAATGTAAAGATAGAAGATAGAAAAAATCCCCCTAGATTAGGAGGGGGGATATAATGAAAGGAGATAAGAAACGATAAAAGGAGTCAAGGGAGATAGAAGATAGAAGAACCGGCAGCGACCGACTCTCCCGTGTCTTAAGACAAAGTACCATAGGCG